>JAFDWF010000084.1 GCA_018268575.1 Actinomycetota bacterium
AAACTCGACACAGAGGTTCTTGAGCGATGCACCCGTCCCTGCGCAGGCTTCCCCCCGCAAGACCTCCCGTCCCGGGCGTCCCGGAGGCGGCCACAGCCTGCCCGGGTCGCCTCCGGGACGCCCGGACTCACTCGTCGCGGTCGACGAGAAGTCCGACGGTATACTGAAAGTATGATCACCACCATCAAGGTCTCGAGTGAGGTGCGTGACCGCCTCAAGGGACAGGCCGCCCTGGCGCATCGCACGCTGGGCCAGCACCTCGAGTACCTGGCGAACCTGGGGGAGCGCGAGGTGCGCATGGCCGCCCTCGGTGCCGCGATCAGGGCGACGCCTCCCGAGGACCTGGCGTCCTGGCGCGAGGAGGCCGGCGCCTGGAACCGCACCGAGGGATGACGGTGGCCGGCGCGCCGGGCGAGGCGCTCGGTCCCGCCGACGTCATCTGGGTGGCGCCGGAGATCGCGGTCGGCCGCGATCAGGTGGGACGGCGACCCGCGTTGGTCGTCGCCGGGGCCGGCTACCTGGCGAGCGTCGACACCCTCGCGCTGGTGGTGCCGATCACCAGCGTGGACCGCGGATGGCCCAACCACGTCGAGGTGATCGGGGCCGAGCTCGGCCGGCGTTCGTGGGCGATGTCCGAGCAGGTCAGGACGATCTCGCGCGCGAGGCTGGTGGGCCGTGCCGGCCGTGCGGACGACGCGACGCTCGCCGCCGTGCGCGGCTGGCTCGCCGACTTTCTCGCCCTATGAGGAGAGCCTCCCGCCGCCGCGACTTCATCGGCTGGGAGATCGCCGTCGACCGCCGCGGCAGGCGAGCGTGATGCACACGCTCAAGGTCGCCCTGCTCGTCGCCTGGGTCCTCTTCGGGGTCTACTGGCTGGCGTCGGCCCGCGGCGTCAAGCAAGGCAGGGGCGGCAGGCGCCGGATCCCGCTGGGCAGCCTCACCGCACTGGCGGTCATCCTCCTCCTCCGCGCCTTCGGCGGTGGGAGCCTGGCCGTCCACAGCATCGTCCTCGGGGCGGTCGGGGCGGTGGCCTTCGCGGCCGGGATCGCGACGGCGGTCTGGGCCCGGGTCCACCTCGGGCGCAACTGGGGGATGCCGATGACCCGCAAGGAGGAACCCGAGCTGGTCACCTCCGGGCCCTACCGGCTGATCCGCCACCCGATCTACTCCGGGCTCCTGGCCGCGGTGCTCGGGACCGCGCTTCTCACCAACCTGATCGGCCTCGTCATCGTCGCGATCCTGGGCGCCTACTTCTACTACTCGGCATCGGTGGAGGAGAGGAACCTGACCGTCACCTTCCCGGCCGCCTACCCGGCCTACCGGGCGAGGACGAAGATGCTGATCCCCTTCGTCATCTGACCCTGGGCGGCGACGAGCTCGGCGAGGAGGCCGCGCCGCGAGGCGCCGATCCGCTCCCCACAGACGGGCTCGGCCAGGCTCAGACCTGAAGCAGCCGAACCGGTAGGTCAATGCTCGCCGCATTGCGCGCAAGCGGTCCGTCGAGGGTCAGCAACTCGGCGTCAAGCTCCTGGGCGAGGGCGACGTAGGCAGCGTCGTAGGCGCTCTCCCGCCGTAGGCGTAGGGCGATCCCGATTGCGGCGGGACCATCGTCGAGTTCGTGCAGCACGATCGGCATCGCCACGATCTGCCTCCACCCACGCGAGGCGTCGGCAGTGTCGATCTCCCCGGCGACGATCTTGCGGGTGATGGCGTTGGCAACCTCGTAGCGGAGGAGTCGGGGCGCGTGCAGCGCCTCACCGGATTCGGCCAATACCTGTACGTGACGACCGACGGCCTCCGCCCGTCGGTCGGCCGTGACCATCGCGACGAGGACGTTCGAAGCGAGAACGACCGTCAAAGGCCGCGTCGTTCGAGTTCTTCGCGACCCTCGCGAGCGATCGCCACGGCATCGTCGGGACCGCCTCGCATCCGGCCGCGAACCTCGGCAAGCTCGGCCAGGGCGGCATCCCAGTCGAAGTCGGCGGGAGCAAGCTCGGCGGCGAGTAGTTCGGCGGCGAGCTCGTCCGGTCCCATGCCGCGACGACCGGCCTCTCGCTCAAGTCGGTCGTAGGCGTCCGGAGGGACGTGGATCACTCGGTCGCGCGTCGCCATCGGGATCAAGTGTAGGGGTACCACGGGGCATCTCTATCGGCCAGGCGGGAACCGCCGAGCCTGCCGATAAGAGGGATCAAGGGCCGATCGCCGTCAACTGACCCTGACATCGCGACCGCCGGCCCGTTCTTGTCCTGGACATCAAAACAACGGGCCCTTGGCCCGATGGGAGGAAAGAGCCTTGAAGCTCCACCTGAAGATCGTGCTCCTGGTCGGCGTCCTCGCCTTGGCGGCGGCGCCCGCCGCCGCGCCGGCGGCCCAACCGGCCGAACCGGGCAACGGCAACGGGCACAAGCCCGCCGAACCCGGCAACGGACACGGGGCGGCCGGGCAGGGGAACGGACCGCAATACTCCCCCGCGCCGGCGAGCACCAAAGCGTACGGCTACTACTGCCAGGGCGAGAGCAAGGAACACGTCGCCGGCACGCCCGGGACGCCGTTCAGCGCCTGCGTGAAAGCCCACAAGCTGGCCGCCGCCCATCCGAACATGAGCCCCAGCCAGGCCTGCAAGGCCACCACCGGCAAGCACATCGTCAAGGGCGAAAAGGGGACGCCCCACTCACGCTGCGTCGCCACGGTGATCGAACAGCGCAAGGAAGAACGGGAAGCCGCCGCCTGAGCGGCGCAGGGCGCGGGCACCGGATCGCCCGCGCCCGAACCTTCAGTCCCAGCGGCTGATCTCGCCGCCCGGGTAGGCGTCGAAGCCCCGGCCCTCGGCCCCGGACTTGAGGCTGATCAGGTAGGCGGCCCAGTTGGTCGAGCAGCCGTGCATGAACTCGGTCTCCTCCCTCCACCCCTCGTGGGTGAAGAGGAGCGTCGTGCCGCCGTCCTCGCGGGCGGCGAGGGCGAAGACGATCACGGTGTCGATCCACTCGTCGGGACCCTCGACGCAGCGCCAGGCGACGCGCCGCGGCTCGCGCCCGACGACCTCGAAGACCGCGGCCGGATCGCCGCCGTCGCGGAAGCGGACCGCGAGGCGGCCGCCGACCGAGTCCTCGCCGTCGGTCGGGTGGGACGTCCACCACTGCCCGATCCCCTCCTTGGCGAGAAGGTCGTGGACGCGCTCGGGCGGCGCGTCGATCGTGAGGCGATGCAGGATGCTCGACATCTGAATCTCCTTTCGGTGCGGGCTCGACCTAGATCGAGATCGCCTCGTAGACGTCGACCGCGCCGCCGATTTCGAGGACCGGGCAGCCCTTCGCCAGCGCGACCGCCGCGTCGAGGTCCGCGGCCGAGACGATCGAGAAGCCGGTCATGCCGAGCGAGCCGCCGGCGTCGACCGCGCCGCCCGCGCCGACCGTCCTCGCCGCCCCGGTCGCCGCCCCGCCGTCGACGACGGCCGCGCCGAGCTCGCCGAACCACCGCTCCCAGCGCGCCATCTGCGCCTCGCGCACGGCCTCGTCCTCGGACACGCCCTTGCCGCCGCTGTAGGCGAACACGTAGTTGGTCATCTCCTCCACCTTTCGCGCACGGCCGGCGCGGATGCCGGCCCTTTGATCTGATGACGAACGACCGCCGCCGCGACGGACAGGTGGGACCGAGGAATCCACCGCGGTGTCCGTCCGCGCGGTCGCCGTTCGTCCAGAGGGAAAGACCGGCCGACGAAGGGAGCGCAGATGAAGTACGTACTGCTGAACTACACCAAGGCGGAGGCATCGGGGGAGCGCCTCGCGGGCGAGATCGATCCGCGCATCGCCGCGGTCCTCGAGCGGCCCGCGGTGAGCGGCTTCGTCCGCCTCCTGCCCGCCGAGTCGGCGACGACCCTGAGCCTCGAGTCGCGAAAGCTGCTGATGACCGACGGCCCCTTCGTCGACAGCAAGGAGTTCCTCGCCGGCCTGATCCTGGTCGAGGCCGACGACCTCGACGGCGCGCTGGCGATCGCCGCCGAGCTGCAGGAGCTCGACCTCACCGCGGCGATCGAGGTGCGCCCGGTGCTCGAGCAGGAGCTCGGGGGTGCTTGAGGAGGTCTTCCGCGACCAGTGGGGGCGGGTGCTCGCCACGCTGGTCGGCCTCCTCGGCGACATCGAGCTCGCCGAGGAGGCCGCGCAGGAGGCGTTCGCCACCGCCGCCGAGCGCTGGCCGCGCGAAGGCGCCCCCGCCAACCCGACCGGGTGGCTGATCACGACTGCCCGCAACCGGGCGATCGACCGCATCCGCCGCGAACGGACCCTGGCAGCGAAGACCGCTCGGCTGGAGCGCGAGCTGCGCGACCGAGCGGAGGAGACGATGGAGACGACGCCCTTCCCCGACGAGCGGCTGGAGCTGATCTTCACCTGCTGCCACCCGGCGCTGGCGCCCGAGGCGCAGGTCGGCCTGACGCTGCGCACGCTCGGCGGCCTCTCGACCGCGGAGATCGCCCGCGCGTTCCTGGTCCCGTTCGAGACGATGAGCAAGCGCCTGACCCGCGCCAAGCACAAGATCCGCGACGCCGCCATCCCGTTCGCCGTCCCGCCCGACCACCTGCTGCCCGAGCGGCTCGAGGCGGTGCTCGCGGTCCTCTACCTGATCTTCAACGAGGGCTGGGGCGGCGGCCGCGTCGACCTCTCCGCGGAGGCGATCCGCCTCGGTCGCTCGCTGGTCGAGCTGATGCCCGACGAAGCCGAAGCCCACGCCCTGCTGGCGCTGATGCTGATCGACGACGGGCGCCGCGCCGCCCGCCTGCGGGGCGGCGAGCTCGTCCTCTTCGACGACCAGGACCGCTCGCTCTGGGACGAAGGGCAGATCGCGGAGGGCCGGGCGCATGTCGGTCGCGCCCTCGCCCTCCGCGGGGACGGGGCCTACACGATCCAGGCGGTGATCGCCGACCTCCACCTGCGGGAGCCGCGCGACTGGGCGGAGATCGCGCTCCTCTACGAGCGCCTCGAGCGGATCACCGGCTCGCCGGTCGTGACGATGAACCGGGCGGTCGCGGTCGCCGAGCTCGAGGGGCCGGCGGCCGGCCTCGCGGTGCTCGAGGCCCTCGACCTGGACGACTACCGCTACCTCCACTCCACCCGCGCCGACCTCCTGCGCCGCCTCGGCCGCCGCGAGGAGGCACGCGCCGCCTACGCCCGTGCCCTCGAGCTGAGCGCTCCCGGCCCGGAGCGACGGTTCCTCGAGCGCCGACTCGCCGAGGTCTCCCAGGGCGCCGGCCAGGACGGCTGACCGGCGCCACGGGGCAAGGACGTTCGCCAGGGTCGCGAACGCCGGGAGCTCAGGCCCCCGGCATGTAGATCGTGAGGACGGTCGGGCCCATGCGCTCGGTGCCCGCCGGGTCGAGGCGGACTTCCTCCCGGAACGGCCGGCGGCTCGCGCCGGTCGCGGTGGGGAAGACCCGCAGGCGGTACTCGTCGACCGCGCCGGCGTCGACGAAGAGGCCGACCAACGAGCCGCTGCCGACGATGACGACGTCGTCGCGGGCAAGCGCTTCCCGGGAGTCCGGCATCTCCGTGACGGGACAGAAGAATGCGACGTCTCCGTGACGAGGCCGAGGAAAGACGCCACGAAGACCGTGCGATCCGCGCGGGTCCCGTAGGGAAGATGCATGATCCGGCGGGATCCCCGCCGGA
>JAFDWF010000085.1 GCA_018268575.1 Actinomycetota bacterium
AACGTCGGCGGCAACATGGACTTCTACAACATGCTCGAGCGCGAGCGTCTGGACTCGAAGAAGATCTCGAAGACCAACGCCGTCACCTCGATCATGGGGCACGACCTGCCCGCCGAGAACGTCCACGTCGGCCCCTCCGACTACGTGCCGTGGCTGACCGACCGCAAGTGGGCCCACATCCGCCTCGAGGGCAAGGCCTTCGGCGACGTGCCGCTGACCGCCGAGTTGAAGCTCGAGGTCTGGGACTCGCCGAACTCGGCCGGGGTCGTGATCGACGCGGTGCGGCTGATCAAGCTGGCCCTGAACAACGGCATCTCGGGCCAGCTCGACGGTCCTTCGAGCTACCTGATGAAGAGCCCGCACACGCAGCGTCCAGACGACGAAGCGCGGGAACTGACCGAGGAATTCATCGAGGTCAACGCGCGCGGCGCGCGCACGCCGGTGGCCGAGGTGCAAAAGGACTGAGTGCCGAGGCCGGGAACGGGGGCCCGCTTCGGCGGGCTCTTATTCTTTAGCTGAGTGCCCCAGTCCGAGCCACTGACGATCGCGCAGGTCTCCCCGCATCGGCGGGCGACCCGGAAACCGGTCAACGAATTTGTCGCGCGGCTCTCTGAGGAGCTGGAGCGGCGCGGGCACCAGGTGGTGCGGATCGGCAGCGGGGAGCCGGTCAAGCGGCCGCTCACGGCGCGGCCCTTCGACGTCGTCCACGTGCACGAGCCGTTCGCGCCGAGCGTCTCGGCGGCGGCGCTGCGGCACTCGCTCTCGCTCAACGTCGCCACCTTCCACGCGCCGCAGGAGCGGGTGCTCTCGACCCAGGTGGCGCGGCCGCTGGTGGAGATCTTCTTCGGCAGGATCGACGCGCGGACCGTCACGAGCGCGGCGACCGGGGAGCTGCTCGAGCGTTATTTCCCGGCGAGCTACGAGCTGGTCGAGCCGGCGGGCGCGGCAGCGGCCGGCGGCGAGCGCGACTGGGCCGCGGTCGCCGATTCCTTCGAAGCCGTCTACCGGCGGGTGCTGGCGCGTCGTCACGACCCGACCGGGAACCCGGAGCTGCGGGCGAAGCTGGCGAAGCGGCCGCTGATCGAGGTCGACCTCCACATGCACACCGACCACTCCGGCGACTGCGCGACGCCGGTAGAGGTGCTGTTGCAGACGGCGCGCGACCGCGGCCTCGGGGCGATCGCGATCACCGACCACAACGAGGTGTCGGGCGCGCTCGAGGCGGCGAAGGTCGCCGAGGGGATGGACGACCTCAAGGTGATCGTCGCCGAGGAGGTGAAGACCGCCGAGCAGGGCGAGGTGATCGGCCTCTTCCTCAAAGAGAAGATCCCCAAGGGGCTGACGATGGCGGAGACGATCGCCTCGATCCGCGAGCAGGGCGGTCTCGTCTACGTGCCGCACCCGTTCGACCGCTTCCACTCGGTGCCCGACTACGAGCACCTGCTCGACATCGTCGAGGAAGTCGACATCCTCGAGGTCTTCAACCCGCGGGTGGCGCTGACCGCCTTCAACGAGGAGGCGGTGCGCTTCGCGGGCAAGTACCGGATCATCCCGGCGGCCGGGTCGGACTCGCACGTCGCCCAGGGCCTCGGGAGCGTGCGCCAGCGGATCCACGATTTCGACGGGCCCGCAGAGTTCCTCGAGGCGATGCGGGACGCCGACATCACCCGCAAGCACAAGAACCTGGTCTACGTGCAGACGCTCAAGTTCCTGCAGACGACGGGCCGGCCGAAGGCGCCGAAACGGCGCGTGGCCAACGCAAAACCGGCCCGCGGAGGGCGCCCGCGGCGGCCGGTGACGGGCAGGCGGTCGGCGAGCAAGTCCTGATGCACCCGGTCCGTCGCGAAGGAGGCGCGCCCACCTCGTCAAAGAACGGTGGGCAGATGCATTCGACCGACGACGAGATCCGCGAGAAGTACCTCGAGAGGGCGATCCGCGAGCTCAACCAGATGAGCCGCGAAATCCTCGACTGCCCCTACTGCCCGCGCGGCAAGCTGATGCCGGTGCTCGGCTCGGGCCACCCGCAGGCCGACATCCTGATGCTGAAGCACTCGCCGCTCTCTTCCGAGATCGAGGAGGGGGTCGCCTTCTACGGCCGCTCCGGCAACGCGCTGATGAAATCCTTCAAACGCCTGGGGATCGACCCCCTGGTCGTCTACGGCACGCTCTGCGTCAAGTGCCCGATCGCCGAGCCCGACCTGGCGCCACAAGAGTGCGTGGCGCGGCTGATCGAGGAGATCGCGATCGTGCAGCCGAAGATCGTTGTCGTCATGGGCGGGCCCAGCCTGCGGATCCTGAACGGCCTCCAGGTACCGCTCTCGCGACCGATCGAGGGCCGCGAAGGCGAGATCCAAGCCTTCACCCCGACGATCGACGCCCTCTACGTCCCCGACATCGACGACAGCCTCGACGAAGAGGGCGCGAAGCAAAGGTTCTGGCGGGCGTTCCGGATGCTCGGCACCTGGTACGAGGATCTGCCGCCGTACTAGTCCGCGGGGGTGAGCTGGCGCCCGGGTGGCGTCGCGGGACGGCGAGGGCTCGGGCCTGAGGAATCGGAGCCCAGGCGTCCCGGGCGTCCCGGAGGCGACCCGGGCAGGCCGTGGCCGCCTCCGAGACGCCCGGGACGGGAGGTCTTGCGGGGGAAGCTTGCACAGGGACGGGTGCATCGCTCAAGGGCGTCTGTGTGGAG
>JAFDWF010000086.1 GCA_018268575.1 Actinomycetota bacterium
GGTCGCCTGAGTAGCGCTGCTACTCAGGCTCCCTGCGTCCTTGCCCGCCGACCCCTGAGTCTCGCCAGAACCCTGGCAACGTTGCCGGTCACACCACTAGCTCGCTCACGCTTCGGCTTCCCAGGCGTGCCTGGCCGGGCGGTCAATGACTATCGTCCGGCTCATGATTCACCCGATCCCACCCGGCACGCGCGACGTGCTGCCCGACGAGATGCGCGAGTTGCGCCGTCTCAACCGCCGCCTGGTCGACGTCTTCGAAACGGCGGGCTACGGCGAGGTCGCGACGCCGGCGATCGAATACGACGAGGTGCTCTCGCGCGCCGACCGGACCTCCTCGGCGTCCCCGTACCGCTTCTTCGACGAGAACGGCGACCTGCTGGCGCTGCGCTCCGACATGACGGTGCCGATCGCTCGCCTCGTCGCCAGCCGTTTCGCCGAGGCGCCGCTGCCGCTGCGGCTCTGCTACCTCGCCTCGGCCTACCGCGCGGTGCTGCCGCAGCGGGGCGAGATGCGCGAATTCGTCCAGGCCGGGATCGAGTTGATCGGCGCCCCCGGCGCCGAGGGCACCGCCGAGGTGATCGGCGTGCTGGAGGCGGCGCTCGACGCGGCGGGCCTCGACCGCGCCGTGATCGGGCTCGGCGACGCCGACCTCTACCGCAGTCTGCTGGCCGAGTTCGGGGTCGAGGGGGAGGCCCGCGACGCCGTCCTCTCGCGGCTCGCCACACACGACCTGGTCGGGCTCGAGGCGGAGCTCGCCGCGGCCGGGATCGGCGAGGCGGCGATCGCGACCTGCGTGGCGCTCTCGCAGTTGCGCGGCGGCCGCGAGGTGCTCGACCGCGCCCGCGAGCTCGGCGGCGCACCTCTTGGCCGCACGATCGCCCGTCTCGAGGAGACCTACGAGTCCCTGGCCCGGCGGGGCACCGCCGACCGGGTGCAGATCGACCTCGGCCTGCTGCGCGACCTCGGCTACTACAGCGGCGCGATCTTCGAGGTCTACGACCCCGCCCTCGGTCACGTGCTCGGCGGCGGCGGACGCTACGACGGCTTCCTCGCCAACTTCGGCGTCGACCTGCCGGCGGCGGGGTTCTCCCTCTACCTGGAGCGCGTCCACGTCGCCCAGATGGAGGAGGAGTCACGGCGGCGCGAGAGGGCGGCGAGCTGATGGCGAACATCGCCGGGATCGGCGGCCCGACCCGCCCCGACGGCCCGCTGACGCTGGCGGTGCCGCGCGGCGCGCTCTTCACCGAAACGCTGGACGTGCTCGACGCGGCGGGCGTCGACACCGCGCCGCTGCGCGGGGATTCTCGCTCCTTGATCTTCGAGACCGACGAGATGACCTTGGTCACGATGCGGCCCTCCGACGTGCCGACCTACGTCGAGGCGGGTGCCGCCGACGTCGGCATCACCGGCAAGGACGTGCTGCTCGAGCAGTCCGACCGCGTCGTCTACGAGCTGCTCGACCTCGGCTTCGGCAGGTGCCGGATGGTGCTGGCCGGGCGGCGCGGCGACGAGCGGATGGGGGAAAGCTTCCGCCGCCTGGGGATGATGCGGATCGCGACCAAGTACCCGCGCATCGCCGAGCGCTACTTCGAGTCGACCGGGCGGCAGATCGAACTGATCGAGGTCAAGGGATCGGTCGAGCTGGCGCCGCTGATCGGGCTCGGCGACGGCATCGTCGACCTCGTCGCCACCGGCCGCACGCTGGCCGAGAACGACCTCGAGGTGCACGAGGAGATCGTCGACTGCACCGCTCGCTTCGTCGCCAACCGCGTCGCCCACAAGCTGCGGGCGTCCGAAGTCGACGACCTGACCGCGCGCCTGCGGGTGGCAAGCCGCTCATGAGGGGTCGCCTGATGCGGGGCGCGCGATGAAGGTGCAGCGCTTCGAGTGGGCGGGGGCGAGTGCGACTGCTGCCGCGGTGCGGAGCTGGAGCGTCGAGGCGGCGCCGCCGGTCGAGGTCGACTCGATCGGCGGGCTGGTGCGCGAGGGGGGTGACGCGGCGCTGTTGGCGCTGACCCGGCGCTACGACGTCACCGACGGTGAGATCGACCGGATCCGGGTCGACGCGGCGGATGCGACGGCGGCGCTGGCGGGGCTCGACCAGGAGCTTCGCCAGGCCCTGGAGACCGCCGCGGCGAACATCCGCACGGTGGCCGAGGCGCAGATCGGCGAGCAGCGGGAGGTCGCGCTCCCGCAGGGTCACAAGGTGCGCCTGCGCGAGGTCGCGGTCGGTGCGGCCGGGCTCTACGCGCCGGGCGGTCGTGCTGCCTACCCGTCGAGCGTCCTGATGACGGCGGTGACCGCGCGCGCCGCCGGGGTCGAGCGGATCGCCCTGGCGACGCCGCCGGGGCCCGACGGCGAGATCCAGCCGGTGACCCTGGCCGCGGCGGCGCTCTGCGGGATCGAGGAGATCTACGCGGTCGGCGGCGCCCAGGCGATCTTCGCGCTCGCCTTTGGCACCGAGACGATCGAGGCGGTGGACGTGATCGCCGGCCCCGGCAACGCCTGGGTGACCGAGGCGAAGCGGGCGGTCTACGGGACGGTCGGGATCGACTCGCTGGCCGGACCGTCGGAGCTGATGGTGATCGCCGGCCACGACACCGAGCCCGAGTGGGCCGCCTTCGACCTCTGCGCCCAGGCCGAGCACGGCGAGGGTCCGCTGATGGTCGCCGCGGTCGAGCTGCAGGTCCTCGACGCGGTCGCCGCATGTACCGAGCGGCTCGCCGCGGATCGCCCCGGCGTCTCCGGCGCGGCGCCGCTGGCGCTCGTCCACGTGCCCGACTCGACCGACGCCGTCGACCTCTGCAACGCCTTCGCACCCGAGCACCTCGAGATCTTCGAGGAGGACGCGGAGCTGCTCGCCGAGCGGATCACGACCGCGGGATGCATCTTCGCCGGCCGCTGGGGCGCGACCGCCTTCGGCGATTACGCCGCGGGCTCCAACCACGTGCTGCCGACCGGTGGCGCCGGTCGCTTCACCGGCCCGCTCGGGCCCGGCGCCTTCCGCCGGCGGATCTCGATCGTGGAGATCGACGGGGCCGCCGCCGCGGCCTTGGCGCCGAGCGTCGACCGGATCGCCCGCGCCGAGGGCTTCCCCGTCCATGCCGAATCGGCCATGATCCGCCGATGACGACGCGCAGCGCGACCAAGAGCCGCAAGACCGGTGAGACGAACATCAACCTCGAGCTGGCGCTCGAGGGCGAGGCCCGGTACGAGAATTCGACCGGGGTCGGGTTCTTCGACCACATGCTCGATCTCTTCGCCCGGCACGGGCGCTTCGGCCTGGTGGTGAGTGCCGCCGGCGACACCGAGACCGGTGCCCACCATACGGTCGAGGACGTCGGCATCGTGCTCGGGCAGGCTCTGGACGAGGCGCTCGGCGACCGCGCCGGGATCCGCCGCTACGGCTCGGCGCTGGTGCCGATGGACGAGGCGCTGGCGGAGTGCGCGATCGACATCTCCGGCCGCCCCCACTGCGTCTTTCGCGCCGACCTCCCGAAGGCCTCGATCGCGGGGTTCGAAACCGAGCTGGCGGAGGAGTTCTTCAACGCCGTCGCCAACTCGGCGAAATTGACCCTGCACGTCTCGGTCCGCTACGGCACCAACGTCCACCACATGATCGAGGCCGCCTTCAAGGCCTTCGCCCGGGCGCTCCGCGTCGCGGTCTCGATCGACCCGGAGGAGTCCGGCGTCCCGTCGACGAAGGGGACTCTCAGTGAGTGACGGTGGTCCTCTTGTCCTTGTCCTCGACTATGGGATGGGCAATCTTCGGTCGGTCGAGAAGGCGCTCGAGCACGTCGACGCGCGCGCCGCGATCGGTGCCGATCCCGACCAGGTGCGCGAGGCCGACGGGCTGATCCTTCCCGGCGTCGGCGCTTTCCCGCGGGCGATGGAGCGGATCCGGGCGACGGGGCTCGACGATCTGATCCACGAGCGGGCGGCGGCGGGGACGCCGATCCTCGGCATCTGCCTCGGCCTGCAACTGCTCTTCGAGCGCAGCGAGGAGCTCGGCGGGGCCGAGGGCCTCGGCCTGCTGCCGGGCGCGGTGACGATGCTCGACGCGCCGGGCCTCAAGGTGCCGAACATCGGCTGGGCGCCGGTGCGCTGGGAGCGCCCGTCGCCGCTCGTATCCGGGATCCCCTCGGGGACCCCCTTCTACCTCGTCCACTCCTTCGTCGCCCGTGTCACCGCCGAGGATGTGCTCGGCACCGCCGAGTACGGCGAGCGCTTCGTCTGTGCGGTCGAGCGCGACAACGTCTTCGGCGTCCAGTTCCACCCCGAGAAGTCGAGCGCGGCGGGGCTGCGGCTGCTCGGGAACTTCGCCGCCAAGTGCGGCGCGAAGGCGCCCGCCGCGGCGTGATCCTCTATCCCGCCATCGACGTCCGCGACGGCCACGCGGTGCGGTTGGTCGAGGGCGACTACGACCGCGAGACGGTCTACGACGCCGACCCGCTGGACGCGGCATTGCGCTTCGCCGAGGCGGGGGTGCGCGTGCTGCACGTGGTCGACCTCGACGGGGCGAAGGCGGGCAAGCCGGTGAACCTCGACCAGGTCCGGCGGATCGCCGACGCGGTGCCGTTCCCGCTCCAGGTCGGTGGTGGGCTGCGCGACGCCGACAGCGTCGCCAAGGTGCTGCGGGCGGGGGCCGAGCACGTGGTGATCGGCACCGCGGCGATGCGCGACCCCGAGTTCCTCGACGCGATGCTGGTGGCGCACGCGGGGCGGATCGTCGTCTCGGTCGACGCGCGCGAGGGCAAGGTCTCGCTGGCGGGATGGACCGAGACCTCCGACATCGATGCCGCCGACGCGGTCGCCGACCTGACCGCGCGCGGGGTCGAGCGCTTCCTCTTCACCCCGATCGAGGTCGACGGGACCCTGGCGGGGCCAGGCTTCGAGCAGCTTGCCGCGGTGGCGGCCGCGACCCCGGCGGCGGTGATCTACTCGGGCGGCGTCGGGACCCTGGCCGACCTCGAGCGGCTGCGGGAGGAGGCGGCGCCGAACGTCGAGGGCGTGATCGTCGGCCGCGCCCTCTACGAGCGGCGCTTCACCGTCGACGAGGCCCTCGCCGCCCTCGCCTAGCCCCCCGGTGCGTTCGCACTTTCCTACACCTGTTGTGGGTAACTGCGAACGCACCGGGGTGGCGCTGCTCTAGCCTGGGCTTATGCCGCTGAAACGGGTCATACCCTGTCTCGACGTCGACGCCGGGCGCGTGGTCAAGGGGACCAACTTCGTCGGCCTGCGCGATGCGGGCGACCCGGTCGAGCTGGCCGAACGCTACGACGCCGAGGGCGCCGACGAGCTCGTCTTCCTCGACATCACCGCCTCGCACGAAAGTCGCGAGACGATCGTCGAGCTTGCCCGCCGCACCGCCGACAACGTCTTCATCCCGTTCACGATCGGCGGTGGGATCCGCTCGGTCGAGGACGCCCAGGCGGTGCTCGACGCGGGCGCCGACAAGGTCTCGGTCAACTCGGCGGCGCTGGCGCGGCCGGAGCTCCTGAGCGAGCTCGCCGACCAGTTCGGCGCCCAGTGCGTGGTGATCGCGATCGACGCCAAGCGCGACGCGGAGGAGCCGCCGACCTCCTCGCCGACCTGCGCGGCCCCGCCGGGCTGGTTCGGCGGCAGCTGGGGCGTCTACGTGAAGGGCGGGCGCGAGCGGGTGCCGGGACGCGACGCCGTCTCCTGGGCGCGCGAGGCGGTCGAGCGCGGGGCGGGGGAGGTGCTGCTGACCTCGATGGACCGCGACGGCACCAACGACGGCTACGACCTCGAACTGACCCGGGCGGTGGCCGACGCGGTGCCGGTGCCGGTGATCGCGTCGGGCGGGGCGGGCGAGCTCAGCCACCTCTCCGACGCAATCGCCACGGGCGGCGCCGATGCCGTCCTCTGCGCCTCGATCTTCCACTACGGGCAGCACACGGTCGCGGAGGCCAAGGAGCGCCTCGCCGCCGACGGCATCCCGGTCAGGCACTGAGGCGGCGTGGGCCAGCCTCGCAAGGACGCAGGGAGCGAGCCGAGGGAGCGCACACACAGTGCGTGACCCGAGGTGAGTGACCGAGGACGCCGCGAGGCGCCCCCACGCCGCCTCAGCCGCCGCCTTTGGCGGTTTCGCCTTCCCCGTTCTTCAGGTCCGCTGCCAGGCCCGCGACGTGCGTTTCGCGCAGGATCTCGAGCCGCGCGAGTTCGTAGGGCGCGTTCTTTTCGGCGAACCCGGGAATCTCGGTCGTCGCCCCGGTGTAGCCGGCAGCTTCGACGGCTTCGATCACCGTTTCGTTGAACTGTCCGGCCGGATAGCAGAAGTTGTTGACCGGGACCTTGAATTCTTTCTGCAGGATCTTGCGCGAGCCCGCGACTTCTTCTTCCAGTTCTGCGGGCCCTAGTTCGGTCAGGTCGAGGTGGTGGATCGTGTGGGCGGCCAGCTCCCAGCCCGCGGCGATCATTGCCTTGACGTTCGATTCGTAGAGTTCGGAGCCTTCCGCCTTCAGGTTGAGCAAACCCGCCCAGCCATGCTTGCGCAGGGTCGGCAGGGCGAAGGTGTACTGGGGGCGGTAGCCGTCGTCGAAGGAGAGGACGATCGGCTTCGGCGGCAGCTTGCCGCCGTGGTACCAGGCTTCCTGGACCTGTTCCAGCGTCACCGCCTCGTAGCCGTGTTCTTCCAGCCAGTCCATCTGCTTTTCGAAGTCGGTGCGGCCGACGTACAGTTCGGGATAGGGCGCGCCTTCGGGCGGGGCGCCGAGGACGTGGTACTCGAGGATCGGCACCGGGCCGGTGTAGGGCTTCCAGTCCGCCTGCGGGGTCGCGTTGGTGACCTCGTGGCTTTCCGGCTTGGCCTTCGCTGCTTCTTCTCCGCCTTTGGCGGCTTTGTGGGACGCCTTGGCGCCGGTTTCGTGATCCGATTCGCCGTCGGTTGAGGTGAGCACGACGACGACCGCGATCGCCACCACGACGATCGAGGCGATCGCGACGACGCGCCGGCGGACGACCTGCGAGCGGCTCGGTCCGCGGCGGCGCTGCCGCTGGTCGGGCCGCTTCTCCGGCAGGCCCTCGTCCTCTTCCCAGTCGCTCGCCATCCGCGTCGCGGATCATCGTAGGGGGGATTCGATGAAGAGCGCGGAGCGATGACCACCGAGGGGGGCCTGGCCGAGGCCCTTGCCGCCGCCTACCCGGAGCTGGCCGCGGTCGCCGCGGCGGCGCCCGATCCGGTCTACCTGGTCGGCGGCGCGGTGCGCGACCTGCTCCTGGGACAGGGCCGCGGCGACATCGACCTGGCGGTGGAGGGCAACCCGGTCGACCTGGCGGCGGCGCTCGGGGCGGAGACGCTGGCCGCCCACTCGCGCTTCGGCACGCTGAAGATCGGCTGGGAGGGCGAGGAGCTCGACCTCGCCGCGACCCGGCGCGAGAGCTACTCGCGGCCGGGGGTGCTGCCGCGGGTCGAGGTCGGGGCGCCGATCCGCACCGACCTGGCGCGCCGCGACTTCACCGTCAACGCGATGGCGGTGCCGCTGGCCGAGCCGCGCCAGCTGATCGATCCCTACGACGGCCAGGCCGACCTGAAGGCGGGCCTCCTGCGGGTGATCCACGACGGCTCGTTCATCGACGACCCGACCCGGGCGATCCGCGCGGCGCGGTACGCGGCCCGGTTCGGGTTCGAGCTGGAGGCGGCGACCGAGGCGCTGCTACGGGCGGCGGACCTGGAGAGCGTGACGCCGGAGCGCCGCGCGGAGGAGCTGCGCCGCCTGGCGGCGGAAGCGACAGCGGTCGAGGGACTGGAGCTGCTGGCCGGGTGGGGAGTGGTCGAACCGCGCGCCGGCGGTCTCGGGTGGGCGAGGGGGGTAGACGCCCTTCTCGGCGCCGAGCCGTGGGCCGGCGAGGTCGACCGCGCCGAGGCGATCCTGGCGGCCGCGGGAGTCCTCCTCGAGCCGCCGATCCGGGCGGCCGACCCTGGTCTCGAACTGGCCGCCGCTCGCCCGTCACGTCCTTCCGAGGGCACGGCACTGGCGCGCGGGGTCGATCCACTCGTCCGGGTCCTCGCCCGGGCCAAAGGCGCCCGGTGGCTCGACGACTGGCTCTCGTGGCGCGAGACGGCCCTCGAGATCACCGGCGCCGACCTCACCGCCGCCGGCCTCAGCGGCCCGGCGGTCGGCGAAGCCCTCGACGCCGCGCTCGCGGCCAAGCTGGACGGCGAAGCCCCCACCCGCGCCGACGAGCTCCGCATCGCCCTCGGACAGCGGCGTTGACGGGCCGAAAAGTGCTCGGATGGAGCGCTTTTCGGCCCATCAACACGATGTGGTTGGCTCTAGGCATGGAGTGGCGCGAGACGAACGGGGTGCGGTGGCTGGCGGCGGAGCTCGGGCCGGCCGGGACGGGGATCGGGAGGGTCGGCTTCGGCTCGCGGGTCGGCGGCGTCAGCGCGGCGCCCTACGACTCGCTGAACATCGGCGTGCTCACGGAGGACGCCGACGCAGCCGTGGTCGAGAACCGCACACGCCTTGCGGCCGCGGTCGGGATCGAGCCGTCCCGGGTGCCGATCGGGCTCCAGGTCCACGAGGCCGACGTCCGCGTCCACGAGGGACCTCAAGAGCCGAGCCCCTACGCCGAGCCCGGCGTGGCGCTGGAGGAGGTCGACGGGCACGTCGTCCGCGGTCCGGGCCTGGCGCCCCTCGTCCTCACCGCCGACTGCCTGCCGCTCGCGCTCGCCGGGCCCGGTGGGGTGGCGATGCTCCACTGTGGCTGGCGCGGGCTCGCCGCCGGGATCGTCGCCCGCGGCGCCGCCTTGGTCGAAGCCACCTCCGCCGCGATCGGGCCCGGGATCGGCCCCTGCTGCTACGAGGTCGGTCCCGAGGTCCTGGGCGCCTTCGCCGATCTCGGTGGCGGGATCGCCGAAGACCGCATGCTCGACCTCCCGGAGGTCGCTCGCCGCACGCTCGCCCGCGCCGGCGTCGGGCAGGTCGAGTCCGCCGGCCTCTGTACCTTCTGCGAGTCCGAGCTCTTCTTCTCCCACCGTCGGGACAAAGGCGTGACCGGCAGGATGGGCAACCTCGCCTGGATCGAGGCCTGAGGACCACGGCAATCTCCGACCCCGCCCTCCGTCCTTGACCATGCCCCGCACCCTCTTCCACGACATCGACCCGGCCCGCGTCCGTGCCAACCTCGAGGAGGTCAGGGGCGAGGCGGCGGGCCGCGCCGAGGTCCTCGTCGCCTGCAAGTACGTGCCGGTGGAGGAAATGGGGGCGCTCGCCGCGGCGGGCGTCCAACTGGTCGGCGAGAACCGCCAGCAGGACCTCGCCGCCAAGCACGAGCGCCACGCCGAGGACTTCACCTGGGACTTCATCGGCAACCTGCAGAGCCGCAAGGTGAGGCAGGTCCTGCCCCTGGTGCGGCTGATCCACTCGGTCGCCACCGATTCGGTCCTGGAGCAACTCGGCCGTCACGGCACCGCCGAGACCGAGGTGCTGGTCGAGGTCAACATCGCCGAGGAGGAGGGGAAGGGGGGCGTCGCGCCCGCCGACCTCGCCGAGTTCATCGCCCGCTCTCCGGTCCGCGTCTGCGGGTTGATGACGATGCCGCCGTTCGCCGCCGACCCGGAGGCCTCGCGGCCATACTTCGCCCGGCTCGCCGAATTGGCCGCCGCCAACGGTCTGAAGCGCCTCTCGATGGGTACCTCCCAAGACTGGCGGGTCGCCCTTGAGGAGGGGGCGACGATCATCCGCCTCGGATCGGCACTATTTGTGTGATTCGGCGCTAACCTGACTCATCTAAATTCGCTAAAGGAGTCGGCCCCGAGAGGCCGAAACAGCCTGCATGGCCCTTAGGGATACCTGGCATAAAGCACTTGTCTACTTCGGCCTCGCCGAAGACCACGACTACGGTCCGGAATACGAGGAAGACTACGAGCCGGAAACCGGCACCGAGGACGCCTTCGCCGAACCGCCGCGCCGTGAGCGCGACCGCGAACCGGCCTCGGTCCGCAGGCTGCCGACCTCGCGCCGCGCCCGCCGCGACGAGATCGACGACATCTTCGCCGACGACGAGCCGATCGCCGCCAGTCGCACGCGCACGCTGCGCCCGGTCGACAACGGCGGCGGCGACATCCAGGTCCACCTGGTCATCCCGCGAAACTTCAACGACGCCCAGCAGGTCGCCGACCAGTTCAAACGGTCGGTGCCGGTGATCCTCAACCTGCAGACCGCCGACCACGAGCTCTCGAAGCGGATGATCGACTTCTGCTCCGGGCTCACCTACGCGCTCGACGGCGGCATGCAGCGGATCGCCGAGAAGATGTTCCTGTTGACGCCGCGCAACGTCGAGGTCTCGGCGGAGGAAAAGGCGCGGCTGATCGACAAGGGATTCTTCAACCAGTCCTGATGGCCTGGCCCTCCGTCTCCTACCCGGAGTGGAGCGCCACCTGCGACACCCTGCACGCCCACACGCAGGTGCTGGGCAAGCTGGCGGCCGAGCTGGCGCCGCCCGAGCCGCAGTTGCAGCACGCCGCCCTGCGCCTCACGGCGCGCGGCTGGGAGACGCTGCCGCTGCCCTCGCCTGACGGTGGCGGCGCTTTCGTCGTCGTCCTCGATCTGCACCGGCACGAGGCGCTGGTCGAGACTTCCGGCGGGGAGCGCCAGACGGTGCCGCTGGCGCCCGATCGGGCGGTCGGCGCGGTGACCGTCGACCTGCTCGCCGCCGTCGCCGAGGTGGCAGGCGAGGTGAAGATCGACCCCGCACCGCAGGAGGTCGCCTGGACGGCGCCGCTCGACGCCGACACCGAGCACGCGACCTACGACCGCCAGGCGGTCGCCGAGTACTTCGGCATGGCGACGCGCGCCGCGGCCGCCCTGGCGGCCTTCCGGGCGCCGTTCCGGGGACGCTCGACCCCGGTCAACGCCTGGTGGGGCTCGTTCGACCTCGCCGTCAACCTCTTCTCCGGCGATCCGGCGGCGCCGCCCTCCGACGACTTCATCATGCGCAACGCGATGAACGCGCAGGAGGTTGCGGTGGGTTGGTGGCCCGGCGATCCCAAGCACGGCGGCGCCGCCTTCTACGGCTACGCCCATCCGGCGCAAGAGGGCTTCTCCGCGTCCGATCTGGGCGTGGAGGGGGCGCGCTGGGATGCCGATCTCGGCGAGTACGTGCTCGAGTGGGAGGACGTGGTCGCCGCTTCGGACCCCCACCGGCTGGCGGTCGATTTCGGCCGCCGCGTCTTCCGCCACGCCTGCTCGACCTGTGGTTGGGACGCCGATCTCGCCGCCAGCGCCGAAGGCACGCCGCCTCCGGTCGCCTGAGCGGCCCTCACCCCGGTGCGTTCGCACTTACCCACACTGGTTGTGGGTAAGTGCGAACGCACGCGCGGGGGTTCTCCCGCCGTGGCCCGGAAGTAATCTGGACCGATGATCATCGGCTTCGTCGGCTCGGGCAGCATGGCGGCGGCGCTCGCCCGCGGGCTCGCGGGCGAGGTCGACGGCATGCTCTTCTCCGACTCTGGCTCGGGGCGGGCGGCGGCGCTCGCCGCGGAGCTCGGCGGCGAGGCGCTCGCCAATCAGGAGGTCGCGGCGCGCGCTGACGTGATCGTCCTCGCGGTCAAGCCCGCCGCGCTCGATGCCGTCGCGCCCTCGCTCCAGGGGGTGGGGGAGATCGTCTCGGTGCTTGCCGCGACGCCGCTCGCGCGCCTCCGCGAGGCGTTCCCGGGCGCCCGGATCCTGCGCACGATGCCGAACGTCGGCGTCGAGGTTCGCAAGGGCGTGATCTGCGCCGCCGGCGAGGCCTCGCCCCGGGTGCGCGCCGCGCTCGAGCGCATCGCCCACGTGGTCGAGATCGAGGAGGACGACTTCGACGGCGCCACCGCGGTGATGGCCTGCGCACCCGCCTACGTGGCGCTCGCGGCGGAAGCGATCGGCGACGCGGGGGCCGCGGACGGCCTCGATCCCGAGCTGGCCCGCGAGCTGATCGTCGAGACCACCGCCGGCACCGCCGAGCTGCTGCGCCTGCGCCACCCGGCCGACGTCCGCCGCGCTGTCGCCTCGCCCGGGGGCAGCACCGAGGCGGGGCTCGAGGAGCTCGACCGCCAGGGCGCCCGCGCCGCCTTCACCGGGGCCGTCGAGGCCTCGCTGCGGAGGATGCGCCGATGAGTGCCGTCCTCGCCGCCCTGCCCCTGGCGCTGAGCAAGAGCGACATCGCGACCTACGTCAGCGCGCTCTTCGTCGTCTACACGATTCTGATCCTGCTGAACATCCTGATCTCGTTCGTGCCGCGGATGCCGTACTCGCCCTGGCTGCGGGCGGTGCTCGACTTCATCACCGAATCGACCGACCCCTACCTGAACATCTTCCGCCGCGTGATGCGCCCGATCGGCGGCAGCGGCGGCTTCGCCTTCGACCTCAGCCCGATCCTGGCGCTGATCGTGCTCGGCATCGCCGAGGGGATCGTCGTCGGCGCCCTCTCGTGAGCGACCGCACGGCGCGGGCCTGGGGGCTCGCCGCAGCGCTGGCGGTCCTCGTCCTGATCGCCGACCAGGTGGCCAAGGAGATCGTCGAAAAGCACATCGTGCTGGGCGAACAGGTCGAGGTTCTGGGACCGCTGAAGCTGACCCTCTCCCACAACGAAGGGGTCGCCTTCGGGCTCGCCACCGGGGGCGGGGTCGTCCTCGTGGTGATCAGCTTGATCGCGCTCGGCGTGGTGCTCTGGCTCTTCTCGCGCGATCCGGGGCGGCCGGGGATGTGGGTGGCGACCGGGCTGCTTGCCGGGGGCGCCTTCGGCAACCTGGTCGACCGGGTCCGGCACGGCCACGTCACCGATTTCATCGAACTGCCGCACTGGCCGCCGTTCAACCTCGCCGATTGCGCGATCACCTGCGGGGTGGTCATCCTGCTGGTGATCTACCTGCGCGAAGCGGAGCGGGCCGAGCGTGGCTCCTGAGGGAGCCGCGCAGGGCGCGCCCGGGCTGCGGATCGTCCACCTCGACGACGACCTCGCGGTGATCGACAAGCCCGCCGGCCTGGTCGTCCACCCGGCGCCCTCGCACCGTGGGCCGACCCTGGTCTCCGAGCTCGGCGGCCTGCTCGGCGGCGGCGATCCGGAGCGGCCGGGGATCGTCCACCGCCTCGACAAGGACACCAGCGGGCTGATCGTCGTCGCCCGCAACCCGGAGGCGCTGGCGGCGCTGCAGGAGGCGGTGCGGGAGAGGGAGGTCGAGCGCCGCTACCTCGCCCTCGCCGGCGGGCGCCTGGCGTCCCGGACCGGGACGATCGACGCCCCGATCGGCCGGGCGGCGAAGCGGCGCACGCGGATGGCGGTCGCGGGGGCCGCCTCGCGCGAGGCGCGCACCCACTTCGAGGTGCTCGAGCTGCTGCCGCGGGAGAGCTACGTCGAGGCCCGCCTGGAGACCGGGCGCACGCACCAGATCCGCGCCCATTTCGCCGCCATCGGCCACCCGTTGACCGGCGATCCGACCTACGGCGGGGCGGCTCGCTACGGCTTGGCGCGCCAGTTCCTGCACGCCCACCGGCTCGCCTTTCGCCACCCGCGCACCGGCGCGGCGCTCGACCTCACCTCGCCGCTCCCACCCGACCTGGCGGCGGCGCTCGAGGCGGCGCGCGCCGAGTAGCGCGGCCCGCGCCGAGGCGCCGCGCGCCAAAGGTCCCACGGCTCTACAATCGGCACCGGTCAAATCACCCCTACCCCCGTCCAGAGCGGACCGGATCCTGCCCGGGAGCCAAGAACCCGGGTCCCCGGCGAGCGGGGCGGGCGCATTGCAAACTTAAGTCAAGGAGAACACATGCCCGAGGCAGGCCTGCAAGAACTGCTCGAGGCCGGAGTCCACTTCGGCCACCAGACGCGCCGCTGGAACCCGAACATGCGCCGTTTCATCTTCGGCGAGCTCGACGGGATCCACATCATCGACCTCCTGCAGACCGAGGCGCTGCTGGAGAACGCCCGCCGCTTCGCCGGTGAGCTGGCCTCCGGGGGCGGCACCGTCCTCTTCGTCGGCACCAAGAAGCAGGCGCGCGACACGGTCCAGGAATGGGCCGAACGCTGCAAGATGCCCTACGTCAACAAGCGCTGGCTGGGCGGCCTGCTGACCAACTTCAACACGATGTCGGGCCGGATCGCCCGCCTCCACGAGCTCAACGAGTGGAAAGAGGAGGGCAAACTCGACCTCCTGCCGACCAAGGAGCGGATGGGGATGGAGGCCGAACTGGCGAAGCTCGAGTTCAACCTCGGCGGCGTCCGCGACATGGACCGACTGCCCGACGCGGTCTTCGTCACCGACCTGAAAACCGAGGAGATCGCGGTCCACGAGGCGGCTCGCCTGCGGATCCCGATCATCGGCTTGGTCGACACCAACTGCGACCCGACCCCGGTCGATTACGTGATCCCGGGGAACGACGACGCGATCCGCTCCTGCCAGCTGATCATCGGCACGATCGGCGGCGCGGTCGAGGAGGGCTCCTCGGCCTGGCGCGTGCAGGAGGAAAAGCGGATCGCCGAGGAGATGGAGCGCCGCAAACGCGAGGAGGAAGAGCGGCGCAAGCGCGAGGAAGAGGAGAAAGCGCGGATCGAGGCGCAGCAGGCCAAGGAAGCCGAGGAAGAAGCCGCCAAGCAGGCGGCGGCGAAAGCCGAGGCGGAGAAGCAGAAAGCGGCCGCAGCGGCGGCGGCCAAAGCCGCGCCGGCAGCGGACAAAGGTGCTCAGCCGGCGGGTCCTGTCCCCGGTGATACCGCCTCCTCCTCGCAGGCTGCGGGGGAGACGGCACCACCGGCGCCACCCGCCGGTTCAAGCGCCGGCACCGCTGCCTCTGAGGCTCCGAAAGCTGAGCAGGCTCAGGTCGCTCCGGCTGCCGAGAAAGCTGAGGCTGAGGCCCCGGCCGCGCCCAAAGCCGAGGCCCCCGCGCCGGAGGCTCCCAAAGCTGAGGCGACTCCGCCCGCCGAGGAGGGCGCTCCCGCGGCAGCGAGCACCGAGACCGCCGAGACCGAGAAAGGGGATTCGTGATGGCGCAGGTTTCCGCCGCCGACGTGAAAGCGCTCCGGGACCGCACCGGGGCCGCGATGATGGACAGCAAAGCGGCGCTGGTCGAGGCCGACGGGGACGTCGAGCGGGCGATCGAGCTGCTGCGCGTGAAGGGCCAGGCCTCGGCCGCCAAGCGCGAAGGGCGCGGCACCAACGAGGGCGTCGTCGCCTCCTACATCCACGCCAACAACATCGTCGGCGCGATGGTCGAGGTGCAGTGCGAGACCGACTTCGTCTCCCGCAACGAGGACTTCCAGGTCTTCGCCTACCAGGTCGCCCTGCACGTCGCCGCGACGGCACCGCAGTAC
>JAFDWF010000087.1 GCA_018268575.1 Actinomycetota bacterium
GACACAGAGGTTCTTGAGCGATGCACCCGTCCCTGCGCAGGCTTCCCCCCGCAAGACCTCCCGTCCCGGGCGTCCCGGAGGCGGCCACAGCCTGCCCGGGTCGCCTCCGGGACGCCCGGGAGGCCCGGGCTCCGATCGGTCCGGCCCGGGCCCTTGCGGGCGCCAGCTCGGCCCGGCCGCGCCACCCGCCTCCCCATTATTCGAAAAATCCACTGGATTGCGGGAACGGTTTCTACCTATATGAGAGTCTCCACCGATGATGCGGCGGCCACGGATCAAGCGCACCACGGAGCCCGTTCATGATCCCGAGGGCAACATCTACCTGATGCGGCCGAGCGCCGGGCTCGACGTGCGGATCGAGCAGCCGGACGAGAGCGAACGGCGCCTCTTGGCGGCGCTCGACGGCACCCACACGACAGAGGAACTGGTCGCCGAGTTCGGCGATGAGGCGGTCGGCGACGCGATCGCCCAGATGCGGGAGCTGGACGTGATCGAGGACGCCGCCGACGACGACCTGATCGACCCGGACGAGCGCTCCCGCTTCGATCGCCAGCTGCGCTACTTCTCCGATATCGGGCAGGGAGAGCTGGCGCCTTCGGAGTGCCAGCGGCGGCTGCGGGAGGCGAAGGTGGCGGTGCTCGGGGTCGGCGGGCTCGGCGGCTGGGCGGCCTGGGCGCTCGCCACCTGCGGGATCGGCGAGATGTGGATGATCGACGGGGACCGGGTCGAGATCTCGAACCTCAACCGCCAGATCCTCTACACCGAAGCCGACCTCGGCCTGCTGAAGGTGGAGGTGGCGGCGGCGCGCCTCCGCGCCTTCAACCCCCGAGCCAAGATCACGGCGACGGCGCGGCGGCTGGAGAGCCAGGTCGAGCTGGCCGACTTCGTCGCCGACGCCGACGTCGTGATCGACGCCGCCGACTGGCCCGCCCACGACATCGAGCGCTGGTGCAACCGCGCCTGCTTCGAGGCCGGGATCCCCTATATCACGATGAGCCACTTCCCGCCGATCGCCCGGGTCGGGCCGCTCTACGTCCCCGGCGTGACCGGCTGCTTCGCCTGCCAGGAGATCGCCTACCGGCGCGATTACCCGCTCTTCGACGTGGTGGTCGACCAGCGGCGCGCGCAGCCGAGCCCGTCGGCCAACATCGGCCCCGCCTGCGGCCTGATCGGCGGCCAGATCGGGATGGAGGTGATGCACCTCCTGACCGGCCTGAGCACGCCCTCGACCCAGGGCGTCGCCCACATCTACGATCTGCGGACGATGGAGGTCGAGCGCGAGGTGGTGGTGCCGGAGCCCGACTGCCCCGTCTGCGGACATCTTCCCCACCTCGACCGCGCGGCGGTGAAGGAGGCGGCAGACGGGTAGTTTCGTTCGGGGATGAAGCTCCCCGGCGCAACCGCCCTCGCCGTTCTCCTCGCCGTCGCCCTGCTCGTGGCCGGGTGCGGGGGCTCGGGGAGCGAGGAATCGAGCTCGACCACGCCCGCAGGCGGAGCGGCGCAGGAAGGCGGGGCGGGCGCGGGCGAAGGCGGGGCGCCGAAGAAGGCGACGGCGCCGAACGCGCCCGCCGGCTCGAAGGTGGTCGCCTGCGAGGTGAGCGGGGGCGGGACGATGCTGCTGCGCGCCACCGCGATCGACTGCGGCACCGCGCGCACGACGATGCGGCACTGGCAGAGCAGCGGCGCCTGCGCGACGAGCGACTCCGGATCGCGCAGCTCCTGCTCGCTCGGCGGCTTCCGCTGTCAGGCGGTGAAGGTCGACCGCGGGGTCGCGGTCAGCTGCGCCAAAGAGGGCGCCGACGTCTCCTTCATCGCCAAGGGCTGACGCTCAGGAGATCCGCCGGCTGAGCCGTTCGATCACGTGGCCGCGCCCCTCGAAGAAGAGGAGCAGCCAGATGTAGGGGGCTATCCCGGCGTCGAATACCGCGATGACGATCGAGCCGAGGAAGACGCCGGCGATGAACATCGACCTGACGAAGCTTTCCCTTTTCGTCTGGAGGTCGGCTTTCGCCAGCCCGGAGTGGCGCGCGTCCCAGGCCATCCACTGGCCGACCAGGACGACGGCCGAGAGGTTCGCCGAGTAGACGACCACGGCGGGCAGGGTGCCGCCGTACTCGCCCAGCACCTGGCTGGAGAACGGGATCAAGACGATGAAGGCGAGGTAGAGCATGTTGAGCCCGATCAGGCGGCTGTCGAAGGCCTTCACCTCGCTGAAGAACGAGTGGTGGACGAACCAGAAGCGGGCGATCACGGCGAAGCTGATCGCGTAGGCGAGGAACTGTTCGTGCTGAGCCCCGAGCGCGTGCCAGATCTCATCGTTCGCCAGGTCCCTGGGCAGCTTCAGATCCAGCACCAGCAACGTGATCGCGATCGAGAAGACCCCGTCGCTGAAGGCGACGATGCGCGAGAACTCGACCTCGTGCTCCTCGCGTTTCTTCGCCGTCCGCTCGCGCGCCACGGCCGGATCCTCGCGATCGGCCTCGACGGAACCACGGCACCACCGCCGGCGCCCCCGGCGCCCCACCCGTTAGCGTCCCGCCCATGGAGCAGACGGACCCGGCCGAGCTCGCCTACGACTCCTTCGCCGGGATCTACGACGAGTTCACCCACCGAAACGACTACGAGATGTGGTTCGGGGCCCTGCTTCCGCGGCTCGAGGAGCTCGGGCTCGAGCGGGGTCGGCTGCTCGACGTCGCCTGCGGCACCGGTCGCGCCTTCGCCCCGATGCTGCGCCGCGGCTGGCAGATCACGGCCTGCGACATCTCCGCCGCGATGGTCGCCGAGGCCCGGGGAAAGGAGCCGCGCGCCGAGCGGATCGAGGTCTGCGACATGCGCGAGCTGCCCGTATACGGGAGCTTCCAGCTGGTCTGGGCGCTGAACGACGCGGTCAACTACCTGCTCGGCGACGGCGACCTCCTGCGGGCGTTCCGGGCGATGGGCGCCAACCTGGCGCCCGAGGGGCTGCTGGTCTTCGACTGCAACACGCTGCGCCTCTTCGGCGAGCTCTTCGACGGCGAGGCGGAGGAGATGGGCGGCGGCCGGTGGACCTGGCGCGGGCTGGGCGCCGAGGGCCCCATCTGGGCCGCCGAGGTGTCGGGGCCCGGGGTCCGCACCCACCGCCACCGCGAGCGCCACCGCCCGGTGCCCGAGGTGCGGGCGGCGCTGTCCGGCGCGGGGCTGGTCGGGGTGGCGGCGCTGGGGCAGCGCGAGGAGGACGGCACGCTCATGATCGCCGCGGACCACGACGAGGAGCGCGACCACAAGATCCTCCACGTGGCGCGGCGGGGGTGAGGGATCGGCGCGAGCCTGCCGTAGAAGATCGCCTCCGGTAAAATCTAATCCAGATTTGGCGAGCCTCGGCTCATCTGCCAGGGTCGAAGAAACCGAGAGCGGAGGCACGATGAGAGCAGCTGTCATGTACGGAGCCGGGGACGTCCGGGTCGAGGACGTTCCGGACCCCACCCTCCTCGAGCCGACCGACGCGATCCTCCGGGTCAGGCGCGCCTGCATCTGCGGCAGCGACCTCTGGGGCTACCGCGCGATGCCGGCCGCGGAGGACGGTCGTGAAATGGGGCACGAGGCGATCGGGGTCGTCGAAGATGTCGGCCCCGAGGTAACCAAGATCAAGCGCGGCGACCTCGTCGTCCTGCCGTTCGCCTACTGCGACGGATCGTGCGTCCTCTGCGAGGAAGGCCTGGACTCCAGCTGCCTCCACGGTGGCTTCTTCGGTCGGTTCAAGGGGGGCGGCGCCCAGGGCGAGGGCCTCCGGGTCCCCTTCGCCGATGCGACCTTGTTCGTGATCCCGGCGGCGACGGACGAGTCCCTGATCCCGTCCCTCCTGAGCCTCTCCGACGTGATGGGCACCGGCCACTACGCTGCCCTCTCGGCGGGGGTGGCCCCGGGCAAGACGGTGGCGGTGATCGGCGATGGCGCGGTCGGGCTTTGTGCCGTGATCGCCGCCAAGCGCCTCGGCGCCGAGCAGATCATCATCCTCGGCCACCACCAGGATCGGACCGACCTTGCCCGCCGGCTCGGCGCCACCGACGTGGTCGCCGCCCGCGGCGAGGAGGCCGTCGAGGAGGTCCGCCGGCTCGCCGGCGACCTGGGCCCCCATTGCGTCCTCGAGTGCGTCGGCCACACCGACTCGATCACCACCGCGATCGAGATCGTCCGCCGCGGCGGCGCCATCGGCCGCGCCGGCATCCCCCAGGCCCAGGAGATCCCGGACCGCCAGGCCACCTTCTGGAAGAACATCACCCTCGCCGGCGGCCCGACGCCGATCCACACCTGCATCCCCGAACTCCTTCCCGACATCCTCGAGGGCCGGATCGAGCCTGGCCTGGTCTTCGACCGCCAGCTCGGCCTCGAGCAGACCCCGGACGGCTACCGGGCGATGAACGAGCGCGAGGCGTTGAAGGTGATCGTGCAGCCCTGACCGAAGCGCTCGTCCTCAGTCGAGCGGATCGGGCGGAAACCGAGACTGGCGCTTCTCGCGGAAGGCGGCGACCCCCTCTTCGCACTCCGGCGAGCTGAAGGCGCGGTCGCTGAGGACGAGCGCGCGCTGCAGCGCCTCGTGCTTCTCCAGGTCGAACGACATGCCGATCGCCTGCTTCAGGTAGCGCAGCGCCCGCGGCGGCCGTTCGCAGAGCGTGGCGGCGACCTCGCGGGCCATCTCCCGTGCGGCGCCCGCCGCGGCGAGGCGATTGACCAGGCCCCATTCGCGGGCCTCGGCGGCGGAGATCGGTTCAGCGAGGAACATCAGCTCCTTCGCCCGGCCCTCGCCGACCCGTCGCGTCACCCGCACCGGCCCGCCGCTGCCCGGAAAGACGCCGAGCTTGATCTCGGGCGAGGCGAAGCGGGCCTCCTCGTCGGCGACGAGGATGTCGCAGCAGACCGCGATCTCGATGCCGCCGCCGTAGACGATGCCGACCAGGGCCGCGACCGTCGGCTTGGGGAACTCGTCGAGGCGGGAGAAGACCTCGTACTGGCGCCCGAGCTTGCGCGGGACCACCTGGCCTGGTTCCATCAGCTGGTCGAACTCGGCGATGTCGGAGCCGGCGCAGAAGGCCCGGTCACCGGCGGCGGTGACGATCAGCGCGCGCACCTCCTGGTCGGCTTCGGCCTTGTCGAGCGCCTCGTCCAAGGCCGGGGCCATGGCAAGGGTGAAGACGTTGAGGGGCGGGTTGTCGAGGGTGATCGTCGCGATCTGCCCCGCGACCTCGTAGTGGACCAGCTCCGTCATCTAGAGTGAATTCTAATATCAGATAGATAATGGGAGAATTTCCGGGGGAGACGACGGCGGTGCCCGCATCGAGCAGCACGAGCTTCGAGCCCGACCGCTGGGTCCGCGAAGGCGACACCGTGGTCTGGGGCCAGGCGGCCGCCGAGCCGCGGGGCCTGACCGCGCCGCTGCTCGCCGGGCGCCACTCGATCGGCCCGTTCCGCTGCTTCTTCGCGATGAACCTGAGCGACACCGTCCAGCCCGAGCACGCCGACGTCGTCACCTTCCTCTCCTACACCGCCGCGGGCTCGAACCGGCGGCTCTCGCTTGCCGGGGCGCTGGAGATCCTGCCGATCCACTACTCCGACTACCCCCGCTTCTTTACCAGTGGCAGGCTCCCCGTCGACGTCGTCCTGCTCCAGGTCTCGCCGCCCGACGACGAGGGCCGCTACAGCCTCGGCTTCGCCGACGAGTACCTCTCGGCCGCCCTGGAGAGCGCCCGGGTGGTGATCGGCGAAGTCAACGAGCACGCCCCCCGCACCTCCTCGCGCCTGCTCGACGCCGACGACTTCGACCTGCTCGTGCCGGGATCGGCGGCGCCGCCGGTGGTCGAGCCGCGCGAGCCGAACGCGGTCGAGCGGGAGATCTCGCGCCGGGTCGGCGAACTGGTCGCCGACGGCTCAACCCTGCAGACCGGGATCGGCAGCCTCCCCGACGCGATCCTCGCCGCGCTCGCCGACCACACCGACCTCGGCCTCCACAGCGGCTCGATCGGCGACCGCGCGCTCGACCTGATCGAGGGCGGCGCGATCACCAACGCGAGGAAGACGATCGACCCCGGCTTCTCCGTCGCCGCGGTCCTGATCGGCAGCGAGCGCCTCTACCGCTTCGCCGACGACAACCCGGAGCTGCTGCTGCGCGACACCCGCTACACCCACGACCCACAGCTGCTCGCCGGCCAGCGCCGTCTGGTCGCCATCAACACGGCCTTCGAGGTCGACCTGACCGGCCAGATCAACGCCGAGGTCGCGGGCGGCCGTTACCTCGGCGCGGTCGGCGGGTCGATGGACTTCCTGCGCGGCGCCGCCCGCGCCGAGGAAGGGCTGCCGATCATCGCCCTGCCCTCGACCGCGGGCGACTCCAGCCGCATCGTCGCCAGGCTGAACGGCCCGGTCAGCACGCCGCGCGCCGACGCCGGCGTGATCGTCACCGAGCACGGGGCCGTCGACCTCCGTGGCCTGACGATCGCCGAGCGCCGCCGGCGGATGATCGAGCTGGTCGCCCCCGCGCACCGCGAGGGCGTCGAAGCCGAGGCGGCCGCCAACGAACTTGTCCGTCAGTAATCCGAAAAGGAAGTGAACATGCGTCGTGCCGCCATCGTCTCCCCGCTCCGGACCCCGGTCGGAGCCTTCGGGGGCTCACTGCAACCGGTTCCCGTCGAGGATCTGTCGGCGACCGTGGTCAAGGCCGTCATGGAGAGGACTGAAATCGATCCCGACCTGGTCGGCGACGTCGCCTTCGCCCAGTCCTACGCGAACTCCGAGACCCCGTGCATCGGGCGCTGGGCCGCCCTCCACGCCGGGCTGCCGATCGCGACCCCGGGCCTCCAGGTCGACCGTCGCTGCGGCGGCGGGCTGACCGCGGTCGCGATCGCCGCGATGGAGGTGCAGACCGGGGTAGCCGACGTGGTGCTCGCGGGCGGTGTCGAGAGCATGAGCAACATCGAGCGCTACGCGAACGACACCCGCTGGGGCAAGAAGAGCGGTGCGATCGTCCTCCACGACCGGCTCGACCGCGGTCGCGAACGCTCGCAGCCGGCCTGGCGCTTCGGCGAGATCTCGGGGATGATCGAGACCGCCGAGAACCTGGCGCGCGAGTTCGACATCAGCCGCGCCGCAGCCGACGAGTTCGCCGCCCGCAGCCAGCAGCGGGCGGCGGCGGCGTGGGAGGACGGCCGCTTCGCCGAGGAGGTGGTGCCGGTGACGGTCCCACAGCGGCGCGGCGATCCGATCACCGTCGACCGCGACGAGGGCGTACGCGCCGACTCGACCCCGGAGACGCTCGCGAAGCTGCGCACGGTGATGCCCGACGGCACCGTCACCGCGGGCAACGCCGCCCAGCAGAACGACGCCGCGGCAGCCTGCCTGGTCGTCGCCGAGGACAAGCTCGAAGAGCTCGGCCTGGAGCCGCTCGGCTACCTGGTCGGGTGGGCCGCCGCGGGCTGCGAGCCGGCGACGATGGGCATCGGTCCGGTCCCGGCGACGAAGAAGCTGTTCGCGCGCACCGGCCACTCGCTCGACCAGATGGACCTGGTCGAGGTCAACGAGGCCTTCGCCGCCCAGGTCCTCTCGGTGCTGAAGAGCTGGGACTTCGACGAGCTCGAGAAGCTGAACGTGAACGGCTCGGGGATCTCCCTCGGCCATCCGGTCGGCGCCACCGGCGTGCGGATCATGACCACGCTGCTCCACGAGCTGCGGCGCCGCGGCGGCAAGCTCGGGCTGGAGACGATGTGCGTCGGCGGCGGCCAGGGCGTCGCGGCGCTGTTCGAAGCGGCCTGAGTCGGGTTGGTGGCTGGGGGTGGGGCGCCCGAGGGATGGGGCCGTCGCCGGCTGGCGCCCGGGGGTAAGGGACCCGGCCTTTTCGGAGGCGACCCTGGCAGGCTGTGGCCGCCTCCGAAAAGGCCGGGTCATGGGGGGAACGGCAGACACACTGGTCCTCCCTCCGCTGTTCCTTATGGCCCCGTGGGGGCCATAAGGAACAGCGGAGGGAGGGTGCCGCGGGATCCGTCACGAAGACGCCGGGAAGTGCGCGGGAGACGTGAGGGAGACGTCACGGGTTCCACGCCTCCTCCACGGTCACGAAGACGCTGCGTGAGTTGACCCTGCCCTGGAGGCTGTCGCACAAACCCCCGCTCCGTCCGCTCCGCCGGCGAGCATCGGCGCATGCCCCGGAACTTCTTCCCCTGTGACCGTGACCAACCCCTGCTGCTGCCGCCC
>JAFDWF010000088.1 GCA_018268575.1 Actinomycetota bacterium
CCTCGGCCTCGTCACGGAGACGTCGCAATCGTCTGTCCCGTCACGGAGGCGCCCTGCTGCCGTATGCGCTATCCGCATACGGCAGCGAGTGGCCGATCTCCCCGCCACGCACCCGTCCCTGCGCCAGTCCCTCCCGAAACCCTCCCGTCCCGGGCGTCTCGGAGGCGGCCACAGCCTGCCCGGGTCGCCTCCGAGACGCCCGGGACGGCGGGGCTCCGATCGGTCCGGCCCCGTCCCTCGCCGGGCGCCAGCTCGGCCCGCCCCCCGGGCGCCAGCTCAGCCAGCACGCCACCCTCGCACCCCCGTGGAACTACTCATCTAGGGAACGAGCAGCTGGCGGAGCACCTCGCCGCCCGCCAGGTCCTCGAGCGCCTGCGGGGCCTCCGCCAGCGGACGGCGGCCGCTGACCAGGGGGTCAAGCCGCAGCTCGCCGTCCATGTATGCGTCGACCAGCGCGGGGACATCGCGGTGGGCGACGACCGAGCCGTAGTTGGAGCCGAGGATCCGCTGGTCGGCCTCGGCGAGGACGAGCGGGTCGAACGATGCGCGGCTGCCGGTCGGCGGCAGGCCGACCACCACCGCGGCACCGCCGAGCGCCAGCATCTCGATCGCCTGCTCGGTCGTCTCGATCCGCCCGATCGCGTCGAAGGCGTAGTCGACCCCTTCCGGCATCAGCTCGCGCAGTCGCTCCACCGCCCCGGCGCCGCCCGCGAGCGCATCGGTCGCGCCCAGCCCGAGCGCCAGGTCGAGCTTGCTCTGCACGAGGTCGATCGCGACGATCCGCTCGGCGCCGGCGAGCCGGGCCCCCTGGACGCAGGAGAGCCCGACGCCTCCGCAGCCGATCACCGCAACCGTCGCGCCCGCCTCGACCGCCGCCGTGTTGCGAACCGAGCCGACGCCGGTGGCGACGGCGCAGCCGACCAAGGCGATCGTGTCCAGGGGGGCGTCGTCGCGGACCTTGATCGCACCCGAGGCCGGCACCACGACCCGCTCGGCGAAGGAGGAGACGGCGAGGTAGTGGTAGAGCTGCTCGCCGCCGGCCGAGAGGCGCGAGGTGCCGTCGAAGAGCACCCCTTTGGGCGCGGTCACGGTCGCCGCGACGACGCACTGCGCCGGGCGGCCGGCGAGGCAGGGGCGGCACTCGCCGCAGTTGGGGACCCAGGAGAGGACGACGTGGTCGCCGGGGGCGAGGTCGGCGACGCCCTCGCCGACCGCGCTGACCACGCCCGAGCCCTCGTGGCCGAGCACGACCGGCGTCGGCACCGCCCACTCGCCGCGGACGACGTGGAGGTCGGAGTGGCAGACGCCGGCGGCGGCGATCTCGACTTCGACCTCGCCCGCGCGCGGCGGCGCCAGGTCGACGTCGACGAGCCCGGCGCGCGCGCCGCCTCCGCGGTAGACGACTGCCTTCATGCTGTCCTCCTGGTCGGTGTGCCCAAGTCCCCCGGCCGGGGCGACCCACCGCCACAGCCGCTCGCGCAGACTAGCAAGATTGTAGACCAACCGATCAATTTACTATCCTGAGCAGATGGGAACGGAGAGATCGCAGGGCCACGCGTCCGGCCGCTTCGCGGCCCTCGATGCCGCCGCCGTCAACCAGGACGGCTTCCTGCACGAGGAGCACGAAGCGGGGCTGGTGACGATCTCCTCGCCCGCCGACCCGGAGCCCTCGCTGCGGATCGAGGACGGCGCCGTGGTCGAGCTCGACGGCCGCCCCGCCGCCGACTTCGACGTGATCGACGAGTTCGTCGCCCGCCACGGGATCGACCTCGCCGCCGCCGCGGAGGCGATGGCGCTCGAGCCGCTGCAGATCGCCCGCATGATGGTCGACATCAACGTCCCGCGCGAGGAGCTGGTGCGGATCGGGCGCGGCCTGACGCCGGCGGCGCTCGCCCGCGTCGTCGCCCTCCTGCGCCCCGCCGAGATGGTCCTCGCCCTGACCAAGATGCGGGCCCGCCGCACGCCCTCCAACCAGGCCCACGTCACCAACCGCCAGGACGATCCGCTGCTGATCGCCGCCGACGCCGCGACCGCGGTCGCCTTCGGCTTCCGTGAGCTGGAGACGACCGTGCCCGTGCTCGGCGACGCCCCCTGCAACGCGCTGGCGATGCTGATCGGCTCGCAGGCCGCGGCCGCCGGCGCGCTGACCCAGTGCTCGATCGAGGAGTCGCAGGAGCTCCTGCTGGGGCTTCGCGGGCTGACCACCTACGCCGAGACGGTCTCCTTATATGGAACCGAGCAGGTCTTCGTCGACGGCGACGACACGCCGTTCTCGAAGGCCTTCCTCGCCTCGGCCTACGCCTCGCGCGGCCTCAAGCTGCGGGTCACCAGCGGGGCCGGCGCCGAGGTGCTGATGGGCGCCGCGGAAGGCTGCTCGATGCTCTACCTCGAGGCCCGCTGCGTGAAGCTCGCCTGGGCGATCGGCGCCCAGGGCGTGCAGAACGGGGCGATCGAGGGGATCAACATCGCGGGCTCGCTGCCGCTGGGGATGGCCGAGGCGGTGGCCGAGAACCTGATGGTGATGATGTGCGGACTCGAGTCCTGCAGCGGCAACGACACCTTGATGTCCCAGTCCGACATCCGCCGGACCGCGCACATCATGCCGATCTTCCTCGCCGGCTCCGACTTCCTCTTCTCCGGCTTCGGCTCGGTGACCGCCTACGACAACATGTTCGGGCCGTCCAACTTCAACGGCGACGACCTCGACGACTACCTCGTGCTGCAACGCGACTGGGGGGTCGACGGAGGCCTGCGGACGGTCGAGGAGGAGGAGCTGATCGCGGTCCGCCGACGCGCCGCCACCGCGGTCCGCGACGTCCTCCACCACCTCGGCCTCGCCAGCTATGACGACGCGCGGATCGAGCAGGTCGTGCTCGCCCACGGCTCCAAGGACGTCGAGGCGCTCGACCCGCAGATCGTCGTCGACGCGGCGGCAGGGATCGTCGAGCGGCCGGTGACCGTGGTCGAGGTCGTCGCCGCCCTCGCCGAGACCGGCCACGAGCTCGAGGCCGAGCGGGTGATGGCGATGGTGCATCAACGGCTGCGGGGCGACTACCTGCAGACCGCGGCGGTGCTCGACGAGGAGATGAACGTGCTCTCCGCGCGCACCGATCCCAACGACTACCGCGGCCCCGGGACCGGCTACAGCCTCTCCGGCCGGCGCCGGGCCGAGATCGACGGCATCCGCCAGGCTCGCACCCGCGCCGACCTTCTCGGCGAGTTCGGCCGGCCGCTCGACGGGGTCGCCTTCCGCGAGCTCGGCGAGGCGGAGCCCTCGAGCGAGCCGCGCGAGGTGGCGGTCGGGGTGTCGCCGACCTTCGGCGCCGAGATCAACTGGACGCTCTCCGGGCTCAGCGTCTGGGAGGCGCTGCGACAGGTCCTCGCCGGGATCGAGGAGGAAGAATGCCTGGGGCGCTTGCTCAAGGTCCGCCACACCATCGACGTCGGCATGATCGGCCTGACCGCCGCGCGCCTCTCCGGCTCGGGCATCGGCGTCGGCCTGCAGGCGAAGGGCACGGCCCTGATCCACCGCCGTGACCTGCCGCCCCTGGCGAACCTGGAGCTGCTCTCGGTCGCGCCGTTGATCACCGCCGAGATGTACCGGACCGTCGGCCAGAACGCCGCCCGCCACGTCAAGGGCGTGCCGCTGAAGCCGCTGCGCAACCCCTACACCGAAGAGACGATCGGCGCCCGCTACCACGCGGCGACGGTCGGCCTGGTGGCGATCGAGCGGGCCGCCTGCCTGCCCGGGGCGCCGCCGGTCGACCTGGAGGTCGTGCGATGAGCCACGCCTTCTCCGGCCGCCCACTCGAGCAGGTTACGGTCGCGGCCGCCGTCGCCGGCGAGCTGGGCGCCGACGACGTGCGGATCCACGCCGACACGCTCCGCCACCAGGCCGACGTCGCCGCTTCCGCCGAGGACCCGCGCCTGGCCGCCAACCTGCGGCGCGCCGCCGAGCTGACCGCCCTCGCCGACGAGGACCTGCTGCGGATCTACGCGGCGCTGCGACCCGGGCGCGCCACCGAGGCGGAGCTGAGCGAGATCCGCGACGAGCTGCGGGGGCGCGGGGCGGTCGAGTGCGCGGCGCTGGTCGAGGAGGCGATCGGCGCCTACCGGCGCCGCGGCCTGACCCGATGACCGTCGTCGCGGGCGTCGACGTCGGCAACACGACTACCGAGATCGTGATCGCGCGGGTCGGCGCCGGTGACCCCGAGATCCTCGCCGCGGGGCGCGCCGCGACCACCGGCCTGAAGGGCTCGGCGACCGCGCTCGACAGCGCCGCACGGCTGCTCGAGCGGGTCGAGGAGGCCGACGGCGTACGGGCCGAGCGGATCGCGCTCTGCCGCCAGCAACCGGTGGTGAGCTTCGACCTGCCGCTCCACCACCGCGTCGCCGTCGAGGGCCCGCTCGCCTCCCTCGCCTCGACCGCGACGACGCCCTCGGACCCCGGCCTCGGCGTCGGCGCGCTGGCGCGGCTGGGGGCGGTCGAGCCGGGGGCGCCGGCGACGGTAGCGCTGGTCGGTCGCGACTGGGACTTCGAGGACGCCGCCGGGCGGATCGACGAGCTGGTGGCGGCGGGGGCGGAGATCGCCGCGGTGCTGGTCGAAGCCGACGAGGCGCGGCTGATCGGGAACCGCACGACGAGCTCCCTGCCGATCGTCGACGAGATCGACGGCGCCGCCCTCCGCGACGGCGAGACGGTCGCGGTCGAGGTGGCGCCCCCCGGCGCGACCGTCCGCCGGCTCGCCGATCCGCTCTGGCTCGCCGCCCGCTTCGAGCTGGTCGAGGGCGACCTACCCGCGGTCGAGGAACTCACGCGCCGGCTCGCCGAGGCGCGCTGCGCCGTCGTCATCGGCACCGACGGCAGCCGCCCTGGCGTCGAGGCGAGGCCGGAGGTGAGGCTGCGGGCGCGCGTCGACGGCATCGGGCGGGCGCTGACCCTGCCCGCCGACATCGCGCTGCTCGGCTCCGTCGCCCCGGGCTCGGTAACCGAGTTCTCGGTCAGCGGCGTGGAGATGCCGCCGGGGGCCGGGGACCTGGGGGCGATCCGGGACGCCTTCGCGGTCGCGCTCGACGACCTCCGCTCCGGCGCCTGGCTGCGCGAGGACCGGCTCCACCTCGATCGCCAGCCGCTCGCGGTCCTCGCCGCCGAGGTCCCGGGCGAGGACCTCCGCCTCAGTGCCGAGCGCGCCTTCGCCCGCCCGGCGCTCGTGCTCGGCAGCGAGACCGAGGCGGCGCGGCGCGGGGCGCTGACCACCGCCGCGGCACCGCCCGGCTCCTGCGTCTGCGACCTCGGCGGCGGCACGATCGACCTGATCGACGGCGAGCGCCAGCTGACCGCCGCGGGCGCCGGGCAGCTGCTGACGGTGGCCCTGGCGACTCTGCTCGGCCTCCCCGAGATCGTCGCCGAGGCGGTCAAGCGCGGGCCCTGCCTGCAGGTCGAGACCCCGCACCTGGCCCGCACCGAGACCGGCGAGAAGCGCTTCCTCGCGTCCCCGGCGGGGCCGGAGGCGATCGGGCGACTCTGCGTCGAGGACGGCGGCCGGCTGCGGCCGTTCAGCGATCGGCTCGGGGCCGAGGAGTGGCGGACGATCCGCCTCGGCTTCAAGCGCCGGCTGCTCGCCGCGAACATCGCCCGCTGCCTGCGCGAGCTGTCGGCCCCGCCGCCGGCGCTGCTCCTGGCGGGCGGGGTGGCGGAGGACGCCGAGGTCGCGGCGGTGCTCTCCCGCCACCTCGGCGAGAGCCCGACCGTCGTCGCCACCGCCGACGTCGGCGGCCGCTTCGGCCCGCGCCACGCCGCCGCGCTCGGACTCGTGCTGCTCGCCGCGGAGGAGGAGGCCGCGCCTACCAGCGGTCGCTGAGCACCCGGTCGAGGGTCGCCGCGAAGCGGTCGGCGTCGGCGGCGGCGAACACCATCGGCGGCTTCAGCTTCAGCACGTTGTCGTGGGTGCCGGTAGGAATGACGATGACGCCCTCGTCCTTCATCTGCTCGGCGATCCGCGAGGCCAGCCGCGGATCGGGCTCGCGCGTCGCCGGGTCGCCGACGATGTCGATCCCCAGGTAGAGGCCGCGGCCACGGACGTCGCCGATCGCCGCGTGCCGGTCCGCCAGCTCCAGGAGCCGCTCCTTGAAATGCCCGCCGACCGTGGCCGCGTTGGCCTGCAGGTCGCGGTCGCGGATCTCGTCGAGCACCGCGATCCCCACCTCGCAGGAGACCGGGTTGCCGCCGAAGGTGTTGAAGTACTTCATGCCCTGGTCGAAGGCGTCGGCGATCTCGCGCGTGGTGGCCACGGCGGCGAGCGGGTGGCCGTTGCCGATCGGCTTCCCCATCGTCACGATGTCCGGCACCACGCCCTGCCCGGCGAAGCCCCAGAAGGACTCGCCGAGGCGGCCGAAGCCGACCTGGACCTCGTCGGAGACGCAGAGCGCGCCCGCCGCCCGCGCCTGGGCGAAGGCCTCGGCGAGGTAGCCGTCGGGGTGGACGATCGTGCCCGCCGTCCCCATCAGCGACTCGGCGAAGAAGGCGGCGGGGGGGCGGCCCGAGGCGCCGAGCTCGCGCGCGACCCGGCCGACGTCCTCGGCGTAGCGGTGGCCCGCCTCGGCCACCTCGTAGCCGTAGGGGCCGCGGTAGCGATCCGGGGCGATCACCTCGTGGGTGGTCGGCGGCGCGCCCGCGCCACCCGGGCCCTTGTAGCGGTTGGGGCTGATCGCGGTGACCGCGGTGGTGTTGCCGTGGTAGGCGCCGTCGATCACGATCACGTCCTCGCGCCCGCTCACCTGGCGGCTGATCCGCAGCGCCAGGTCGTTGGCCTCGCTGCCGGTGCAGACGAGGAAGACGACGTCGAGCGGGTCCGGCAGCATCGCCGCCAGGCGCTCCGCATAGCGGGCGAGGCTCGGGTAGATGAAGCGGCTGTTGGTGTTCAGGCGTCGCGACTGCCGCACGGTCGCCGCCACCACCGCGGGGTTCGCGTGACCGACGTGGGTGACGTTGTTGATCGCGTCGACGTAGGTCCTGCCGAGGTCGTCGATCAGCATCACCCCGCTCCCGCGGACGAGGCTGATCGGCTCGGCGTAGTAGGCCCGCTGCGAACGGGCAAAATGGCGCCGGCGGGAGGCGACGACGCGCTCGAGGTCCCAGCCGCTCTCCTCCGGGCGCTCGACGCCGAGCAGCGCGGAGGGATCGGGGCTGACCTCCTGCCAGACCCCGACCAGCGCCGCGGGGACGAAGGCGGGCGCCGCCGCGGCGAGGTCGAGATCGTCGAAGACGCTCACCGTGAGCGGCCCGGGAGCGGCGACGGTGCCGACCGCCTCGCCGGCCGCGACACGGGTCCCCGGCGCGACCGCGGCGACGACGCCGTCGAGCCGCGACCACCAGCCACCGTCGTGGCGGAGCGTCAGCATGCCGTCGCCGACGCCCTCGACGCTCGCCTCCGCGGGCGCCGACACGGTGGCGCCAGGCTCCGCGTGCAGGTCCACCCCGAGGCGCAGGGTGGCGTCCTCGCCACCGCGGGTGCCGCGCGGGACGAGATGGTCGAAGCGCGCCGTCAGGTGTCGGCCGGCGGCGATCGCGCCCGCCGGGACCGCGGCCCGGATCGCGGCGGCGGGATCGTCCCCGATCGGCACCGCGTCGAGCGCCGGCCCGCCCGGGGAGAGGTCGACGTCGGCGGGCGCGGCGGCGAGGACCGGGGCGCACGGCGGCGCCGGACGGGTGGCGTTGGTCACCCCGCCCGCCGGCGCCGGACGGGGCGACCAACGCCGTGGCCGGCGCCCGACGGCGTGGCGCAGCGCCGCCTCGGCCAGCCGCGGGGGCGTGCGGGAGAGGAGCTCGAGCGCGGGCCAGGTGCGGCGCATCCGCGCCTCGCCGTAGGTGGTCGGGTCGCTCGCCCCCCGATGGGTCCAGGTCACCGCGTTCACGCAGAGGCGCGCGGCCGCGAGCGGGTAGACCGCCGCCAGGTCCTCGTCGGAGAGCGGCCGCCGCTCGTCGTATCCGGCGACCACCCGCATCGCCGCCTGCAACGGGTCGCCGTGCCGGGGCATCGCGTAGGCGACGGCGACGACCAGCTCGGCGATCTCCGCCGTCTTCAACGCGTCGGAGAAGTCGAGCACCCCGCTGAGGCGCATCCGGCCCTCGGCGTCGGGGGCGGCGAGGAGGTTGAAGTCGTTCAGGTCCTGGTGGACGACGCCGCGCGGCAGGCGCGCCAGGCCGTCCCCGGCCCAGGCCTCGAACCAGCCCATGATCGCCTCGATCAGCCGCCGGTCGTGCGGGTCGCCGACCGACTCGATCCCGGCGGCGACGCTCTCCGCCGAGCGGGCGACGTCCCAGTGGTGGGGCAAGGCGACCCCGGCGGGCGGGTCGAGATGCTCGAAGGTGGCGACCAGCTCGGCGGCGACGGCGCCCCATTCCCGCAGCAGCGAAGGCGAGGGCGCGTCGAGGTCGGCGAGGATCGTCCCATCCAGCCACTCGTAGACGCGCATGATCGAGCCGTCCTCGCGCTCCAGGATGTCCCGACCGTCGAGCGTGCGCACGGCCCGCGGCGCGGCGACGGCGGAGTTGGCGGCCACCAGGTCGAGCAGCTCGTGCTGCCAGCGGATCCCGGCCAGCGCGCCGGGGGCGGAGACCTTGACGACGAAGCGCCTGCCGGCGTCGTCGATCACCTGCACGACCTCGTCGGCCTCGCTCGGCAGGCGCGTTGACCCATTGACCGCGAGGCCGTACTCACTGCGCATCTCATCGAGCCCATAGGCACCCGAGGGCGGCGCCATGCTCTCGAACTCCGTCAACTAAGCCCTCCTCAGATTGCCGACCAATCGGACAATATCAGTCCGAGCCGGTACACTAGGGGGGCCCTCAGGCACGCACTCGAAGGAAGAATCACGGCCGCCTCCCGTCAAACCCCCGTCCGACCGACCCTGACCCGCTCGACCACCGGCGAGGAGGTCGCCGACGCGCTGCGCGAGCAGATCATGGAGGGCAAGCTCGCTCCGGGCGCGCCGCTGCGCGAGGTGGGCCTGGCGGCGGAATTCGACGTCTCGCGACGGACCATCCAGGACGCACTCGCCGTGCTCGGCGCCGAGGGGCTGGTCCGCCACGAGCGCCATCGCGGCGCCCGGGTCGCGGAGCTCACCCGCCAGGACGTCGAAGACCTCTACATGATCCGGCTGGAGCTGGAGCTGATGGCGGCGCGGCGCGTCGCCCAGGCCTCTGCCGCCGCGCGGACCGAGCTCGAGCACGCCTACGACGAACTCCGCATCGCGACCGCCGTCGGTCGCGCCGGGGACATCGTCAGCCGCGACCTCGACTTCCACCGCGCCGTGGTCGGCCTGCTGGGAAGCCCGCGGATCGACGTCTTCTTCAACTCGATCGCCGCGGAGATGCGCTACGCCCTCTCGATCCTCGAGTCAATCGCCCAGGAGTCCTCGAAACGACCGAAGGACGCGCTGCGCGAGCACGCCGAGATCCGCGACGCGCTGCTCGCCAAGGACACCAAGCTGGCGTCGAAGCTGATCACCGAGCACGTGGTGACCTATCGGGATCGCCTGGTGGCGGCCAGTATCGCCGACGACGCCAGGAGCGCGGCGGCCTCGTGAGCGACCCGACCGCCGTGGTCACCGGCGCGACGGCGGGGATCGGCGCCGCGATCGCCCGCCACCTCGCCGGGCGCGGCTACCACGTGGTCGTCACCGGCCGCGACGTCGACGCCGCGGCCCGCCTCGCCGCCGAGCTCCCCGCGGCGAGCGCCGCCGAGCTCGACGTCACCTCGGTCGACCAGCCGGCCGAGGTGGCGGAGCGGGTCCTACGAGAGCACGGCCGGCTCGACGCCTGGGTCTCGAACGCCGGCGTCTCCCACATGGCCGGCTTCCTCGACGTCACCGAGGAGGACCTCGACCGGACCCTCGACGTAAACGTCAAGGGCGTCTTCCGCTGCGGCCAGGCGGCGGCCCGCGCGATGCGCGGTCTCGAGGCCCCGGCCTCGATCGTCAACGTCGCCTCGATCGCCGGCAAGAGCGGCCGCCTGCCCTACCTCTCCGACTACATCGCCTCCAAGTTCGCCGTGATCGGACTGACCCAGGCGATGGCCTTCGAGCTGGCGCCCCACGGGATCAGGGTCAACAGCGTCTGCCCGGGCTTCGTCGTCACCGCGATGCACGAACGCGAGCTGCGCTGGGAGGCCGAGCTGCGCGGCACCACGATCGAGGAGGTCCGCCAAGGCTGGATCGCCGACACCCCCCTCGGCCGGCTCGAGCGCCCCGAGGAGGTTGCCGAAGCCGTCGGCTTCCTGCTGAGCCCGGCCGCGTCCTTCATCACCGGCGAGGCCCTGGCGGTAAACGGCGGGGTCGTGATGGACTGAGGCCCCGGAGGTGCCCGGGAGCCCCGGGCGCCGAGTCGGTTCTGCGCCAGTCACCGGCCGGTGCCGCCGATCCCTCGACCACGGCCCCGCGCATCAGCCGAGTAGTTCCACGATGGTGCTCCGGGGGACGGCGGAGGGACGGGGCGTCGCCGGCTGGCGCCCGGAGGTCAGAGGGACCCGGCCTTTTCGGAGGCGACCCTGGCAGGCTGTGGCCGCCTCCGAAAAGGCCGAGTTTCGGGAGGAACGGCCGAGGGTCCAGGCGGGCACGGGGGTGCGTTCGCACTTACCTACGCATAGTGGCCATTACTGCGAACTCACCTCGTCGGGGACCGTGCCCGTCACGAAGACGCCGGGAAGTGCGCGGGAGACGTGAG
>JAFDWF010000089.1 GCA_018268575.1 Actinomycetota bacterium
CCTCTGCCTGAACGACGACTGCGAGTCGATGCAGGAGATGAAGAAACGGCGGGCGGAGCGCGAAGCGGCGAAAAAAGCCAAAGAAGAGATGGACGCGAAGCCGCAGCCGCAAGGCGACGAGGACGCGCCACCCAAAAAAGCCGCCAAACGCAAAAAAGCGAAAGCCAAAGTCTCGAAAGCCGACACCGCGACGCGCGGGGTCAAACGCGCCAAAGCGGGCGCCAAAGGCTAGTAGTGCCTGGCCCGGTGCCGTCCGCCCGTTCTGGCTTGCCCTCGGCGCACCCGGCGGCGTCCTCGACCGCTCGACGTGGCTCTGCCACGCCTTCGGGTCTGCGTCCTTGCCGGTCACGCCGATTACGGCGCCAGAACTGGACGTCCGTCACCGAGCCAGGCACTAGCGCCTGGCTGGTCTCGGCAACGGAAGGCTGAGCCGTGTTCATCTCCCTCGAGGGAGTGGACGGCTCCGGCAAGAGCACCCAGGCGCGCTTGCTGGTCGAGGCGCTGGGCGAGGGGACGGTCGCGATCCGCGAGCCGGGCGGCACCGACGCCGCCGAGCGGATCCGCACCCTGCTCGCCGACCCGGTGGTGGAGCTCGTGCCGCTGGCCGAGCTGCTGCTTTTCCTCGCGGCCCGCGCCGACCTCACCGAGCGGGTGATCCGCCCGGCGCTGGAGGCCGGCCATGACGTCGTCTCCGACCGCTTCTCCGATTCAAGCGTCGCCTACCAGGGCGCCGCGCGCGGGCTCGGCGTCGGCGAGGTGATCAACCTCTGCGACACCGCCACCGACGGCCTCTGGCCGGACCTGACGCTGCTCTTGAAGGTCGACCCGGAGGTCGGTCTGGGACGGGCGCAGAGCGAAGACCGCTTCGAGGCCGAAGGCGTCGAGCTGCAGCGGGAAGTGGCCCAGGCCTACGAGGAGATTGCGATGATCGCCGCCGACCGCGTGGTCGTGATCGACGCGACCGGGACCGTCGAGGAGGTCCACGCCCGCGTCCTCGCCGCGGTTTCTTCTCGGTACGATCCGCCCCGATGATCAGCGACGCTCTTCACGCCGAGGGCGCCGACCTGATCCGGCAGGCCTTCCGGCGGGCCGAGGCTTCGGGTCGCGAGGACTGGCAGACGATGACCACCGCGGTCCTCAAGAACCGCCTGCTCGACCTGACCAGTAGGCGCTTCGAGGAAGCGCGTTGGGGAGTCGGGAGCTTTCGCGCCTTCGTCGACCTGTTCGACGACGTGGTCGAAATGCTGCCCGGGCCGGGGTTGCCGGCGGTGCGCCTGATCGACGCCGAGCTCTCGGACGCCCGTTCCTGTGCAGACGAGCCGGGGGTGGCGCGCGACCTCGGCCCCGACCGGCGGATCCGGGACGACCTATGGACCGCGATCCTCGACTACACGAGCGGCGCGACCTACCGGTGGAACGGGTCCGAAGCGGTGCGGATCCCGTCCGGCGAGGAGGTGGATGAGGCGGCGGCGGGCCCGCTGCTGCCCACCCTGTCCCAGGACGAATTCAAAGAGTGGCGGAGCAAGTTCGTCAACGAGCAGAGTCACGCCGACTCAGGGGTGGCGACGCTCCTCTATGGGTGGCTGGAGCGTGGCGAACCTCTGGCGGTCCTGCCGACCCCCTTGCGGATCGCCTGGGTGGTGGCGCTGAAGCGACGGGTCCACCAGCGCCTGATCTCCTGGTTCGAGGGCGAGCACCTCAGCCTTCCAGCAGACCTGATCGTCGCCCACCAGGAGGCGCCGGTGGCTGCCGCCGGCTCTGATCTCCTCCGCGAGCGGCTGATCGCGGCGATCGGTCGCATGAGCGACGCCGAGATCGCCCAGGTCACGATCCCGGCGTCGGCCCTCCTACGCGACGATTGATGCCGCCGCGTCCGGGGCGGGAAAGCTGTCTCTTCGTCCGTCCGCGGCGGATGTCGCCGGACCAGCGGCGGTTCCTGTCCGCGGCGCGGGCGCGGGCGACGGAGCAGAACATGATCAGGAAGACCTTCGAGACCGAGACCCTCAGGTTGATCGGCGGAAGCGGTCGGCAGATGGAGGTCCTGCGGGCCGCCGACGCGGCCGACCTCTACTCCCGGCTCCATCGCGGGCCGACTCTGGTGCTCGCCGTGGGCTCGGCGCTGGTCCGCCTCGACCCGCGGCGCGACCCGCCGGATCGGCGGGCGACCCGCGAACTGGCCGACTTCGTCACCTACAAGGCGGCCTTCAAGCAGGTGCGCAAGGATGAGGACATCGCGGCGGCCTTCGAGGAGTTCGGAGGCTGGGGTGGTTCCAGCGTCCCTGACGGCTTCGGCGATCCGCGAGTCCTGCCGTTCCACGTCTTCGACGCGGGAGGCATGCCGGGGGGCCTGGATGACGGTGCGGGGGCCGCCCGATTCAGGGCTGATTTCGGCCCATCCTCCCGGCGCGAGGATCGATCGGGGCGGGTGTGGGCACGCGGGGCATTCCACGGTCGCGAGGCGCTGCACGTGGCTGGTTGCGAGCTGCCTCCCGGGGCGCACTGGGACGTCTCGTCCGCCCGCCCCTTCCACCTGTTGACCGCGTCGGCGATCTGGGAGATAAAGCGGGGCGGTTACCTCAACGTCTACCCCGACGAGGGTGTGCGCGGTCCGACCTCGAGCCGTGAAGGGCAGGTCCGGAAAGTGTGGTCGAGCTGATACAAAAAATGCCCCTCGAAACGAAGGGCATTAATGACTCGGGTCTCAGTTTTCAATCGAGGATTCGGCAACGGTTAGATGGTCCGCCATCGAAAGAAGAGCTTTCGAGGACCCGTTCAAAGAAGCGCCACCATTTTTCGCTGCTATACCTCGCTTGCTGGTCGTAGCTAACGACCCTCCGAGAGGCTCTCGGCCCCGCGGATCACCTTGTACCTTAGCTCAAGCATGGAGATTGACCAAGCGATTCCTCGCAATGGGCTGGAGGAGGCGACCGAGCACCAGGGCAGAGCGCGGGTCGCGCTCTCCGCCGCGCTGGAGGCGGGGCCGTCCCACGCCTACCTCTTCCGCGGCCCGCGGGGTGCGGGCAAGCGGGCCGCCGCGCGCGCCTTCGCGGCGGAGATCGTCGCCGCCGGCGCCGCCGACCCCGATGACGCTCGCCGCCGCGCCCTGCTCGACCCCTCGCCGCACCCCGATCTCGTCTGGCTCGCCCCGCGCGGCGCCCAGCACATGGTCGACGAGGTACGCGAGCGGGTGATCCGCGCCGCCGCCTACCGGCCCTTCGAAGGCGAGCACCGGGTCTTCGTCCTCGAGGCCGCCGAGGCGATGCGCGACGAGAGCCAGAACGCACTCCTGAAGACGCTCGAGGAACCCCCGCCCTTCGCCCACCTGATCCTGCTCAGCTCCGAGCCCGACGGTCTGCTGGAGACGATCGCCTCGCGCTGCCAGCCGGTCGACTTCGCGCCGCTCCCGGCCGACGTCCTGGAAGCCCAATTGGCGGCGACGCCGGAGGGCGCGGGCGCCGCGCCGGAGGAGATCGCCGCCGCCGCGCGCCTCGCCGCGGGCGACCTCGAGCGGGCCCGCCTGCTGCTTTCGCCGACCGGCCGCGAGTTGCGCGCCGAGGTCGAGGCGACGCTCGCCGCAGTGCTCGCCGACGAGCTCGTGGGCGCTCCCTGGACCCGCCTCCTCGCGCGCGCCACGGCGGCCGGGGAGGACGCGGAAGGGGCGGCCCGCGAAGCGCTCGAGGAGGAGTCGCAGGCGGGCATCAAACGGACCGCCAAAGACATCGCCGACGGCGCCAAAAGAGCGGGCCGGCGCCGCCGCACCGAGATCCTCGACCTCGGCCTCGAACTGTCCGCCCTCTGGCTGCGCGACCTGGCGGCGCTCGCCGCCGGCGCCGAAGAGGTCGTCTTTGCCCGCGACCGCCTCGACGTCCTGCGCACCCAGGCGGCCAAGCTCGATCCGGCCTGGGCGCGGGCCGGTGCCGCCGCGGTCCAGGACACCCGCCGCGGCCTCGACCTGAACGTGGCCGAGGAGCTGGCGCTCGAAGCGTTGTTCTACCGGCTCGCGCGCACGGCTTAGGTAGTCGCTGTCATGGCGTGGGTGGACCGAGCTGGCGCCCGCGCGAGGGACGGGACCTGACCGATCGGAGCTCGTACGTCCCGGAGGCGACCCGGGCAGGCTGTGGCCGCCTCCGGGACGCCCGGGACGGGGAGTCTGCGAGAGGACCTGTCACAGGGACGGCACGTCTGCGGGATCCGTCGACGTGGGGGACGGGGCGTCCGTCACGGAGATGCCACGTCTTCGGACGGCCAGGAAGCTGCGTGGTTCCTTATCCACCTATGGCGGGGATTTCGAACCACGGAGCCTCCTGGGCGTCCGTGATCCGGGAGGAATCGTGACGTACGCCCCCCCGGCACTCCTCCCGCCGGGTCCCTTGCCCGTCCCCCCCGCTGCGCTCAAGCCTCGCGCTTCGGTGAGCCCTCGCCGTCCAGCCGCCGCTCCAGCTCTTCGCGCGCCGCCTGCTCCTTCGCTCGCTCGATCGCCCGCTCCTGGGCCAGGCGGGTGATCTGGGCGGCCTGCCGCGACATGATCACGCTGAAGTTGAGCGCCAGTCCGAGCAGCAGCAGGAGGACGATCGAGAAGAGGGCGACGTTGGTGTCGCGGACGCCCATCAGGTCAGCGACGAACTTGAGCAGGCCCGGGAACGCCGCCCCGGCCAGCATCGCCAGTCCGGCGATGAACCAGATCACGCTGTAGCGCTCCTGCAGGCGGTCGCGGCGGATCAGGTCGAGGATCAGCAGCATGAAGAGGATCGCCAGCGCGGCGGCGATGATCCGCGTCTGCGCGGTGAGGCTGACGCGGTCGGCCTGGGCGGCGAAGAGGGTGGCGGCGCTCATCGTCCCGTCCCCGGCCCTACTGCTCGGCCTTCGCGTGGCGCGGCTTGAACATGCCGACCAGGATCACGACCAGGCCCTTGAAGATGAAGAAGGTCGAGCGCAGCGGGGTGAGGAAGGAGGCGCCGCCGGTCCGCTCGAGCATCCGCACCGGCACCTCCTCGACCCGCAGGCCTTCGCGCACCGCCAGCTGCAGCGACTCGATCTCGGCGAAGTCGGGCGAGTAGCTCTCGCTGAAGAGCCTCATCACGCGGCGGTTGGCGGCGCGCATGCTGCTGGTCGTGTCGGTGAAGCGCTGGCGGGTCGCCAGGGTGAGCAGCAGGCGGAAGACGTTGATGCCGATCTGGCGGGTCCAGGTCGCCTGGTAGTCCTCGCCTTGGAGCTCGGCCCCCGGCAGCGGCTCGGCCTGGTGCGCGTAGCGGGAGCCGAGCGCCAGGTCGGCGCGGTCGGCCTGCACCTCGGCGAGCACCCGCGCCACCTCGGCGGCCGGGTGCTGGCCGTCGGAGTCGAGGTGGGCGCAGAAGTCGTAGCCCTCGCGCAGCGCCCAGAGGTAGCCGGTCTGCAGCGCCGAGCCGAGCCCCTGGTTGAACGGCAGCGAGGCGACCAGGACGCCGGCGGCGCGCGCCCGCTCGGCGGTCGAGTCGCTCGAGCCGTCGTCGACGACGAGGATGTCGGCCTCGGGCAGGTGGGTGCGCACGTCGGCGATCACGCCCTCGATCGAGGCCTCCTCGTTCCAGGCGGGGATGAAGACGAGAGTCCGCAAGGGCCGTGATTGTTCCATGGGGCGCCATTCCGGCTGCGTCCGGCGCCCGCCCTGACAAGTTTGTGTTAGTAACCCTTCATGGCAGGCGGCGAGGCTCCTCAGATCACGCGCTGGCAGCCGGACGCTCCTCGGATCGGCATGCGGCTCTGGCTGACCGGCGCCTTCGCCGCGGTCAGCCTGATCACCGCCGCGACCGTCTACTTCTTCGGCGACAACCACCAGGCGCTGCTCGCCGCGGTGCTGATCGGGGTGCTGGCCGGGTTCCTGATCGCGGTCGCGATCTCCCACCGCGTGGTCGGGCTGGCACGGGCGGCGGGGGAGATGGCGAAAGGTTCCTTCGACGCGCCGCTGAACGTCGCCGGGCTCGACGAGATCGGCGACCTGGCGCGCTCGCTCGACGCGATGCGGGCCTCCCTGCAGGTCAGCTTCGGCGTCCTGACCGCCGACCGCAACAAGCTGGCGGCGATCTTCGACGGGCTCACCGACGCGGTGATCGTGACCGACTACGAAGGCCCGGTCCGCTTCTCCAACAGCGCCGCCGGGCGGCTCCTGGGGGCGGCGGGGGAGCCGCCGGACGTGATCGAGCCACAGCTGCGGCGCGCCGCCGAGGTCGGCTTCGCCGCCCACCCGGCGCTGCGGATCGGCGACCGCGCCTACGCGATGACCGCCCGCGCGCTGCCCGACGAGCGCGCCGTCCTCGCGGTGCTCCGCGACCGCACCGACGAGCTTCGCCGCGAGCTCGCCGAAGCCGACTTCATCTCCAACGCGGCGCACGAGCTGCGCAACCCGCTGGCCGGGATGTCGGGGGCGATCGAGGTGCTGCAGGGCGGTGCCAAGAACAACCCGCTCGACCGCGATCACTTCCTCAACCGGCTCGCCGACGACGCCGAGCGGATGAAAGCGCTGACCCAGGCGCTGCTGACGCTGGCGCGGGTGGAGAGCCGCGGCGCCGCCGAGAACGAGGTCGTCGACGTGGCGATCGCGGTGCGCGACGTGGTCGCCGCCGTCGACCCGCCGCCGCGGATCGACCTGGTCGTCGACGTCGAGCAGGACCTCGCCGCGACCGGCGACCCGACCCTGCTGCGGCAGGTGATGATCGGCCTTCTCACCAACGCCTTCAAGAACACGCCGCCGCCGGGGACAGTGACGCTGCGCGGCCGCCACGAGGGGATCGGCGAGGTCGTGCTGGAGGTGATCGACACCGGCACCGGCATCCCCGGGCCGGAGATCGAGCGCGTCTTCGAGCGCTTCTACCGGCGCAGCGAGTCGCGCAAGCAAGAGGGGTTCGGGCTGGGGCTGGCGATCGCCCGGCGTATGGTCGACGTGATGGGCGGGACGATCGGGGCGGAATCGGTGTTGGGGGAGGGGAGCACCTTTTGGATCCGGCTGCCGCTTGCACAGCCGAGCCCGACCCCGGTGGCCTGACCTCGGCTCTCAGAATCAGGGCGTATAAAGCGAACCTGGATGTTTGGAAAGATTGAACGATGTATGAGCATGGGTAAGCGATCCGCGGGTAGGGCCGGGCGATGAGCAGCGGCAGGATCCTGATCGCCGACGACGAGCCCTCGGTTCGCGACTCGGTCGGCTACGCCCTCGCGCAGGAGGGCTTCGACGTGACGCCCGCCGCCGACGGCGACGAGGCGAGCGACCTGCTGGGCGAGGGCATCCCCTTCGACCTGTTGATCCTCGACATCATGATGCCGGGGCCGAGCGGCCTCGACATCTGCCGCGACGTGCGGGCGCGCAGCGCGGTGCCGATCATCGTCCTCACCGCCAAGGACGCGGAGGTCGACAAGGTGGTCGGGCTCGAGGTCGGCGCCGACGACTACGTGACCAAGCCGTTCTCGGTGCGCGAGCTGCTCGGGCGGGTGCGGGCGCAGCTGCGCCGGCGTGAGCTCGACCGTTCGCCGATGGCCCAGCAGGTGAAGATCGAGTCGGGGCCGGTGTCGATCGACCTGGTTCGGCACGTGGCGACGGTGCGCGGCGTGCCGGTCAACCTGACCCGCTCGGAGTTCCAGCTGCTGCGGCTGCTGGTCGGGCGGCCGGGGGAGGTCTTCTCCCGCGCCCAGATCATGGAGGAGCTCTGGCAGACCGAGTTCGACGGCGACGAGCGCGCCTGCGACGTCCATATCTCGAACCTGCGCCAGAAGGTCGAGCGCGACCCGCAGAAACCGGAGCTGGTGGTGACCGTGCGCGGCGTCGGCTACAAGTTCAGCGGCGACGACGACTGAGGCGGCGTGGGGCGCCTCGCGGCGTCCTCGGTCATTCGGTTCGGGTCACGCACTGGAGTGCGCTCCCCTCACCTCATTTCCCTGCGTCCTTGCGAGGCTGGCCCACGCCGCCTCAGTCAGCCTTTGAGCAGGCGCTGGAGGTCGGCGAGGCGGGTGTCCCACTCGGCGCCGACGGTGGTCAGCCAGGCGGCGGCGCCGGCGAGGGGGCGGGGATCGAGCTCGAAGCGGGACTCGCGGCCGCGGCGGCTGCGCGAGACGAGGCCGGCGCGGCCGAGCGTCGCCAGGTGCTTGGCGACCGCCTGGCGGCTGATCGGCAGCTCGGCGGCGAGCCCGGTAGCGGTCGCGCCGCCCCCCGCCGCGAGCGCCGCCACGAGGTGTCGGCGGGTCGGGTCGGCGAGCGCGGCGAAGACCGCGCCGGCCTCGGCGTCGCCGATCGGCGAAGCCCCCGCGCCCGGTCCGCGCGAGGGCGGACCGCCGGCGACTTCGCCCTCCCTCGATCCACCCGTCGACGGTCCGCCAGGCGGCGAGCCGCCCGCCCTCGGCCCGCCCGGTGGGGGTCCGCCCGGCACTTCACCCGCGGCTTGGTGGGGCTGCGGCACGGTCGGTCCTAGGCGAGGACGAGGTGGACGGCGGCGCGCAGGCGGGCCAGCGGGGCGGTCCAGGCGGCGGCGAGCGAGCCGGCGAGGAGGAGTGGGCCGGCGGTGCGCGGCGGGGCGGTCTCGATCACGGTCAGGCGCGTGCCCTCGGCGACCGCGTCGAGCACCAGTTCGACGCGGCTCGGCCCGTGGCCGTCCTCGCGCCACCAGCTCCAGGCCAGCCGTTCGGCCTCCTCGACCAGCTCGACCTCGCCGCGGCGCTCCTCGCCGTCGGCGTAGCGGCAGACGATCTTGCCGCCCGGCGCCGCCTCGATCTCGACCTCGTCGGCGAGCCACTCGCCCAGCAGCGCCGCCTCGGTGAGCGCGTCCCAGACCACGGCCGGCGCCGCGTCGAGGTCGACGCTGCGGGTCACCTGCTCGGCCTCGGCCGGTCCGCGCTCGGTCCTGGGTAGGGTCATAGGGCTGCTCCTCTCGTCCTGGGTACGAATGCGCAACTGTATGGTTGCACATCTGCTAGGCTGGGAATGTGCAACCCAACGGTTGCGCGAGCACGTCAAGCTTCGCGGAACGAGAAAGAGAGACTGAAATGCCACTGGTCCCGATGGTCGTCGAGCAGACCGCTCGCGGCGAGCGCTCCTTCGACATCTACAGCCGTCTGCTTTCGCAGCGCATCATCTTCCTCGGCGAACCGGTCACCGAGGACCTCGCCAACCTGATCATCGCCCAGCTGCTGCACCTCGAGGCCGACGACCCGGACAAGGACGTCAGCCTCTACATCAACTCGCCCGGCGGCTCCGCCTACGCGGGCCTGGCGATCTACGACACGATGCAGTTCATCAAGCCCGACGTGCAGACGATCTGTTACGGGATCGCGATGTCGGCCGGATCGCTGATCCTCACCGGCGGGGCGAAGGACAAGCGGATGGCGCTGCCGAACAGCCGCATCCTGATCCACCAGCCCTCAAGCGGCTTCGAAGGCCAGGCCTCCGACATCGAGATCCACGCCAAAGAGGTGCTCGAGTTGCGTGACCGCCTGAACCAGATCTACGTCGAGCACACCGGGCAGTCCGACGAGACGATCTCCCACGACATGGAACGCGACAAATTCTTCAAGCCGGACGAGGCGCGCGAGTACGGGCTGATCGACCGGGTGATCGAGTCGCACGACTTCAAAGCGAACCCGACCGGCTTCCGGGCCGGGGACGGCGGTGGCAACGGCGACGGGGGCGGCGGCGAGCCCAGCGCCGCCTGAGGTGCGCTTCGGGCGGCGGCGGGCGACGGCCGGGACGAAGCCCACGCCGCGCCGCCCGCCGGGGTACTTCCTGGTCGCCGGGATCCGCCTCGACCAGGAGCTCGACCGCCTGCGCGGGCTGCCGGCCTTCGCCGGTGGTCCGCTGGAGCGGCGGCCGGAGCTGAAGGTGCGGCGGGCGAGCACGCACCCCAACCGGGTCGGCTTCGCGGTTCCCGCCGAGCATCGCCTGCAGGTGACCGCCTATCCCGGGATCCGGCCCGGTGACGTGCTGGAGACGCTGCTCCACGAGCTCGTGCACCTGCACGTGGGGCGGGCGCGCGAGGCGCACGCCTGGCACGGGCGAGCCTTCAAGGCGACCCTGGCGCGGGCGATGGAGGAGGCCTACGGGGTGCGGGGAGTGCCGACCCGCAGCACCCTGCATGGCGCCTACGCCGAGGCGATCGAGCAGGCGCGGACGAGGCCCCAGCTGGAGCTCGACCTGGCCTGAGCGCAACCATCCGGTTGCGTCCTTTTGTCGCCCACAGGGCGACAAAAGGACGGGGGTTAGCTGAGGCGGCGGGTGGCCCAGGCGCCGACGAGGGCGGCGGCGCCACCGGAGAGGATTCCCTGGACGGCGGCGCGGCCCGCGACCGGGTCGCGGCCGGCGATCGCGAAGCAGATCGCGTCGCCGAGGTCGACGGCGGCCGCGGTGGCGGTCGCCTTGCGCAGGGCGTCCCGGTCGTCGCGGGCGGCAAAGGTGAGGAGGCCGATGGCGATGTCGCGGCCGCCGGCGATCCGGGTCAGGGCACGAGCGGAGGTGTCCGTGGCATCGAAGCCGAGCACCTTCAGCGCCGGCCGCGTGGCGAGCACCGCCCCGACGCCGAGCGTGATCCGCCCGCCGGCGATCCCCAGCACCGCTGTGCGGGCGAGTGGGTCGGGCTTGCGACGGCGGCCGATCACCCGACAAACCTAGATGAGTCGCCCGCGGCGGGTGCGAGGGTTCGGGGCGGACCGAGCTGTCGCCCGCGCGAGGGTTCGGGCCTGAGGAATCGGAGCCCGGACGTCCCGGGCGTCCCGGAGGCGACCCGGGCAGGCTGTGGAGCCACCCTCTGGCCGCCCGCGGAGCCGCCCGCGGCGGGGCTCCTACTGCCGGGCGGAGAACTCCGGGTCGCCGCCGGGTAATCATGAGGGCGTGGCCGAGGGCGACACCATCCTGCGCGCGAAGCAGCGGCTGAGCGGCGCCCTCGTCGGCCAGGCGATCACCGTATCGGCGCCCCATCCGCGAGGCCGCGCCGCCGGGGTCGAGCGCCTTGACGGCCTGACCTTGGAGGGGATCGACACGCACGGCAAGCACCTGCTCTTCGACTTCGGCGGCCTCGTCCTCCACAGCCATCTGGGGATAAGCGGCGGCTGGCACGTCTATGACCGCCGTGCCCGCTGGCGGCGGCCGCGCTCCTCGGCCTGGGCGGTGCTCGGCGGCGAGCGCCAGGAGGCGGTCCAGTTCGGCGGCCCGACCCTGCGCGTCCTGCCCGCGAGCCGCGTCGCGATCGACCCCCAGCTGGCCCGCCTCGGCCCCGACATCCTCGCCCCGGAGCTGGACCTCGACGGGACCGTCGCCAAGTTCCGCGCCACCGACCAATCGCGCACCCTCGGCGACGCCCTGCTCGACCAGCGCCTCACCGCCGGCATCGGCAACATCTTCAAGAGCGAGGCCTGCTTCGCCGCCCGCGTCGACCCTTGGCGCCCGCTCGCCGGCGTCGCCGACGACGAGCTCCGCGCCGTCCTCGAGGCCGCCCGCGCCCAGATGCTCGACGCGGTGAGGCTCGGCGACCGCCACCGCTTCCACGTCTACAAGCGCCGCGGCCCCTGCTCGCGCTGCCGCGGGCCCGTCCGTCACCGCGGCCAGGGCGACGCCAACCGCACCACCTGGTGGTGCGAGCGCTGTCAGGTCTAACCCCGGCGCCCGCCCGCCGGAGGCGGTCGGCCCTACGGAACGTTCCTGACGAATCGGCTGCGGGCGGCCTGCAGCTGGTAGCCCGCGGCGGCCCAGAAGGCCATCGCGTCGGGCTCTTCGGATTCGACGATCGCGTTGAGACGGCGGGCACCGAGGGCGAGAAGGCGCTCTTCGCCCGCTTGGACGAGGGCGGTGGCGAGGCCGCGCCGCCGGTGCGCCGGATCGACCGCGAGTCGGTAGAAGGTGCCGCGCCAACCGTCCCAGCCGGCGATCAGCGAGCCGACGATCTCGCCCTCCGCCGCGGCGACCAGCAGCGCCTCACCGTCGCGCGCCAGCAGCCCGAGCAGATCCGCCGCCGATTCCGTCGGTGACGCCGACGCCTCCGCCCGTCGCCAGAGCGCCAGGACCTCGCTCACGTCGGCGGCGGTGCCGCACCTCACCAGCGGCGTGTCATGCCCCGTCATACGTGCGCAATCATCCCCGCGGCGTACTTCTCGGCGCCCAGATTCAAGCCGGGAGCGCGCTCGAAGCTGCCGTCCAGGAGCTCGGCCGCCGTGATCCTGTCCAAGTCGAGCTGTCGCCAGCCGGGGATCCCCTCCTCCGAGGAGGTCGCCCCGCCGACCTGGTAGCAGTCCAGGCAGAGCGTGCCGTTGGCGGCCCGGAAGAGGACCTGCGGGTGGACCGTGCGGGGCGCCGCCCCGGTCGTCTGGTACTGAAGCGAGAGCGGCGCGCGATCCTTGATCGCCCTGCGGATGATCTCCTCGACGACGATGCGGCAAGGCTACGCCGAGAGCCGACGATCGGACTTGAACCGATGACCCCTTCATTACGAATGAAGTGCTCTACCAACTGAGCTACGCCGGCGCGGTGGGCATTCTAAAGCCACCCCTCCACGGCGCCGCGCCACGAAGAGAGAATCTAATTTTGATTTGATATTTCTCTGACGGTCCTATAGTTTGGCCAAGTTCCGAGGAGCCATGGAGGAGGAGAGATGGAGTCTCGTAGTTCAGGCGCGAAACCCGTGGTTCTGGTCACGGGAGCGGCGTTCGGTCTCGGTCGAGCGACCTGCGACGTCTTCCACGAACGCGGCTACCGGGTAGTGGCGGCGGACATCGACGCCGGCCTCGTGGCCGAGACCGCCGAGCGGATCAACGCCGACGGCGGCGAGGCCGTCCACGTCGTCACCGACGTGACCGATCCCGAGCAGGTCGAGGCGATGGTGCAGCTGGCCGGCAAGGAGTTCGGGCGGCTCGATGCGGCGGTCAACAACGCTGCGGTCCCGCAGGCGGTCTCCTACGACGAACCCGACTCGACCTTCGTCCACGAGCTGGCGATCGACGAGTGGAAACGGGTCATCGACATCGATCTGAACGGGGTCTTCTACTGCCTGCGCAGCGAGCTCGCCTTCCTCCGCAAGCAGGGGGAGGGCGGCGCCATCGTCAACCTCTCCTCCGGCGCCGCGCTTCTCGCGCTCGAGGCGATGGTCGCCTACAACGCGGCGAAGAAGGCGGTCTTCTCGCTCACCGAAACCGCCGCCCTGGAGAACGGCCCATACGGGATCCGGGTCAACACCGTGGTCCCGGGCAACATGAGCGGCACCAAGATGTTCCTCGAAGTCTGGAGCGACCGGGACCCCAAAGACCAGAGCGTGCTGAACGAGCACAGCCCGCTCAAACGGACCTCGAAGCCGGCCGAGATCGCCGAGGCGATCTACTGGCTCTGCAGCGAGCGCGCCTCCTACGTGACCGGGGTGACGCTGACGGCGGACGGGGGCGGCTCGATCCGCCACGTCAAGTCCCACGTCTCCTGACGGTGAACGGATGGCGCTGACCGAGGGAGGGAAGTAGAGATGGGCAAGACGAAGAAGTGGCAGCGCGTGTACGACCATGAGATGTCGGCCGCCGAGCGCGACCGGCGCTGGGGCCTTCTGCGCCGGGAAATGGAGGCAAACGACCTCGAGTGCCTGCTGGTCAGCGGCTTCCACTCGGTCCTCTGGGAGGCGCAGGCGACCCTGCGCTGGGTGACCAACCTCGACATCGAGGGCTACCTCGTCTTCCCGCGCGAAGGCGAGCCGACCCTCTACAGCTTCATCCCGCGGCCGAAGGTGACGCGGCGCGAAGACTGCTGGGTGCCCGACTGCCGCTCGGGCTTTCCGGGCTTCGGCGAGAGCCTGGTCGCCGGGCTGACCGAACGTGGGGTCACCGGGGGCAAGGTCGGCGTCCTCTCGATGGCCGGCGTCTTCGGCGAGTACGGCGGCTTCCCCTACTCGACGATGGCGACGCTCGAGGCCGAGCTTCCCGCGGTCCGGCTCGAGGACTCGACCGCCTGGTTCGCGCCGCTGCGGATGCGCAAGAGCGACGAGGAGGTGCGGATGTTCGAGATCGCCGCCGCGATCGCGAAGGATGTCGTCGGTGCCGTCACCGAAGTCGCCCGCGAGGGGGTCACCGACGCCGAGATCCGGGCGACGATCGCCGCTGCACGGACCCGGGCCGGGGCCGAACCGCACTCGACCACCTTCTACGGCCAGGGCAAGGACATCGCCCCGATCCTCGACACCGGGGTGATGCTCGAGCCGGGGTACAGCACGCCGCTCGAGGTCGGCGACGTGATCGCCACCGAGCTGACCAACCGGGTCAACGGCTACGAGGCCGAGTTCAACCAGGCCTGGGTCCTGGGCGAGGCCGACGAGGAGTGGGAGCGGATGTTCGTGGTCGCCGCCGAATCGTTTGAAGCCGGGGTGGTGGCGCTGCGGCCGGGGATCGACACGAAGGAACTGCAGGCCTTGATGCAGGCGCCGCTCGACGAGGCCGGCTTCACCTGGTTCTTCCCCTTCTTCCACGGCTCCGGCCTGATGGACGAACCGCCGAGCTGCAACGTCAGGGTCAGCAACTACGCCGACGGTCGCGAAATCGAACGCCCCTATCCGGCGATCACCTTCGAGCCCAACATGACCCTCACCTTCGAGCCCAACGTGGTGACCAAGGACCGCTACGGGGACGACGAGACGGCTCCCTGGCTGCCACGGCGCGGCCTCTCGCTGGGCACCTCGGTGGTGGTCACGGAGGAGGGGTGTCGGGTGTTGGCGGAGGAGTGGTGGAAGCCGGAGGTGATCAGGCTCCCGGCCTAGCGACCCGAGGCGAGTAGCTCCACGGGCGGTGTGGCGTGGTGTGGGGCGGCCGGCGAGCTGGCGCCTGGGGCCCCGGGGTCCGGGCCGGAGGTGCTTCGGGCCGGACCGATCGGAGTTCCGGCCTCCCGGGCGTCTCGGAGGCGACCCGGGCAGGCTGTGGCCGCCTCCGAGACGCCCGGGACGGGAGGGTTTCGGTTGGGACCGGCGCAGGGACGGGTGCATCGCTCAGGAGCGTCTGTGTGGAGTTTCGGTCCCACGGCGACCGAAACTCCACACACAGGTCCCTGACCGGTCGGGCGACGGGATACGAGGCGCCCTGCCGTCACGAGGACGCCGGGGACGTCACAGGGACGCCACGATCGCAGGGAAGACGTGAGTCTTCACGGGGAGTCCGGGACTCCCCGTCCCGTGACCGTGGAGGAAGGGTGGGACCCGGACGTCTTCCTCGCGTCTCCCGCGTGGTTCCCGGCGTCTCCGTCACCAACCCCGGGGCACCTACTTCCGCTGTTCCTTATGCCCACCATCCCGGCTTAAGGAACAGCGGAGCGTAGGACCCTCTGCCGTCCCCCCATGACCCGGCCTTCTCGGAGGCGGCCACAGCCTGCCCGGGTCGCCTCCGAGAAGGCCGGGTCCCTTCGGCATCGGGCGCCGGCCGGCGACGCCCCCGTCCCTTCCCGTCCTCCCGGAACACCCCGGAGCGTCAACGTCCTCCGTTCACCACCACCCTCAGTGGCGCAGTCCTGCCTGGACGAGAAGGGGCATCACCTTCTCGCCGAATTCGTCGACTTCCCTGGCGTAATCGAGGAAGCCGAAGAGGACGCCGTCGATTCCGGTCGCGGAGATCTGCTCCAGCTCGGCTGTCACCTGTTCGGGATTGCCTTTGATCACGTGGCTTGCTCCGGAGATGAAGCGGGAGCGGAACTCGCGGATCATCTCGCCGAAGGACTCGCTCTCGATCCCGAGGATCTCGATCCAGTTGTCGGCCCCCTCCCAGTCGCCGAGCTCCATCAATCGGTCGAATTCCTCGTCGGCTTCCCGCTCGGTGTCGCGGCAGAGGATCGTCACATGGGTGAGCACCCCGACCTTGCGCCGGTACTCGTCCCAGGCCTTCCGGCGGACTTCCTTGACCAGCTCCGCGGCAGCCTCCAGCGTGGTCATGCTGCAGAGGTTGAAGTCGACCTCACGGGTGGCGAAGTCGATTCCCGCCGGTGAGCTTCCGGCGTTGATCAGAACCGGTCGCGGCCGCGATAGCGGCTGCGGCTGGGAGATGACGTCGGTGAGGTCGAAGAAGCGGCCGTGGTGATCGAAGCCCTCCTCCTCGCTCCAGACCTGCTTCACGATCTCCACCCACTCGGTCCCGTACTCGTAGCGGAGGTCGTGCTCGCGCTGTTCGTGGCCGAACATCTTCATCTCCTCGGCAAACCAACCCATCACCATGTTCATGCCGAAGCGCCCGGCCGAGATGTGGTCGATCGTCGTCGCCATCTTGGCCGCGGCGATCGGGTGCCAGATCGGCAGGTGGCAGGTCGAGAAGATCGTCGCCCGCTCGGTCTCGGCGGCCAGCCCGGCGGCCCAGGCGAACGGCTCGTAGTTGACGCCGTTGTGGTTCGTCGAGCCCCCGTAGCCGCGCCAGCGGGCGACCGGGACGATCGCCTCGAAGCCGATCCGATCGGCGCTCTTGGCGATCTTCACCATCTCCGGCCACTCGATCCTCAGCGAGGAGGCCTCCGACATCGTCATCCCGCCGCTGCAGTTGAAGCAGAAGACGCCGAGCTTCAGCTTCTGGTCGTTGAAGAGTGACAAGTTCTTCCTCCTCGGCTGCCTACTGGACCGGAGCGGCGACCATCTTGTTGGCCTCGGGGATGATCTCCTCCCCGTAGCGAGCCAGCTGCTCGTAGAGCTCCTCGTTGGTGTTCGACCTGATGTCGAAATGGATGGTCAGGTGCCCGAAGCCGAGGTCTGCCAGCTCCTGCATTTCCTCGAGGATCTGGTCCTTCGAGCCCGCCAGGATGGGTCGTCGCTCGCGCTTCGCGTCGGGGCCGTCGGGGTCGCAGATGTGGCTCGAGGCGACCGTCCCCCACCAGAAGGTGGAGAGGTCACGGCCGCTGCGCTCCGCTTCGCGGAGCGCCGCTTCCTGGGCGGGCCTCACGTCGATCGTCGGGAACGGGTCCAGGTGCGAGGCCATGTAGATGCCGTCGGCCAAGCGCACCGCGCGCTTGGCGCCGGGCGCCGTGTGGGTCCCGTAGAGGAGCGGCGGATGCGGGTCCTGCCAGGGCTTCGGGTCGGTCGAGACGTCGTGGATCTGGAAATGCTCGCCGTCGAAGTCGATGAAGTCCTTGGTCCACGCCTGCTTGTAGATCTGCAGGCTCTCTTCGGTGATCGTGGCCCGGTGGGGTCGATCGGCTTTCAGCGCATCGAACTCGAAGGACTCCCAACCGATGCCGACGCCGACCATCAGCCGGCCTTCGGACATGTAGTCGATTGCGGCGAACTGGTGGGCGCTTATCAGCGGGTGACGGTAGGGGACGATGTGGACCGCGGTCGCGAACTTGATCTTCGTCGTGGTCGCCGCGAGGGCGCCCATGACGGCGACCGCGTCGAACATGACCGGTTGGCGCAGGTAGCAGCTTTCACCGGAACCGCTCGCCGGGTAATCGGTTCCCAGGTCCTTGCCCATGACCACGTGGTCGGAGAACCACACCGAATGGAACCCCTGTCGCTCGGCCTCCTGAGCGAACTGGACCGGTTTCACGTCGGCGGGGTCGATCCTCTGCAGGTAGAAGTTGTTCTTCTCCTCGTTGATGCGACACAGACCGTGGGTGGGTATGTAGACGCCAATATCCACTTCGTCTCCTTGGGTCCGTCCGTTCGGCGGAGCAACCTGGCTAGATTCTAATCACCATAAGATTAGGTTAAGCTGCGGTGGGTGTGGGGCGATCACAACGATGCGCCCCCGGTAAGTGATCCACGCCCCCGAGCGAGCTCCTCCCGATCCATGGTTCAGTTCGAAACGTCGATCCTGAGGCGTTGCTGGACGAGGACGGGCGCCTCGACGTCGCCCGCCCGGCGGCGCTGCCCGGCGAGCACACCGAGGAGGCGCTGCGCGACTGGGGATTCGAGACCGCCGAGATCGAGGCGCTGGGCGCCGCCGGGGCGATCGCCCAGCGGCGAGCCACCGACGCGCCCGCCTGGACGGCGTAACGGCTTTGCGAACGAGAGAGAAGGAGCGTCATGAACGGTCAGGTAGCAGTGGTCACGGGAGCGGCCTCGGGGATGGGTCGGAAGGTCGCCGAGAGGTTCGTCAAAGCCGGGGCGAAGGTCGCCATCACCGACGTCAACCAAGATGCCCTGCTGGAGGCCGAGCGCGAGCTGCGGGGCATCGATGGCGGCGAGGTCAGGTCCCACAGCGGCGACATCGCCGATCCGCAGACCACGGAGCAGGTCTTCGACCTGGCCGAGGGCGAGCTCGGCAAGGTCGAGATCCTCGCCAACGTCGCCGGCTTCTCGATCCGTCGCACCCTCGCGACCACCAGCCTCGAGGACTGGGAGCGGTCGATCGCGATCAACCTGACCGGGCCGTTCCTCACCTGCCGACGCTTCGTCAAGTCCCTGGACGGGGGCGAGGGGACGATCGTCAACGTGGCCTCGGTGGGCGGCTTGGTCGGCATGGGCTACCCCGCGTACTGCTCGGCCAAGATGGGCCTGGTCGGCCTGACGAAGATGCTCGCCACCGAGCTGGCGCCGGCGATCAGGGTCAACGCGGTGGCGCCGGGCCCGACGGCAACGAACTTCAACGCCGAAATCCGCGACGACGAGACCGTCGTCGGGATGATCTCCGACGCGACCGTGCTCAAGCGCTGGGCCGACCCGGACGAGCTCGCCGCCGTGGTCGAGTTCCTCGCCTCGCCCGCTTCCAGCTACGTGACCGGTCACGTCCTGGTCGCCGACGGCGGGATGTCCTCGACGATCAACCTCGGCGCCGACCAGGAGCGCTTCAGTCGCGCCGGCGAGTGATCGGCGGCGGCGCCGCGCTCACCGCGCCAGGTAGCCGCTTTGCGCGATCTCGGCGATCACGTCCGCGATCTGGTCGGGCGTCGCCTCGCCGCTCGGACGGTACCAGCGGTACATCCAGTTGGTCATCCCGATCACGGTGAACATCGCGACGTGCGGGTCGAGGTCCTTGAGCCGGCCTTCCGCGACGCCCGCGCGGAAGATCGCCTCGAGCTTCTCCTGGTAGAGCCGCTTCCTCGCCTGGGCTGATCGCCGCGCGCGGGGAGGCAGCTCCGACTCGTTGCCGAGGAACACCGCCAGCTCGGCGATGTTGTCGGCGAAGAGCCGGACCTGGCCGGCGATGATCCGGGCGAGCTTGCGGTCGGCGCTCTCCTCGCCCGCGGCGATCTCGTCGAGCTGGCGGACGAGCTCGTCGAGGAAGCGGTCGTGGATCTCACCGAGGATCTCCGCCTTGTTGCGGAAGTAGTAGTAGATCGCCGGCCGCTTGACGCCGAAGTGGTCGGCGACCTCCTCCAGGCTGGTGGCGCGGTAGCCCTTCTCGCGGAAGAGCCGCGCCGCCACCTCGAGGATCTCGTCCCGACTCAGGTCGCGCCGCCCGTCATCGCGGCGGACGCGCCCCCTCGGCTTTTTCGCGGGCTGGGTCGATTCCACCGCTTGGCGAGGCTAGCACCATCTGCTATTTTACTTTCGCGTAAGTCAAGAGGAGAGAGGGGACGCAGATGTCGGCGGAGACCGGAGCGGTGGCGAAGGCCGCCAGGCCGGAGGTCGGGGAGCGGTGGGACGCGGTCTTCGCCTGGGTCGAGGAGACGGTCGGCGGCAAGATCGTCGAGTGGCGCCGCCAGCCGCGGTGGCGCCCGCAGTGGTTCTTCGACCTGCGGCTCCCGGGCGGTGCGGTGAAGAAGGTCGTGCTCCGCTGCCAGCGGGAAGAGGGGATGCCCTGGACCAAGCGGCTCTCGGTCGAGCGCGAGCATCGGATCCTGCTGGTGCTGCAGGAGGAAGGCGTGCGCGTCGCGCCGACCTATCCCGAGCTCTCGCCGGAGCCGGTCGGGATCCTGATGGACTTCGTGCCCGGCCGCGACCGCTTCGACGAGCGCGACGACCAGGAGACCCGCGACGCGGTGCTGCTCGACTACATGGAGATCGTCGCCGCCGCCCAGGCGATCGACCCTGGGCGCTTCGTCGAGATCGGCCTGCGTCGGCCCGAGTCGGCCGAGGAGATCGGCCGCGGTGGCTTCCACCAGACCGAGAAGTGGTACCGGCAGCTGGGCGCCCGCCCGGAACCGGTGAATGCCTTCATCATCGAGTGGCTCCACCGCAACCTCCCGACCGACCGCGAGAAGATCGTCTGGAACACCTGGGACGCCGGTCAGTTCCTCCACGACGGCGGCCGCTGCACGGCGCTGATGGACGTCGAGTTCTCGATGCTGGGGGACCCCTTGAACGACCTCGCGGCGATGCGCTGGCGCGACGCCAACCAGCCGATCGGCGACCTGACCAAGGCCTACGCGCACTACGCCGAGCTGACCGGGGAAGAGCTCGACAGACGGGTGATCAACTACCAGGCCGTCCGCTTCGCCGCCGTCACCGCGCCGCTCTCGATCGCCGAGCGGCTCGACCCACGCCCCGAATTCGACCACGCCCAGTGGGAAGCCTGGGCGATCCTGGCGAACCTGGTCGGCCTGGAGATCATCGCCGAGGAGCTCGGGATCGAGCTCGGATCGGAGGAGCAGCCGGTCCAGGCAGACCCGAGCCGGCGCCAGTCCTGGCTCCTCTCCTCGACCCGGGTCCTCGACCAGGTGATCGGCGAGGTGGACGACGAGTTCACCCGCTACCGCCTCGAAGGGGCGCGGGCCGACGCCGCCTCGGCGTTGCGGGCGGACGAGCTCGGGCTGGAGCTGGAAGCGCGGGACCGAGAGGACGAGAAGCGCCTGCTGGGCCGGCCGGCCTCCGACTGGCTCGAGGCCGAACGGCTGCTCGAGGAGTACGTGCTCGCCGCCGGGCCCGAGGAGGACGCGAAGCTGGTCCAGTTCCTCTATCGCCGGCTCCGCCGGCATGAGCTGATGTATGAGCCGGCGATGCGGATGGCGGCGAGCTGGGGGTGGAAGCTCCAGCCGATCGACTGGGATGCGCTGGCCGCTCGGTGAGCAGTCCTGATTCTGTGCAGGCTTAGAATATCTGGCTCCCCATAGGTCGGGAGCATCCCGGGCGTGCCCTCCCGAGCCGCGTGAGCGACGGCTGATCAGGCTGAAATCGCCGCCGTCTTAGGTTTCGAATTTCAATTCGATTTTTGTTACGATTCCGGTCATGCCAGGCGCCACGCCGCAGCGGCCGTTCGACCTCTCGCTGCCTCCGCTGAGGGCCGACGACGCCGAGCTCCGGGCGGCGATCGCCGAGGGCAACCTGCCGCTCCTCCTGCTGGTCTTGAAGATGCTGACCGGGGAAGAGCGGTGGCTGGAGGAGCCCTACCGGCCGAGCCGGGCGCGGGCGCTGGAAGACAACGACCACGGCGGCTTCCCGGAAGAGGTTCAGGAGGAGATCCGGGAGGCCGCCTTCGGGGTCCTGAAGGAGCTCCGCGAAGGCCGGGTCGAGGTGCCGCGGCCGCCCGACGAGGACGAGCTGATCCACATGGTCAGCGTCTCGCTGGGGGAGGAGGTGCCCGCCGAGTACGGCCGCTCGATGGCCGAGGAGGCGGGCTTCGTGCCGCGCGAGGACATCGACTGGCACGACGGCCGCCCGCCCGCCGCCGAGCAGATGAGCGTCCTGGTGATCGGCGCCGGGCCGTCCGGGATCGCGGTCGGCACGATGCTCGCGGCGCTCGGGATCGAGCACGCGATCGTCGAGAAGAGCCCCGCGGTCGGCGGCGTCTGGTGGGAGAACGACTACCCCGGCGCCGGCGTCGACACGCCTACCCACATGTACTCGCTGTCCTTCTCGCCGAGCCGCTCGTGGAGGCGCTACTACGCCAAACAGCCGGAAATCCTCGGCTACCTGCAGCGGGTCGCGGAGGAGTGCGGGGTCAGCGATCGGGTCGACTTCGAGACCGAGGTCGAGCGCCTCGACTGGGACGAGGAGCGCCAGATCTGGACCGCCCGGGCCCGCGCCGCGGGCGGTGAGCGCCGTACCTACGAAGCGCGCGTGGTGATTTCCTGCGCCGGGATCATCGGCCGCCCGAAGACGCCGAAGATCGAAGGCATGGAGAAGTTCCGCGGCCCGATGTTCCACCCCGCCCACTGGGACCACTCGGTCGAGCTGGCGGGCAAGCGGGTCGCCGTGATCGGCACCGGCGCGACCGCGATGCAGGTGGTTCCGGCGATCGCCGAGGAGGCCGGGCGCGTCCTCGTCTTCCAGCGCTCGGCCCAGTGGGTCGCTCCCAACCCCAACTACCTGCGCGAGGTGACCGACGGCGCCCGCCTGCTGATGGAGCACGTGCCCTTCTACGCCAGCTTCTACCGGATGCGCCTGATCTGGCAGTTCCAGGACAAGCTCCTCGCGACCCTGCGCCGCGATCCCGAGTGGCCGCATCCGGAGCGCTCGGTGAACGCGACCAACGACCGCCACCGCGAATACTTCCTCTCCCACCTCGAAGCCGAGCTGGAGGGCCGTCCCGACCTGCTGGAGAAGGTGGTCCCTACCTATCCGCCCTACGGCAAGCGGATCCTGATGGACAACGGCTGGTACCGGACCCTGCGCCGGCCCGACGTCGAGCTGATCGCCGAGGACGTGACCGCGTTCGACGAGGAGGGCGTCATCTCCGCCGACGGCGAGCACCACCCGGTCGACGTCGTCGTCCTCGCCACCGGCTTCCACAGCACCCGCATCCTCTGGCCGATGGAGGTGTACGGCCGCGGCGGCGTCAGCCTGCACGAGCAGTGGGGCGACGAGGACGCCTCCGCCTACCTCGGCGTCGCGGTGCCGAACTTCCCCAACCTGTTCCTGATCGGTGGTCCCCACACCTTCACCGGCCACGGCGGCAGCGCGATCTATATGGCCGAGTCGGCGATCGCCTACACCGCGCGGCTGTTGATCGCGATGGTCGAGGGCGGGATCGAGACGCTCGAGGTGAGGCCCGAGGTCACCGAGGACTACAACCGCCGGATCGACGCCGAACACGAGCAGCTGATCTGGACCCATCCGGGGATGACCACCTGGTACCGCAACCGGCACGGCCGGATCGTCGCGATGACGCCGTGGCGCGGGGTCGACTACTGGGAGATGACGCGGACGCCGAACCTGGCCGAGTTCGTCGCCACCCGGGCCGCGTAGAGGCGTAGCTCCCCGGGGCGAGGGACGGGGCCGGACCGATCGGGGTTCCGGCGTCCCGGCCTTCTCGGAGGCGACCCGGGCAGGCTGTGGCCGCCTCCGAAAAGGCCGGGACATGGGGAGACGGCAGAGGGTCCGGGCGAGCCGCGGGGATCGTCGAGGGAGGCGCGCCGGGAGACGGCGATCGGTGGCGGAGACGTGCCGAAGGTGACGCTTCGGTACGGAAGGTCACGGTTCCTCATCGCTCAGATCCTCCCTCGTAGACCTGGGCACACCAGGGTGTGCCCGGGTCTACGAGGGAGCCCTTGGCCTTTGTGGACCGACGGTGGATCGCACGTCTCCGTGACGATTGCGACGTCTCCGTGACGAG
>JAFDWF010000008.1 GCA_018268575.1 Actinomycetota bacterium
AGATGCATGATCCGGCGGGATCCCCGCCGGATCATGGTCGGTCCGTGACGAAGGGTCCACGATCGCAGGGAAGGCGTATGCCTTCCTGCGGAGGTTCCGGCCCCTTCTTTCGCGCTGCGTGGATCCACCACACCATGGTGGGGTCAAACCACGGTCACGTCTTCGTGACCGTGGAGGAAGCGTGGGACCCGTGACGTCTCCCTCACGTCTCCCGCGTGGTTCCCGGCGTCTTCGTGACGGACCCCGCGGCACCTTCCTTCCGCTGTTCCTCATGCCCACCATCCCGGCATAAGGAACAGCGGAGCGTAGGACCCTCTGCCGTCCCCCCGTGACCCGGCCTTCCCGGAGGCGGCCACAGCCTGCCCGGGTCGCCTCCGGGAAGGCCGGGTCCCTTTCCGTCCCGCCGGAGCGCGTCGCCCTCGACCTGGTTCGCCAGGGCGACACCTACCTGGTGCGGCAGCGGCCACTGTGGCCGGCCTCGTCCCGGCGACAGCTCCCGGCGTGCCTGCCTATTCGCCGGAGAGAGCCGCAGTCAGGTGTCCGACCAGGGCCTCGGCGGCAGGTGAGAGCGACGTGCTCCGCCAGATCAACTCGAGCCGGGTTCGCGGCGCACTGCCCCGGAGCCGGATCGTCCGCAGGCCCTCACCGAAGGCGGCGGCGACCGATTCCGGCAGGATCGCGACGCCGAGCCCGAGCGCGGCAAGGCGAGCGACGATCGCCGGACTGCCCGCCTCGAGGGCGACCCGGACCTCCAGCCCCTGCTCGGTACATGCGAGTTCGAGGCCGCGCCTGACCCCGGTCCCGGAAGACATGCAGATCAGCCGCTCCTCCGACAGTCGCGAGAGGGTTGCGCTCTTTACCGCCGCGAGTGGATGCCGGGGGGCCGCGGCAGCGACCAGTGGCTCATCGGCGAGCTCGAGTCGGTCGAGTCGATCCGATCTAGGCCCGGCGGTCCCGGCCACCGCGAGGTCGAGCCGCCCGGCCTCGACCTCGCGCATGAGGTCGTCGCCGTTGCCCTCGGTGAGCGAGATATCGACCTCCGGGAACCCGCGGTGGAAGTCGGCGAGCAACTCCGGGAGGTCAGCAACCGGGCATGACGGGACACTGCCGATCGTCACCCGGCCACGCCTCAGCCCGACCAGGGCATCGACGGCGCCCTGTGCCGCAGCGGCCGCGGCAATCGCTGCGCGCGCCTCGGCGAGGACCGCCCTGCCCGCCGCGGTCAGGCGCACGACCCGGTCGGATCGGTCGAGGAGAGGGGCGCCCAGCTCCCGCTCGAGCTTGCGTATCTGGGCGCTGACGCCGGGCTGGGCGACATGGAGTCGGCGGGCCGCGATGGTGAAGCTGCCCTCCTCGGCGACCGCGACAAAGTAGCGAAGCTGTCTCAGCTCCATAAGCAATCATTCTAGAAGAAAGAAGAAGCAGAACTTTGACTTCTTCGCTTGAAGTGCCGATCCTCCGTCCTCTCAGTCAGATCAAACGGAGGTGCAAGATGAACGACTCACGTAAGGTGGCGAGAGAGCCGGAGGACATCGCCCGACTCTTCGTCGAACGGGTCAACGCCGGGGACGCCGAGGGCCTCGCCGCGCTCTACGAGAAGGATGCCGTGATGGGCTTCCCCCCTGGGCAGGTGACGGTCGGACGGGAGGCGATCCGCGGCCTCTTCGAATCGATGGTCTCCGAGGTGCCTCACTTCGAGATCGAGGAGCCCCTGCCCACCCTGCGGCACGGCGATCTCGCCCTCACTGCGACGCGTCCGGCAGACGGCACCGGCGGTCGGGCACAGGTCGCCAGACGCCAGCCCGACGGAAGCTGGCTGCGGATCCTCGACCGCCCCGAGGCGGGGACCGGCCCGTCCGCCGGGTAGCGTTGGCCGCCGACGATCGCCTTTTTGGAAAAGGAGCCCGTGGTGCGGGAGGCAATCGCCTCCGCCTTCAACGAGCTGGAGGCCGAGGGGTCGCAACGAGAGGAGAAGATCACAAGGATCGACGCCGAGGAGGCGGTTCGACCACCGCAAGGATCAGCGCCCCCGGCAGGATTCGAACCTGCGACCCTCGGATTAGAAGTCCGACGCTCTATCCAGCTGAGCTACGGGGGCTCGGCCGCATTGTCGCGCCCCCGGCGGCGAGGTGCCGTGGCGACGTCCCGGCACCGTCGACGATGGCACCGGGACGTCGCCTCGGTCGTGCGTCAGTGGCAGTTCCAGGCGGAAGTGCCGGTGACGAGGATCCGGTAGGTGATCGGATCGAGGGCGACGCGGACCAGTTTCTGGCAGGCGTAACGGCCCTGGGCGGGAGTCGACCGTTCGACGTACATCCGGCAGAGCACCACGTGGAGGCTCTGGCGGTTGCAGTTGGTGATGCCGTATTTGACGCAGTGGACGTCGTGCGCGCAGGTGTGCTTGGCGAACACGAACGCCTTTTCACCGGCGAGCTGTGCGGGCAGCTTGACCGCGGCGGCGGCCGGCATCGCAACCGCCCAAAGCAACATCAACGAAGCGAGGAGAGCGCAGAACAGGCGTTTCACTCTCACGTATGGGCTCCTTCCTGACTGGGCCGCCGGATCCAGAGGCTCCGGCGCGGATTGGACACTGCGCGTCACCCTATCGCCGCTGACGGGACGCCTACCGCTTTTTCGGTTGCCGGCCGGCGCGCCGGCCGATCGCATACGATCGCGGCGTGCCGACGGCGGGGGACGCAGGGGTCGAGCTTTACTGGGAGCGCTCCGGGCGCGGCGAGCCGCTGCTTCTGATCCAGGGCATGAGCGGCACCCACCTCACCTGGGGTGAGCCGCTCCTCTCTCGCCTCGAGCCCGACTTCGAGTGCGTCATCTTCGACAATCGCGGGATCGGCAACTCGGCCCCCGTCGGCGACCCGTTCACGATCGCCGAGCTGGCGGGCGACGCGCTCGCGGTGATGGATGCGGCGGGGTTCGAGACCGCCCACGTGCTCGGCATCTCGATGGGCGGCATGACCGCGCAGGAGCTGGCGCTGGCGGCGCCGGACCGTTTGCGCACCCTCACCCTCGGCTGCACCTACTGCGGCGGCCCCGGCTCCTCGCTGATCGCCCCCGAGGACGCCGGGCCGTTGCTGGAGGCGTTCAGCTCCGGCAACCTCGATCGGGTGATGAAGGCCGCCTACGAGGTCAACCTCTCCCCGGGCTTCCGCGCCGACCCGGCCGCCTACGAGGACTTCGCCGCGATGGCGGGCTCGCTCCCAGCGCGCCAGCAGACGGTCCAGCTGCAGATCCAGGCGATCGGCGGCCACGACACGCAGGCCCGCCTCGCCGAGATCGCCGCCCCGACCTTGGTCGTCCACGGCACCGAGGACCGGATGATCCCGGTGGCAAACGGCGAGCTGATCGCCTCGCTGATCCCTGGCGCCCGCCTCGAGATCCTCACCGGGGTCGGCCACATGTTCTGGTGGGAGCAGCCGCAGCGCGCCGCCGAGCTGATCCGCTCCCACGCCCTCGGCGCCTGAGCGCCGCGCCCCGGCGCACCTCACTCCCCCAGGCCCCGGACGCCGCGTCGAACCGACTATTCGTGCGGTTCGAGTTCTTCCAGTTCTTCTTCTTCGGCGGACGTTTCGACTTCTTTTTCTTCTTCGGAGCCCGACGGGCAGTACTGCGGCGAGAGCTTGCCTTCGACTTTGAAGACGTAGTCCGGGTCGGGCTGGATTTCCGGCTCGGCGATCACCTGCTTGACCGCCGGGTCGTTCTTCACCCAGGCGTAGACCGGATAGGAGTACGGGACCTGCAGCGAGTCCTGGGTGTACTGGGACATGATCAGGTAGTCGTAGTTGCCCGCGTTGACCCGTTCGACGAACTTCGGGCAGGTGGTCGCCAGGCGGTAGGCACCGTGCGGCCCCGGCACGCCGATGTATTCGACTTCGTTGGTCGGCGGATTGCCGAAGAAGCCGTACTGGCCGAAGATGATCTCGCTCGAGCCGACGATCCCGATCCGCTTGTGCTGCAGTTTCTGGGCGAAGGAGTAGGCCTTCTGCGGGCCGCCTTCCTGGAGGAAGAGTTTCGTGTTGGTGTAGTGCTGCTCCGCGTACTGGATCTGCTGGTCGCGGCCGAGGACCACAGCGAGCAACAGGGTCAGGGCGGCCGCGACCGCCACGATCCTCCGCGACATCAGCCCGCGCGAGCGCCCCAACGCCAATGCCGTCGGCACCCAGACCAAGGCCAAGGTGATGAAGATCGTCCCGAAGATGTAGGTCGAGTACCACTTCGGCGTGGTCAAGACCGTGATCCAGTAGATCAGCCCGAGGAAGATCAGGGTGATCTCGGCGCGTCGGTCGGGGGCCCGCAACGGTCGCGCGATCGGCAACATCACCATCGCCAGGATCAGCCCCGGGATCAGGTACCGGGTGTTGGTGAAGAAGCCGGTCGGCGAGCCTTCCTGGCCCGCCGCGGTAAGCGGCGTGAAGACGTAGACCACGGCGGTGAGGAGCGCCGCGGCGGCGATCACCCGCAGGATCTTGTTGTTCGACTTCCAGATGATGAAGATCGCCGCCGCGACCGCCATGATCAGGATCAGCGGCCAGAGCGGGCCGAGCGCGTTCTCCAATTGAGGGAAGAACCATCGTCGGTAGACGGTCGGTTCGCCGAGGTAGTGGGCGACGGCGAAGCGCGGCCGCGGGTCGAGCGGCATCTGATTTGGCACCGGTAAGTTCAATGGCCCGAACTTGGTAATCGGGATCGGGTTGCCGCCGGTCTTCAGCGCCGCCCGCACGTACCAGTAGCCGCCGGTGATGAAGATCGTCAGGCCGAGGATCCAGGCGGTCGTCCAGCGCCGCCCCTTGCCGCTGAAGAGGAAGACGCCGATCGCGATCGCCACCACCGGCACCAGGAAGGTCGTCTTCACCGAGGCGGCGAGCCCGGCCGCGATCCCGGCCATCACCAGCGGCCCCTTGTCGAGCAGCGGCGCGTCCTTCTCCGGCGTGTCCTGGACGGCCTCGTCGGCGCCCGGCGCCCGGCGCTGGTGCCCGTTGATGAGGAAGACGGCAAAGGCGATCAGGAACGCCAGCCCCATGATGTCGTTGCGCGCTTCGCCGGGCTGGGTTTCGATCATCACCCCCGAGTCGAGGATGATCGCCCCGGCGATCAGGGTCGCCGGCCCGACCTTGTAGGGACGGCCGACGCACCAGCAGGCGAGCAGCGCGATCGCCAGCCAGAAGAGGTTGATCAGCGGCGAGAGCCAGTCGGTTTTGAAGAGGACGATCGCCGCGCCGTGGATCAGTTCGGAGCTCTGCGGGTAGAACCAGGCGGCGAGGCGGAGCGGGTCGGTGAAGTGCAGGTGGACGGTCGAGTGCTGCTGGGCGATCGTCGCCGCGAACGGCATGTGGTACCAGGTGGTGTCGCCGCCGAACATCCCCAGGTCGAGGTTCAGCTGGGACGGGAACGTCCACTCCGCCATCGTGAAGGAGGCGACCGCGATCGCCAGGGCCAGCGCCCATTTGGTCACCGGCGGCGCGTTCACTTCCTCGCCGCGCTCCGGCGCCTTCCAGTAGCCGAGCAGGGCCGCCCCGAGCCCGACCGCGATCGTGAAGACGATGATCCAGCCGAAGCGCAGCGCGCTCAGCGTGCCGAGGATCTCCAGCGAGATCACCAGCAGCGCGACCGCCAGGACGGCGTCGGCGAGCCGGGCCAGCGCCCCCGAGAACTCGGGGACGATCCAGCGCCGCAACCAGTAGCCGCCGAGCCCGAGCGCGGCGACGATCCCGATCACGGCGAGGCTGCCGGCTATGTAGGAGCCGAAGGAGGGTGCCACGGGCCGGTGATGCTAGCCACCGCGCCCGGCGTCGGTGTTTAGACCCCCTTTGGACGCTTATGCAGCGGCCGGGATGTTGCAGGTCACGCCGGTGCCTTTGAGGCCGCAGTAGCCGTTGGGCACCTTGTGCAGGTACTGCTGGTGGTAGTCCTCGGCGTAGTAGAAGGGCCCCGCTGGCTCGATTTCCGTGGTCACCGGATCCTTGCCGGATGCGCGCAGATCGCGGTCGTAAGCGTCACGGACGCGCTCCGCCGTCTCTTTCTGCGCGTCGTTCGCGAAGAAGATGCCGGAGCGGTACTGGGTGCCGACGTCGTTGCCCTGGCGCATGCCCTGGGTCGGGTCGTGCTCCTCGAAGAAGGTCTTCAGCAGGTCCTCGTAGGAGACCTTGCCCGGGTCGAAGGCGACCATCACCGCCTCGGCGTGGCCGGTCTTGCCGCCGCAGACCTCCTCGTAGGTCGGGTTCGGCGTGATCCCGTTCTGATAGCCGACCGCGGTCGAGTAGACGCCGTCCATCTCCCAGAACAGCCGCTCGGCGCCCCAGAAGCAGCCGAGCGCGAAGTAGGCAACCTCGATCCCGTCCGGGAACGGGGGCCGCAGCGCCGTGCCGAGCACCGCGTGGGTCTCGGGCACCTGGAAGGCGGGCTCGCTGCGACCCGGCAGGGCGTCCTCGGCGCCGACCATCTGCGTCTTGTCGGCGTTCAACATCCCGATCAACTTGCCAATGTCCATTGCGTCTTCCTCTCTCAAGTTCTGGGACAAAGGCTACGCCCAAGGTCTAACAAGACTGTGAACTCGCCGGGGCAGCGGATACCTTGCGGGCGTGGGGTGTCTCGTCGTCCTCTTCGCGCTGATCTCGCCGCGGCTGGCGCTGTTCGCGGTCTGGCTCTTCAGCGACCTGCTGAGCCGCGCCTACGACGCCTGGATCGTGCCCTTCATCGGCTTCTTCCTCCTGCCCTGGACGACACTCGCCTACGCGGTGATGTGGGACAGCTCCGAACGCGTGCACGGCTTCGAGTGGTTCGTCGTCGCCCTCGCCTTCCTCGCCGACCTGGCGCCCTACTGGACGCGCGAGGCGCGCAAGCGCCGCCATTAGTCGACCGGGTAGGCGACCCGGATGTGGCGCTTCGAGAGCACGATGAAGTCCTGGCTGCGGGTCTGTCCGTCGGCCAGCGAGGTGACTTCGCAGTTGGTCAGCGGCAGGAATTCCAGCTCGGCTCGGTTGAGCGCGTCGGAGAAGCGGCTCTGGTAGCCGTCCGGCGGCAAGGTCACGTCGCCGACGACCCGCAGCCGATCGGTTTCGAAGGACGCCCGCTCCATTCGCCGGCGGCCGTAGTCCTGGGGCTCGGACATCACGGTTTTTATCGGCAATGACCCGGAGTTCCTGAAGGGGTAGGCTGCTCCCGCCCAGGCTAGGGAGGCCTCGGAACGGAGACCATCATCTACCTCTGCGAAAGATGCGGAAGCAGGTTCAATTCGGCCCGCTTCGCCCATATAGAGCTTTGTCCGCGGTGCCTGCTGCGCGACGACGCCGCCTCGCACCTCGTCTTCGTGCCCCGCGGCAAGGAGCCTCCCGCGCCGGAGAGGCCCGCCGCTCCCGGGCCACCAGCCGACACAGAAGCGACCACCAAGCCGTCCGAACCCGACGCCGCCTCCGCCGAGCTCGGTTGAGATACGCTTCCGTACCGTAAGCGCGACGGTCGGGGAGGCCGTCGCCGAGGCGGAGGCGGGTCGATGGGGCGAGGACGGTTGCGTGGAGGACGGACCTGGGCGGCGTGCGTGATCGGGGTGGCGACGGTCGCCGCGGCGGCAGCACTGCCGACGCAGGCGATGGCGGCCTCGCCGGTCCTTGAATTCGCGACGCCCGGCTTCCCGGTGAGCTTCACCGCCGAAGGCGGCCCGGTGACCGCGGTGCTCGCCGACTTCGACACCACCGTCCACTGCGCCGCCTCGCGCGGCGAAGGCGCGATCACCGGGGCCCGCTCGACCCTCTCGACCTACGACTTCACCGGCTGCGAAACCGAGGGCGGCAGCAAGGGCGGCGCGAAGTGCGGGTCGGCGGGCGCCAACGAAAAAGAAATCCGCAGCCCGCTGATCGAAGCCGAACTGGTCTTCGTCGACCAGGCGACCCGCGCGGTCGGCATGCTGCTCGATCCGCACGGCGGCGTCTACCTGAGCTTCGAGTGCGGCGGCGAAAACGTCAAAGCGCTCGGGCCCTTCCTCTCCCCCGTCGGCCCGATCAACCAGTCTTCCTCGACCTTCACCGCGAGCCTCGGCCGCCTCGGCGCGACCCAGGTCCCGAGCGAATACGAAGGCCCGGCGGGCGAACGACTGCAAGCGATCCCGACCGGAGAACGCGAAGGCGGGACGCCTGGCACCACCGGCGTCGAACTGAGCTTCACGATCCATACCAGCGCGCCGCTGACCGTGCGCGCGGTGACCGCGGCCGAAGTCGAAGCCAAGCAGCGCACCGAAGAAGCGGCGGCGAGGAAGCGCGAGGAAGAAGCCGCGGCGGCGAGGAAGCGAGCCGAAGAAGAAGCCAAGGCGCGGGAAGCGGCGCAGCGCCAGGAAGAAGAGCTCGCCGCCGCCCGACGCCGCGCCCGCCGGCTGTCGAAGGCGCTGAAGCAATGCCGCAAGACGAAGACCGGCCACCGTCGCGTCCACTGCGAACGCCGCGCCAAGCACCGCCTCGGTCCCAAGCCGGCCGCCTACCTGCGCTGAGGCAAGAGTCGGGGCGCCCGGATTCGAACCGGGGACCTCGGCCACCCAAAGGCCGCGCGCTACCAGGCTGCGCCACGCCCCGACCGCGCTCAGGGTAGCTTCTCCGGCGATGGCTGACGTGCAACCGTTGAAAGCGGTGCATTACGACCTCGCCAAGGTCGGCAGGCTGAGCGCGGTCGCCTCGCCTCCTTATGACGTGATCGACGCCGCCGAGCGGGCGGCGCTGCTGGGGCGCTCGCCCTACAACGCGGTGGCGATCGACCTGCCGGTGCCGTTCGATCCGGCCGACCCCGCGTCGCGGCCGGTCGGCGATCCATATGAGGAGACGGCGCGGCGGATCGACTCCTGGCGCGCCGAGGGCGTGCTGCGGGCCGACCCCGAGGATGCGGTCTGGGCGCTGTCCCAGGACTACACCGCGCCGGACGGGAGCCGGCACACCCGCCACGGCGTCCTCTGCCGGGTCCGGGTCGAGGACTACGAGACCGGCACCGTGCGCCCGCACGAGCGCACCCATCCCGGCCCGCTGCAGGACCGGCTCGAACTGACCCGCGCCACCCACCTCAACCTCTCGCCGATCTTCTCGCTCTCCACCGTCGACCCCTGGCCGCTGGTCGAGCCCGCCCTCTCCCCCGCGCCTTGGGGCGAGGTGACGGACGCCGACGGGACCGTCAACCGGGTCTGGCGGGTCGCCGATCCCGCGGTCCTCGCCGCGGTCACCGGTGCCCTGGCGAGCGCCCAGCTCCTGATCGCCGACGGCCACCACCGCTACGAGACCGCCCGCGCCTACCGCGACGAGGTCGGCGGCGAGGGGCCGCAGAACTACACGCTGATGTCGCTCACCGGGCTCGACGACCCGGGCCTCACCGTCTTCCCCACGCATCGCCTGCTCTCCGGCTTCGCCCACGACCCGGCGCGCCGCGAGCGCCTCCTGGCCGGGCTCGAGGAGCTCTTCGAGGTGACCGAGGTGCCGCGCTCCGAGCTCGACCCGGCGGGCGCCGAGGGGGTCGGCGTCTTCGGCCTCTTCGACGCCGCCGACGGCAGCTCGCGCCGGCTCCGCCTCCGCGACCCGGCCGAGGTCGACCGTCGCCTCGCCGGCAAGCCGGAGGCCTACCGCCGGCTCGACTCGGCGATCCTCGAGGCCCTGGTGCTGATGGGCCTCGCCGGGATGAGCGAGGAGGACATCACCGAGCGGCGCGGCCTCGAATACGCGAAGAGCGTCCCCGCGGCGGTCGAGATGGTCGCCGAGGGGATCTACGACCTCGCCTTCATCCAGCGGCCGGTGCCGATCGAGCAGGTCCGCGCGGTCGCCGCCACCGACGAGAACATGCCGCCGAAGTCGACCTACTTCTTCCCCAAGGTGATGACCGGCTTCGTCTTCAGCCCGGTCGACTGAGGCGCGGCGCGAGCGCGTCGACGGCCCGCCCGCGTAGGATCGGTCGATGGTCAAGATCTACACCAAGAAGGGCGACGACGGCACCACCTCGCTCTGGTACGGCGGCCGGGTGCCCAAGGACAGTGCCCGCACCGAGGCCTACGGCTCGCTCGACGAGGCCTGCTCGGCGCTCGGCGTGGCGCGCGCCCTCTGCACCGGCGACGGCGGCTCCGAGGAGCTGGCCGCCGACATCCTCCGCCTCCAGGACGACCTCTTCGTCGCCGGCGCCGAGCTGGCGACCGCGCCGCAGGCGGCGGGCCGGCTCGAAGACGGGATCAGCCGCGTGACCGCGGCGATGGTCGCCGAGGCCGAGGCGCTGATCGACCGCTACATGTCGGAGGTCGAGCTGCCGCCCAAGTTCGTCATCCCCGGCGGCAACCTACTCTCCGCCCAGCTCGATGTCGCCCGCACCGCGATCCGCCGCGCCGAGCGCCGCATCTCCACCCTCGCCGAGGCGGGCGAGCTCGCCGACGACACCGTGATCGGCTTCGTCAACCGCGCCTCTGACCTCGCCTACGCGATGGCCCGCTGGGCCGACGTCGACGATCCGGCGCTGTTCGAGGGCCGCGGCAAGAGCTGATGGGCGCCCACGTCGTCGCCCGCCGGATCGCCGACTTCGCCCACGAAGTCGACCTCGGCGACGGCCGCGAGATCGTCGTCGACGAGCCCGCCGAGGACGGCGGCACCGACACCGGCCCGCGCCCCACCCAGCTGCTCGCGGCGAGCCTCGCCGGCTGCACCGCGATCACGATCGAGCTCTACGCCGAGCGCAAGGGCTGGGACCTGCCCGGACTTGAGGTCAGCGTCGACATGCGGGCCGACGTCGAACGCAGGCCGACCCACTTCGACGTCGAGGTGGCGCTCCCCGCCGGGCTCGACGACGAGCAGCGTCGCAGGCTGATGGTGATCGCCGGGAAGTGCCCGGTGCATAAGCTGCTCGAGCAGGGCGCCGAGATCACGCTCGCCGAACGCGCCCCGGCCTGATGGACCCGGGGATCGCCGGCCGCGTCTGCGTCCTCACCGGCGCCGACCACGGAGTCGGCCTCGAGACCGCCCGCCTGCTGCGCGCCGAGGACGCCAAGGTGCTGCTGATCGCACCCGACGCGGGCCGGCTCGCCGAGGTGGCCGAGGGCATCGACGGCGGCGAGGGGGAGATCGCCACCCTGCCGCTCGACCTCACCGCGGCCGACGCCGGCGAGCAGATACTGGGCGCCGCGCTGGCCAACTTTGACGGCATCGACGCGCTGGTCAACGGCGCGGGCGCGCCGCGTCCGCGCGACCTCCCCGCGACCACCGACGACGCCTGGCGCGAGCAGCACGAGCTGAGCGTGATCGCGCCGCTGCGGGCGATGCGGACGATCGCCCCGGTGCTGGCCGAACGCGGCTGGGGCCGGATCGTCAACGTCTGCTCGACCGTCGCCAGGCGCCCCTCCCAGGCGCTGCCCGAGTACTCGGTGGCGCAGGCGGCCGAGCTCGCGCTCTCACGCCTCTTCGCCGACCGCTACGCCGGCGACGGCGTGCTCGTCAACGCGGTCTGCCTGGCCCCCGGCGAGGCGCCGGCGCAGAGCGCCAAGGCGATCGCCTTCCTCTGCTCGGAGCGCGCCTCCTACTTCTCCGGCGCGGTCTGGCCGGTGGCCACCGCCACCGTCGAGGTAAGCAGTTGAGCGGCGCGCTCGCGCTGCTCCGTCGCCGACGCCACTTCCGCAATCTCTGGGCAGCCATCGCCCTCTCCTACGCGGGCTCCGGGGCGGCGACCACGGCGCTCACCCTCTACGTCCAGCAGACCCGTGGCACCGGCACCGCGGTCGCCGCCTTCCTGATCGCCGCGCAGCTGCCGCGGCTGCTCGGCCCGCTGGCGGGCGGCGTCGCCGACCGCACCGACCTGCGCACGGTGATGGTCGCCTGCGACCTCGGCCAGGCGGCGGTCTTCGGGCTGATCGCGACGCTGCCGCCGTTCGGCCTCCTGATCGCGCTGACCGCCGTCGCCACCGTGCTGCAGACCTCCTACGGCCCGGCCCGCACGGCGATGGTCCCCAACCTGGTCGAGCCCGAGGAGCTGATCGCCGCCAACGCCCTGCTGGGGACGGCGACCAACCTCTACGTCGCGATCGGGCCGCTGCTCGGCGGCCTCCTCTTCGCCGCGATCGGCCCGGCGGCCGCGATCCTCGTCAACGCCGTGACCTTCCTCGGCTCGGCGGCGCTGACCGCGACGCTCCCCTCTACCCCGCCGCCTGCAGAGGCCGAGCACGAACCGCTCCTCGCCGCCACCCGCACCGGCGCCCGCTTCATCTGGGGCAACCAGGTGATGCGGGCGGTGGTCGCCTCGATCTGCCTGCTGGTCGCCTTCCTCGCGGTCGACAACGTCGCCGCCGTCTTCCTCGTCCGCGACACGCTCGGCGGCTCGGCCTTCGCCTACGGGCTGATCGAGGCGGCCTTCGGCGTCGGCATGCTGGCGGGCTCGTTCTGGATCCTCGGCGGCCGCGGCGGCAATTGGGCGGCGCCGCGCCTCTACCTGCTGAGCTGCGCGATCAGCTCGCTCGCCTCGGCGGGCAGCGGTGCCGCGCCGAGCCTCGCCGTCCTCGCCCCGGTCCAGGCGATCGCCGGATCCGGCAACGGGATCGAGATCGTCGCCTCCGAAACGATCATCCAGCAGCAGGTGCCGCGCGGGCTGATCGGCCGCGTCTACGGCTTCACCTCCTCGGCGACCTCGCTCGGGATCGGCATCGCGATGGCCCTCAGCGGCATCCTCGTCGACGCGACCTCGCCCCGCGCCACCTTCCTGATCGCCGCCGCCGGAGGCCTCCTGGTGACGGTCGCCGTCGCCCCGACCCTGCTCCGCGCCCCGACCCCGCTCCGCGGTGGCGGATGATGTCCGCTTGACCGCAAACGGGGACATCGGCGCGCTGCTCCTCAGCGCCGCGGAGGCGGCGGCGATGGAGGCGCACGGCGGCACCGAGGCGGCGGTCCTCCTGGCGCTCTTCGGCTGGCCCGAGCGCCCGGGGCTGATCTTCACCGAGCGGCGCGCCGACCTGCGCCGGCACGCCGGCGAGGTCTCCTTCCCCGGCGGCCGCCAGGACCCCGGCGACGCCGACCTCGCGGCGACCGCGCTGCGCGAGGCGCGCGAGGAGATCGCCCTCGACCCGGCCGCAGTCGAGGTGGTCGGGGCGCTGCCGCCGGTCTCGACCTTCGTCACCGGCTACCGGATCCAGCCCTTCGTCGGGCTGGTGGCGGAACCGGAGGAGCTAGCGCTGGACCCGAACCCGACCGAGGTCGAGACGGTCCTCGCCTTCACCCTCGACCGGCTGCGCGAGGGCTACGAGATGCGGCGCCTGGTCCGTCGCGGCATCCCGGTCCACACGCCCACCTACGAGATCGAAGACGTGATGATCTGGGGCGCGACGGCACGGATCCTGGGGGACTTCCTGAAGCGGGTCGATTCGAGAGCGGCGCGAGAGCCGGGATAGGCGGTCCCTTCACTCACGAACTGCGGGAGGTTCGCTCAGGGACCGCCTATCCCACCTTGACGGTGCGCCAGGAGATCGATCACGGCGTTCTCGAGCTCCTCGACCCACTGGGGGCCTAGATCTCTCGGCGTCTCGGTTACAGCTGCCGGGATTCGCCACGTCTGCTCGGCGCGGCGGACGAGCTCCGCGCCGCCGGCGAGCAGCTTGGGATCGACCGTGCCGACGCCCTCGTAGGCGAAGCCGCGGACCGGGGTTTCGACGAAGCGCTCGAGCAGGGCCTCCAGGCGGTCGCCGTGGACCGCCGCGAGATTCTCGCCGCTGCCCTTGGCGCTGCCCAAGAGCCACAGCACGACGGTGACGTCGCCGACCAGGTCGAGGATCGTCCCTGGGCGCTCCGGGTCGGCGCGGGCGGGCTCGATCCCGGCCGCTTCGATCGCCACCAGGCCCTCCTCGGTACGGCTCGTGCCGCGCACCTCCCAGCCCTCCTCGCGCAGCTCGGACCCGAGCACGCGCCCCGAGCAGCCGCAGCCGACGATCAGCGCGCGGGCCACGCGGGAGTGCGGCGCCCGCCGGCGCGGCGCTGTTCCTCGTCGGCCCCGGGACCGGGCCGGCTGTGGACGTTGTGAGTGTCGACCGGTTCGCCGCACTCCGAGCAGACCTGGACCGCGTGGAAGGCGTGGTCGCCGTGGACGAGCTCGAGCGGCGGACCGTTCTCGGCGGTGTAGCGGTCGCCCCAGGCGAGCAGCGCCAGCAGCACCGGCTGCAGGTCGCGCCCCTTCTCGGTCAGCAGGTACTCGAAGCGCTCCGGGTGCTCGTTGTAGCGGCGGCGCTCGACGATTCCCTCCTCGGTCAGCGTCGCGAGGCGCTGGCTGAGCACGTTCGTCGCCACCCCGACCGAGGTCTGGAGCTCGTCGAAGCGGTGCCGGCCGAGGAAGAGGTCGCGCAGGATCAGGACGGTCCAGCGCTCGCCGAGGAAGGCGAGCGGCTTGGCGATCGAGCAGTTCTTCTCCGCGTAGGCGTCGATTGCCATGAAGGTGATTGTAGTCAGTTACTTGTGTAAGAAAAGCCACCTTTGTTACCGTGCCTTTCGAAATGCAAGCGACCGTGCCGCGGCGGCCCGCGGTGGATCGGAGCGACGAGATGGCACACCGCTGGAAGGTGCTCTGCATCACCTCGATCGGCCTCTTCATGGCGAGCCTCGACCTGTTCATCGTCAACATCGCCTTCCCCGACCTCTCGCGCTCATTCGACGACGCCTCGCTCAGCAGCCTTTCCTGGGTCCTGAACGGCTACGCGATCGTCTTCGCCGCGCTCCTGGTCCCCGCCGGGCGGATCGCCGACCGGGTCGGCCGCAAGCGCATCTTCGTCAGCGGCCTGCTCACCTTCGCCGCCGCCTCGGCCCTCTGCGCGGCGGCACCCGGGGTCCCCTTCCTGGTCGGCGCCCGCGTCCTCCAGGCGGTGGGCGCGGCGATGATGATCCCGACCACGCTCGGCCTCCTGCTGCCCGCCTTCCCGGCCGCGCAGCGCCCGCTCGCGATCGGCGTCTGGTCGGCGATCTCCGGCATCGCCGCGGCGCTCGGGCCGCCGATCGGCGGCCTCCTGGTGCAGATCAGCTGGCACTGGATCTTCCTCGTCAACCTGCCGATCGGGCTGGCCACGGCGCTGGTCGGGCTGCGCGTCCTCGACGAGGTGAAGGAACCTGAGGACGGCCGCCCCGACCTGCTCGGCGCGCTGATGCTGGCACTCGGCATCGGCGTCCTCACCCTCGGCATCGTCCAGGGCCCCGAATGGGGCTGGGGCGACCCGCGCGTGGTCGGCTCCTTCCTCGCCGCCGTCGCGTTCGTCGCCGCCTTCCTCTACCGCTCCGCCCATCACCGCGCGCCGGTGATCGAGCTGCCGCTGCTGCGGGTGCGCTCCTTCGCGCTCGCCAACCTGGCGACGCTGGTCTTCTTCATGGGCTTCGGCGCGATGCTCCTCTCCGGCGTCCTGCTGCTGACCGAAGTCTGGGGCTGGTCGGAGCTGCGGGCGGGTTTCGCCCTCTCCCCCGGACCGTTGACCGCGGCGCTCTTCGCGGTGCCTGCGGGGCGGCTCGGGGCGCGGATCGGCCAGCGGCCGGTGGCGACCGCGGGCGGGCTCCTCTTCGCGGGCGGCTTCGCCTTCATGCTCGCCGCGGTCGGCCCCCAGCCCGAATACGCGACCACCTTCCTGCCCGCCTTCATGATCGGCGGCGCCGGGGTCGGGCTGACCCTGGGAACGCTGCCCGCGGCGGCGACGGCACAGCTGCCGCCGGGACGCTTCGCCACCGGCTCGGCGGTCTTCAGCATGGCCCGCCAGCTCGGCGCCGCGATCGGCGTCGCGGTGCTGGTCGCGCTGATCGACTCCGCGAGCGGCAACCTCCTGCACGGCATCCGCAGCGGCTGGTGGTTCGCCCTCGGCGCCGGGTTGGGCGCGGCCGCGCTCGCGTTCTCACTGCCGGCGCGCTCCCACGCCCCAGCCGCCGACACCGCTCCCGCCGCCGCCTGACCTCCCACCAGCTGTTCCTTTTGCCGGATAGTCCGGCAAAAGGAACAGCTCAACGCGGGGCGCCGCCGCGTAGCCGCATCTTCCAGCTCTCGTCCTCGCGCACCCGCGCGTCGATGTCGGCCTCGGTCAGCTCGGGGGCGCCGCGGCGACGGCGCATCTCGTTCTGCGCCTCGAGCATCTGCCGCACGTCGTCGATCTCGTTCTGTACCTCGACCGCGGGCGAGCGGGTCGGGAACCAGTCGATCAGCTCGGCGTCGTCGCCAGGGTAGGCATGACCGACCACGACGACGATGCCGACGATGAAGAGCAGGACCGCGACCGTCCCCAGCAGAAGCAGCACAGTCCCAGCATACGCCCGGCCCCCGGTGAGATAGCCTCGCCGCCATGACGAGCGAGTTCACCGAGTTGGCCAGCATCGACGGAGAGATCGGGCCGACCGCGGAGGCCATGATCAGCCTCAGGGACGACGGCCTCTACCGCGGCGACGGCGCCTTCGAGGTGGTCCGCCTCTACGACGGCCGCCCCTTCGCCTTCGACGACCACGTCGCCCGCCTCGAACGCTCCTCCGCCTCGCTGCGGCTCGAGTTCGACCGCATGGCGCTGCTCGCCGAGATCGAGGCGCTGCTTGCCGAAGCGGGTCCGGTCGACGGCCAGCTGCGGCTGATCGTCACCCGCGGCGGCCACCGCATCGCCGCCACCGAGAACATCCCCGTCCACGGCGAGACGATCAAGCTCGCCTCGGTCACCTACCAGACGACGATCATCCTCGACGGGGTCAAGTCGCTCTCCTACGGCGCCAACATGCTGGCGACGCGGCTGGCGAAGGAGCGGGGCGGCGAAGAGGCGCTGCTGGTCCGCCCCGACGGGATCGCGCTCGAGCCGCCGACCTCCTCGATCTTCTGGGTCGCCGACGGAGCCCTCCGCACCACCGCGCTCAAGGAGGGCGTGCTTGCCTCGATCACCCGCGACCGGCTGCTGAAGGCGGTGCCCGGGATCGAGGAGGGCGCCTGGACCCTCGACCAGGTGAAGGGTGCCTCGGAGGCCTTCCTCGCCTCGACCACGCGCGAGGTCCAAGCCGTCGCCACGATCGACGACGTCAAGCTCCCGGACGCCCCCGGTCCGCGCACTCGCGAGGCGAAGGAGGCGTTCACCGCCCTCCGCGATCGCGAGCTCGACGCCGACCCCTGAGCTGCCACCCGGTCGAGCGCGACTCCGCGACGCCCCGTGACCACCCGGTCGTGGGGAACCGCAAAGGGTGGCGCCCGGGAAAGGGACCCTTACTCCGTGATCCGCAGCATCACTTCGTCGACGTAGCACCAGCTCCAGTCCTCGCCCGGCTGGGCGGAGCGGATGATCGGGTGCCCGATCGACTTGAAGTGGGCCGTCGCGTGCTTGCCTTCGGAGTTGTCGCAGCAGCCGATGTGGCCGCAGGTCTGGCACATCCGCAGGTGGACCCAGCGCATTCCAAGCTGCAGGCACTCCTCGCACCCCGCGACCTCGTCCGGAAGATCCAGGTACTGGACCGAGTCGAGGTGGGAACACTCAGGCGGCACTGACGCTCAAGATAGCGACTTCGTGTATCTGGACGTCTGTACGACCTAGGAGGCCGTGGGCGCGATCTCGGCCGGCTCCCCGCCAGGGAACCAGTGGGCCTCGACCGGCGGCGCCGAATCGCGCAGGTAGCGCTCGGCGTCGAGCGCCCCCATGCAGCCGGTGCCCGCCGCGGTGACCGCCTGGCGGTAGGTGTGGTCGACCACGTCGCCGACGGCGAAGACGCCGCCCAGGTTGGTCCGGGTCGAACCGGGCTCGGTGACGATGTAGCCGTCCTCGTCGGTCTCGACCTGGCCCTTGGCGACCTCCGAGCGCGGCACGTGGCCGATCGCGACGAAGGCGCCGGTCGCCTCGACCTCCGACTCCTCCCCCGTCTCGGAGTGGCGCAGGCGGACCTTGGCCAACTTGCCGTCCTCGCCGGCGACGAACTCGAGCGGCGTGAAGGGGGTCAGGGTGTCGATGTTCTCCACCGCCAGCGCCCGGTCGTACATGATCTTCGAGGCGCGAAACTCGTCGCGACGGTTGACGATCGTCAGCTCGTCGGCGAACTTGGAGATGAAGATCGAGTCCTCCATCGCCGAGTCGCCGCCGCCGATCACCAGCACCCGGTGGCCCTTGAAGAAGGCGCCGTCGCAGACCCCGCAGGTGGAGACGCCGCGGCCCACAAGCTCCATCTCACCGGGCACGCCGAGCCGTTTCGGCTCCGCCCCCATCGCCAGGATCACGGTCTTCGCGCGGTGCTCCTCGTCGCCGAGGAAGACCTTCTGCACGCCGCCGTCGGAGAGCTCGACCCGGTCGACGTCGTCGGTGACGAAGCGGGTGCCGAAGCGCTCGGCCTGGGCGCGGAACTGACTCATCATCTCCGGCCCCATGATCCCCTCGGGGTAGCCCGGGTAGTTCTCGACATCGGTCGTGTTCTGCAGCTGGCCGCCCCACTGGAAGCCCTCGAAGACGAGCGGCTCGAGGTTCGCGCGGGCGGTGTAGAGCGCCGCCGTGTAGCCGGCGGGGCCGCCGCCGACGATGATCACGTTCTCGACCTTCTTCTTGTCCTCGGTGCTCTGCAGGTTGGTGTCAGGCAATTTGCGCCTCTCTTAGGCCATTACTTTACTTTTGATAGTACCACCGTCGCGGTCGATCGGCAGCCCCTCGGATTCCCAGCGACGAACAGTGTTGCGCAGCTGGAAGAAGGCGACGATGCCGGGTGGGATCGGCATCCAGAAGGAGACCAGGCGGAAGATCAGGATCGCCGGGAAGACCGTCTCCTCGGGCAGCCCGAAGAGGACGAAGGCGCCGATCATCCCGGCGTCCACGGCCCCCACCCCGGCGGGCGCCAGCGGAAAGAGGTTGGCAACCATGCCGAGGAAGAAGCCCTGGACGACCACCGCCAGCGGCACGTGGATGCCGAGCGAGTGGAAGGAGGCCCAGAGGACGCCGATGCCGAACGCCCAGAAGCCCGCCGCCCCGAGCACGGCGAGGCCGCCCTTGCGCGGGTGGGCGAAGAGGCCGAGGGCGAAGCGGAATCCCTCTCCCAACGTCTCCGGCACGCGCGAGGCCCATTCGACGAAGCTCCGGGTGTGCTCGCCGTGGGCGTACGGCATCAGCCGCGCTTCGACATCGGCCGGGATCAGCGTCACCAGCACGCCGAGCACCAGCAGGACGCCGGCGACGGCGGCCGGGATGATCGTCAACTCGACCGAGTTTTCGCCGTTCAGGACCCCGGTCCGGAGCAAGAGGCCGAAGACGATCAGCGCCAGCGGGTAGAAGGCGTAGTGGAGGCTGACGAAGGCGATCATCCGGCGGGCGACCTCGCGCCGGCGCATCCCCGCTTTGCGCAGCGCCCAGTAGGTGAGGGCGACGCCGCCCGCGCCGCCCGCCGAGAAGAGCAGCGTCGCCGCCACCCCGGCCATGTTGATCTCGTAGGTCTCGCCCCAGGTCAGCCGCAGCGCGTCGCCGCCGACGACGGCTTTGAAGAGCGCGATGTAGGTCGCGTAGGAGGCGATGCTGAAGACGACCGCGATGCCGATCCAGACCGGGTCCGCTTCGTCCAGCTTGCCCAGCGCATCACCGAGCCCGACCAGCTTCGGGAAGAGGAAGTAGATCCCGACCAGGAGGACGACGACCACCACCGCCGTCTGCACCATCCGCTTGGTGCTGAAGATCGGCAGACCCGCCGGCCCGCCGGCCTCGGCTCTCTCTTCGGTCTCCTCCTCCTCTGACCTCTCGTCGTCCGGCACTTCCCCGGAGACGCTACCGAGACCGGCCGCCGGCGATCCGCTCGAGCCGCTGGATCACCTTGTTGACCCGGCCGACCGCCGGCGTGAAGACCGGGTCGGCGGCGCGCACCGCGCCGACCAGGCCGGCGCCGGCGAGCAGGTCGGTGACGTAGTGCTCGCCGAGGTAGACGAGGCCGAAGCCGAGGGTGAGCGCGTAGGCCCAGCCGACCGCGCCCTCCTGCGGGCTCGCTTCCGAGAGCGAGACGGCGCCCGCCATCGAGGTGGCGAAGTGGAGCGAGGGCATCGCTGCCCAGGGATTGCCGCCGAGCGCCGCGTAGAGCGGCCCCCAGTAGCGGCCCCAGAGCGGTTCGCCGACCTCGACCATGATCCGCCGCACCGGCTCCTTGGTCAGGCCCTGCTCGGCGGCCCACCAGGGCGGCGCGGTCGGCACCGCCCAGTAGCCGAAGGCACCGCCGTCGAAGACCGCCGCCATCTGACGGGCGGCGCGAGGGAAGCGCTCGGGGTGGCGGAAGAGGATCCAGAAGAGGACCGCGTAGGGCTCGAAGAACCAGAGCCAGTGGGTGACGGTGAGGAAGCGGTCGAGGGCGGCGGTGCCGCGGCGCCCGGCGAGCAGCGTCTGCAGGCGCGCCCCGGGGAGGCGGCCGGCGCCGATCGCCGAGTCGATCTCGATCGGGTACCGGGTGTAGAGCCGGCGGCGGAGGCGCTCCGGATCGTCGTAGGGCATCTCGTGGACCACCGTGAACGACCACATCTGCATGGCGAAGAGGGCGACGTCGCGCTTGCGCGTCCGCGGCGAGAGGACGGCGACCGCGAGCGGGCCGGCGGCGCTCACCGCGAGGGTCACCGGAGCGGGGATACGCAGGCGCTTTCGCACCAGCGGCAGGGCGATCGCGGCACCGACCGTGGCCATCGCTCCCGCTCGTACCGCCAGTCTTGCCGCGCGGGGTGGCCGCGAGTGCCTCCTCATAGGGTCGGCGAGTATAGGTCGGCGTGGGCCGGCCGCACCGCATCCGCGCCGCTCGCCGTGATTAGAATGGCCGCGCCTTGACGCCGCACTCGCCTGGCACCGGCCAGATAAACACGCTCATTTGGATCGGCTTCTTCGCCGCTCTGATCGTCGTCGTCGCGATCAACCTCGGCCTGTTCGGCGCGCTCCGTCGCTTCCGCGGCGGGCGCGGCCGCACCGCGCACGCCGTCCAGGGCAAGCCGGGCCTCCAATTCCGCGTCGCAGGCACCCTCGCGGGCTTCGCCCTGGTGCTCTTCGTGCTCGGGATCATCTTCACCGGCAACGCGCTCTCGACGCCGAAGACGACCGCCGCCGGCCTCACATCGCTGAACGGCGAAAAGCTGGAAGGCGAACCGCTGGTGATCAAGGCGACGGGCCAGCAGTGGCTCTGGCGCTACAACTACCCGAACGGCGCGTTCAGCTACTGGAAACTGGTGATCCCGGTCGACACCGAGATCGAAATGAAGCTCGAATCGACCGATGTCGTCCACACCTGGAGCGTCCCGGATCTGGCGCCCAAGGTCGATGCGGTGCCCGGCAAGGACACCCAGGTGATCTTCCGCGCCGACGCCGAAGGCGAATTCTACGGCCAGTCGGCCACCCTCTCGGGCCAGGCCTACGCGCCGATGCGGACGACGGTCGAAGTGGTCTCCCCGCAGCGCTTCGAAGAATTCATCAAGGAACAGCAGAGGGGCATCAAAGCGGGTCAGGAAGCGGCGGAGCGGATCGAGACCCAGAAACTGAAAGAAGAAGAAGCGGCCGAAGGTGGCAGCAGCGAAGAATCAACTTCGGAAGGCGAATCGGAATGAGCGAGCAGCCCCGTCCTGAGATCGCGGTCGACGGCCTCCCCCGCCCGAAGCAGGCCGGTTGGCGGCAGATGGTGACCAGCGCCGACCACAAGGACGTCGCCAAGATCCTCATGGTCGGCTCCGGCGGCTTCCTCTTCGTCGCCGCGCTCGAGCTGCTGCTGATGCGGCTGCAGCTGGCGATCCCCGAGAACACCTTCATGGAGCCCTACACCTTCAACCGGGTGCTCTCGCTCTACGGCGCCACCTCGATCTTCTTCTTTGCCCTGCCGTTGGTGATCGGGCTCTTCCTCTACGTCGCGCCGCTGCAGGTGGGCGCGCGGGGGACCGCGCTGCCGCGCCTCTCGCAGATGGGCGGGGCGCTCTGGGCCGCGGGCGCGGTAGTCCTCTACTCGGGCTTCCTCTGGACCCCCTCGGAGGCCGGCGTCAACCCGCTGCCGCCGCTCTCGGAGCTCGCCTTCCTCTCCAACAACGGCGTCGACGCCTGGCTCACGGCCTGCGGCTTCGCCACCTTCGGCTTCGTCCTGATCTCGATCGACCTGGCCACCACGCTGCGGATCGACCGGGCGCCGGGGATGGCCTGGCGCCGTGCCCCGATCTTCGCCTGGACCGCCGCGGTCGGCTCCTGGCTGATGCTCTTCATCGGGCCGGTCCTGCTCGCCGCATTCACGATGCTGATGATCGACCGCAACTACAACGGCACCTTCTTCGTCGACGGCGCGGGCGGCGCGCCGCTCCTCTGGCAGCACCTCACCTGGATCTTCTACTCGGGCGCCTACATGCTGATCCTGATCTTCGCCTTCGCCGCGATCGCCGAGATCTTCGCCGTCTTCTCCGGCAACCCGATCTTCAACCGCGGCGCGGTGATGGGCTCGATCGCCGCCGTCGCCGTGCTCGGCACCCTCGCCTACATGCAGAACATGTACACGGCGCCGATCGGCCTCGGCTGGAAGTACTTCGGGATGCTGATGTCGCTGGCGCTGATCATCCCCGTCGGCCTCCTCTTCTTCAACCTGATCGCGACGCTGAAAGACGGCGCCTTGCAGATGCGCGCCCCGCTGCTGTTCGCGATCGGCGCCCTCTCGGCGATCTCGCTCGGCCTCGCCGGCGAGATGCAGCAGTCGCTGGTCGGCGCCGCCTGGTACCTCAAAAACACCACCGACTCGACCGCCGACACCCACTTCGCGCTGGTCGGCGGCGCGGTCTTCGGCGGCTTCGCCGCGCTCCACTACTGGTTCCCCAAGATCACCGGGCGCTCGATGGGCGAGCAGCTCGGCCGAATCTCGTTCTGGACCCTGGCCGCGGGCACGCTCTTGGCCTTCGTGCCGATGGCGCTGGCGGGCTGGGAAGAGGGCCAGGTGGTCGACGCCTACAAGTTCTTCAACCACACCGGCGTGAACTTCTACAACCTGCTCGCCTCGATCGGCGTGCTGATCCTCTTCATCGGCGTGGTGCTGGTCTTGATCAACGCCGTGGCGAGCGTCAAGGGCGGCGCCCGCGCCGGGCACGATCCCTGGAAGGGCGACACGCTCGAGTGGTTCGCCCTCTCGCCGCCGCCCCCGCACAACTTCGACGTCCAGCCCGACGTCCGCAGCGACCGTCCGCTGCGTGACATCCGCGCCGCGATCGCGCGCCGGGCCCGCGACGTCGAGGAGCGTGCGGCCCGGCAGTCGCAGCCGGTAGCCTGACCCATATGTCATCCGGCGTCACGATGGCCGAGGTCGCCCCTCGTCCGGCCGCGCTACAGCTCGTCCGTGACTACGTCACGCTGACCAAGCCGACCGTCCAGTCGCTGCTGCTGCTGACCACGGTGACGACGATGTACGTGGCGGGAAACCCGTCGCTGCGCCTAATCGCGCTGACCTGCCTCGGCGGCGCCCTCTCA
>JAFDWF010000090.1 GCA_018268575.1 Actinomycetota bacterium
GGGACGCCACGATCGCAGGGAAGACGTGAGTCTTCACGGGGAGTCCGGGACCCCCCGTCCCGCCCTGCGACCGTGGAGGAGGCGTGGAACCCGTGACGTCTCCCTCACGCCTCCCGCGCGGTTCCCGGCGTCTTCCTCACGGACTCCGCGGCACCCTCCCTCCGCTGTTCCTTATGCCGGAATGGTGGGCATAAGGAACAGCGGAGGGAGCACGGGCGTGTCCGCCATCCCCCCGTGACCCGGCCTTCTCGGAGGCGGCCACAGCCTGCCCGGGTCGCCTCCGGGAAGGCCGGGTCCCTTTCAGCATCCCTTCCCCAGCCCTTACGGCCGCACTCGCGCTCCCTTGCACGCCGCGTGAACCGGGCCAAACCTCCCATCACACCTTGGGTCTGGGACCCGCTCGGGGCGGTCGTGAGAATCGGGGATCTCCCATGGACGAGCGCAAGAGCTACGACTACGTGATCGTCGGCGCCGGGTCGGCGGGTTGCGCGGTCGCCGGCCGGCTCAGCGAAGACCCCGAGGTGTCGGTCGCCCTGGTCGAGGCGGGGCCGCCCGCCGACGGGGACCTCTTCGACCTGCCGGCGCGGTTCGCGCGCCAGCTGAAGTCCTTTTACGACTGGGACTTCCAGAGCGAACCCGAACCGCAGCTCGGGGGGCGCCGCGCCTACCTGCCGCGCGGCCGCGTCGTCGGCGGCACCAGCTCGATGAACACGATGCTCTACGTGCGCGGCAACCGGGTCGACTACGACCGCTGGCCCGCGCTCGGCGCGCCCGGCTGGGCCTACGAGGACGTGCTCGCCGACTTCAAGCGCTCCGAGGACAACCGGACCTTCGAGGACGAGTTCCACGGCAGCGGCGGCCCGCTCACGGTGAGCGACTGCCGCAACGTCGACCCCCTGCTCGAGGCCTGGGTCGACGCCGCCGTCGAAGCCGGCCACCAGCGCAACGCGGACTTCAACGGCGCCGAGCAGGAAGGCGTCGGCATCTTCCAGGTGACCCAGCGCGACGGCAGGCGCTGCAGCAGCTCGCGCGCCTTCCTCGACCCGCGGCGGCCGAACCTCGAGCTGATCCACTCGGCGCTCGCGCTCGGCCTCGTCTTCGAGGGCGACCGCTGCGTCGGGATCGAGGTCGACCGCGTCGGCGAGCGCCGCACGATCCGCTGTGAGCGCGAGCTCGTCTTGAGCGCCGGCGCCTACCAGTCGCCGCACCTCTTGCTGCTCTCCGGCATCGGCCCCGCCGACCAGCTGCGCGCCGCCGGGATCGCGGTCCGCGTCGACCTCCCCGGGGTTGGCGAGAACCTGATGGACCACGCCGGCTCCTTCCTCGCCCTGCCCGCCAAGGAGGGCTACGAGCACGACCCCGACGCCTCCGACTGGACCGAGGTCGGCGGCTTCCTCCCCTCGGCCCCCGGCCTCGAGGCCCCCGACCTGCAGTTCCACGCCGCGATCGGCCTCAACCTCGACGAAGGCCTCGGCCCCTCGACCCGCGCCGGCGTCTCCTTCGGCCCCTACGTCGGCCGCCCCGACAGCCGCGGCTGGGTCCGCCTGCGCACCTCCGAGCCCTACGCCAAGCCGCGCATCGCCCACAACTTCCTCGCCGCGGAGGCCGACCGGGCGAAGCTCCGCTCCGGCCTGCGCCTGGCGCTCGAGATCGCCCGCCGGCCCGCCCTCGCCGAGCGGCTCGCCGACCCCGCCGAGGCGCTCCGCTCCGGCTTGGTGCCCGCCGACGAATCCGACGCGGCGCTCGACCAGTTCATCCGCCGTACCGCCTTCGCCTTCTACCACCCGTCCGGGACCTGCGCGATCGGCTCCGTCGTCGACCCGGACCTGAGGCTGCGCGGGGTGGAGAACGTGCGGGTCGCCGACGCCTCGGTGATCCCCGAGCTGATGACCGGAAACACGAACGCGCCCGCGATCATGATCGGCGAGCGGGCCGCACTGGAGATGCGATGAATTCATCAACCGATACCTCCGACGGGGCTCCGGCCCCGGCGCCGCTGCCGACCCGGGTGCGCCGGGTCGACCACCTCTCCTTCACGGTCGGCGACGTCGACCGCTCCGCCGCCTTCTACCGCCGCTTCGGCTTCGAGCCGCACAAGCGCTACACCTCGGCCGGCCCGGAAGTCGACGAAGGCGCCGACACCGAGGACGCCGAGATGGACATCCAGTGGCTGGTGCACCCGCTCGGCGGCCCGATGCTGGAGCTGATCCGCTACGTCAACCACGAGGCCGGCCGCTCCGCCCACAACTCCAAGGTCGGCGCCGCCCACCTCTGCTTCTGCGTCGAGGACGTCAACGCGGCCTTCGGCGCCCTGGTCAGCGAGGGCGTCGAGCCGCTCTCCGACCCCAACGAAGACGAGTTCGGCGTCCGCTGGGTCTACCTGCGCGACCCCGACGGCAACGCGGTCGAGCTGATCCAGGACCCGCCGGAGAATTAGCTCCCGCGCGGCCCCCCGCAGCCGCGCGCCCCGCTTGCACGTGCGGTGCAAACGGAGCTTCGCTTTTTGCGCACCGTGCTTCTTGTGCGGCCGGCGGGCGCCGGCAAGACTGACCCCGGATGGCGACCTACCTGAAGAGCGCTCCGCGCGAGCCCGAAGCCGTCGACCCCGAGGTCGTCAAGATCGTCAGCGAGATCCTCTTCGACGTCGAGCGCAACGGCGAGGCAGCCGTCCGCAAGTACTCGGAGCGCTTCGACGACTGGGCGCCGGAGCGCTTCACCGTCCCCGCCGAGGAGCTCGCCGCGGCGGGCGAGGAGATCGACCCCGAGCTGCGCGAGCACATCGAGCTCGCCGCCGAGCAGATCCGCGGCTTCGCCCTCATCCAGCGCGAGACGATGATCGAGGTCGAGGTCGAAACCCTGCCCGGGATCAAGATCGGCCAGCGCCACGTCCCGGTCAACTCGGTCGGCGCCTACGCGCCGGGCGGGCGCTATCCCCTGGTCGCCTCCTCGCTGATGACCACGGTCGTGCCCAAGGCCGCCGGGGTGAAGCGAATCCTCGCCTGCGCGCCGCCGCTCGACGGCGCCGGGATCGCCCCGGCGATGCGCTACGCGATGCACGTCGGCGGCGCTGACCAGGCGCTCTGCGTCGGCGGCGCCCACGGCCTCGCCGCGCTCGCCTTCGGGATCGAGGACGTCGACCCGGTCGACATGGTGATCGGCGCCGGCAACGTCTTCGTCGCCGAGGCCAAGCGCCAGCTCTTCGGCAAGGTCGGCATCGACCTGCTCGCCGGCCCGACCGAGATCCTGGTGATCGCCGACGAGAGCGCCGACCCCGACCTGGTCGCCTCCGACGTCGTCGGCCAGCTCGAGCACGGCGTCACCTCGGTCGGCTGGATCGTCTGCACCTCGCGCCAGGTCGCCGAGCGGACCCTGGTCCTGATCGACGAGCGGATCGATGCGCTGCCGACCGGCAAGGTCGCCCGCGAGGCCTGGGAGAGCCACGGCGAGATGATCCTCTGCGACTCCGACGAGGAGGCCGCCGAGGTCGCCGACCGGCTCGCCGCCGAGCACGTCGAGGTCCACACCGCCGACCCGCGCTGGTACCTCGAGCGCCTCACCAACTACGGCTCGCTCTTCCTCGGCGACGAGTCGCCGGTCCCCTACGGCGACAAGGGCATCGGCACCAACCACGTGCTGCCGACCGCCGGCGCCGCCCGCTACACCGGCGGGCTCTGGGTCGGCAAGTTCCTCAAGACCCTCACCTACCAGGAGGTCACCGGATCCGGGACGGAGCGGATCGCCCCGACGATCGTGGCGATCGCCGAAGCCGAGCAGCTCCCCGGCCACGCCCGCAGCGCCCAGGATCGGCTCGACCGCGTCCGGAACGCGGTATGAGTGCGGGCGCCCGGGTCGAGCGTGACCTGATCGGCGAGCGCCGACTCGCCGCGACGACGCTCCACGGCCTGCAGACCGAGCGGGCGCTGGAAAACTTCCCGCCGCTCGGCGACCGGGTCGGCGACGTGCCCGAGTTCGGTTGCGCGCTCGGCGCGGTGAAGCTGGCGGCGGCGCGCGCCAACGCCTCGCTCGGCGCGATCGAGCCACCGCTGGCGGAGATGCTGGAGCGCGCCTGCGAGGAGCTCGCCGCGGGCAGCCCCGAGCTGCTGGCGGCGCTGACCGTGCCGATCATCCAGGGCGGCGCCGGCACCTCGACCAACATGAACGTCAACGAGGTGATCGCCAACCGCACCCTCGAGCTGCTCGGGCGGGAGCCGGGCGAATACGCCTACTGCCACCCGAACGACCACGTCAACCGCTCCCAATCGACCAACGACGTCTACCCGACCGCCCTGCGCCTCGCCCTGATCGAGCGCCAGGCCGTCCTCGACGCTGCGCTCCGCGGCCTCGCCGCGAAGCTCGCCGAGCGGGCCGACGCCCACGTCGGCATCGTCAAGCTCGGCCGCACCCAGCTGCAGGACGCGGTCGTGGTCAGCGCCGAGGCCGAGCTGCGCGCCTGGGCCGACCAGTGCGCCGCCGGCGCCGAGGGCCTGCGCCGCGCCACCGAGCCGCTGCTCGAGGTCAGCCTCGGCGGCACCGCGATCGGCACCGGCATCGGCGCCCACCCCGAATTCTCGGCGCGCGCCGTCGCCGCGCTGGCCGAGGCGACCGGCCACCCGTTCCGGCCCGCGGCGCGGCTGGTCTCGGCGACCACCGACCCGACCGCGCTGCACGGCTACTCGGCGGCCCTGCGCGGCGCCGCCGTCGACCTGGCGAAGCTGGCCGACGACCTGCGCCTGCTCGCCTCCGGCCCGGCCGCCGGCCTCGCCGAGGTCGAGCTGCCGCCGGTCCAGGCGGGCTCCTCGATCATGCCGGGCAAGGTCAACCCGGTGATCCCCGAGTTCGTCAACCAGCTGGCCTTCCGGGTGTACGGCGCCGACACCGCGGCCGCCCACGCGCTCGCGGCCGGGCAGCTGCAGCTCAACGCTATGCTGCCGCTGGTCGCCCACGAGCTGTTCGAAGCCCAGCACGCGCTCCAGATCGCCGCCGCGACGCTGGGCGATCGCTGCATCGACGGCCTCTCCTATCGGCACGAGCGAGTCGCCGAGTACGCGGAGGACGGCCTCGACGAGCTGGTCCAGGCCGCGCTGGTCAGCGGCTACGCCGCGGCGGGGGAGCTGGCCGCCTTGTCGATCGACCCGACCACCGCAGACGCCAACAGCGCGGACCCCACCAAGTCCCCCAAGGAAGGAGCATCATGCCGAAGCTGACCGGGGGCGAGATCATCGCCCGCACCCTGACCAACTACGGAGTCGAGTACGCGGCGGGGATCCCGGGCCACGGCGCCTGGGCGATGCTCGACGGCTTCCTCCAGGACGGGGCGAAGGTGCCGGTGCTGCAGGTCTTCCACGAGCAGAGCGCCGTCCACATGGCCGACGGCTACTGGCGCGTGACCGGCAGGCCGATGACCGCGATGACCTCGATCGGCCCCGGCGCGACCAACACCGTGATCGGCCTCGCCACCGCCTTCGCCGACTCGACCAGCCTGCTGGCGATCACCGGCGGCCCGGCCCGCCACATGAAGGGCCACGGGATCATGCAGGAACTCGACCGCTATCGCTCCAACGACTTCCCCCGCGTGGTCGAGCCGGTGACCAAGCGCCACTGGGAGGTGGGGACGGTGGAGGAGCTGCCCTTCGTCCTCCACCGCGCCTTCAACGCGATGCTGACCGGCCGCCCCGGCCCGGTCCACATCGAGGTGCCGATGGACATCCAGGCGCTGCGGGCCGAGGTCGAGCTGCACGACCTCGAGCGGCGGCTGCCGGTCGGCGAGGTCCACCCGGACCCCGACGCGATCGAGCGGGCGGCGCGCCTCCTGCACGGCGCCAAGCGCCCGGTGCTGGCGGTCGGCGGCGGCGTGATCACCGCCGAGGCGGCGGCCGAGCTGCGGGCGCTCGCCGAGGCGCTGAACGCGCCGGTGGTCAACACCTGGCACGGCAAGGGGGCCTTCCCCGAGGACCATCCGCTCTACGCCGGCCCGGTCGGCCAGACCGGCACCACCGCGGGCAACACGATCGGCTCGAGCGCCGACGTCGTCGTCGCGATCGGCTGCAAGTTCACCGACTGGTCGGCCTCCAGCTACCGCCAGGGCATCTCCTTCTCGATGCCGCCCGGCAAGCTGATCCAGATCGACATCGACCCGGGGGAGATCGGCAAGAACTACCCGGCCGAGGTCGGCATCGTCTCCCACGCCCGCCCGGCCCTCGCCGCCCTGGTCGCCGCGGTCGGCGGCGACACCCCTGGTCGCGAGGAGTACATGGCGGAGCTGGCGGGTCTGAAAAAGGAATGGGAGGAGCAGAACGCGAAGCGCGCCGACAGCGAGGAGACGCCGTTCACCTCCCAGCGCCCGCTGCGCGACCTGCGCCGGGCGTTGCCCCGCGACGGCATCGTGATCGCCGGCTCCGGCAACACCCAGGGCGCCGTCAAGCAGTCCTTCCCGGTCTATGAGCCACGCACCCACCACACCTCCGGCACCTTCTCGGCGATGGGCTGGGCGGTGCCGGCGGCGATCGGGGCGAAGCTCGGCCGGCCCGACCAGAAGGTCGTCTGCATCGTCGGCGACGGTGATTTCCTGCAGACCTCGCAGGAGCTCGGCGTCGTCGCCCAGCACGGCATCCCGGTCGTCTTCCTGGTCCAGAACAACTCCGGCTACATGTCGATCCGCGGCGGCCAGCGCAAGATCACCGACCGCCACCTGATCAGCGAGTTCACCCGTAACGGAGAGCCCTACACGGTCGACATCGCCAACCTGGCGAAGTCATACGGGGTCGACTCGGAGAAGGTGACCGAGAGCGAGAAGCTGCAGCCGGCGTTGGAGAAGGCGCTGGCCGCGGAAGGACCGGCGGTGGTCGAGGTGATGACCAGCCGCGATGCCGCGGGCCCCTGGGTCCCCGGCTGGTGGGACTTCCCCGTCCCCGGCTACATCGAGGACGAGCGCCAGAGCGAGTACTGGGAGGAGCGCGCCGAGGAGCAGCATCAGTAGGGATTTCCTGCGCCGTTTCGGCGTCGAGAGGGGCCAGGCGTCACAAACTCGTTTCGTGCAACGCGTCCCCCGCTTTTCGACCGCATTGTGCATTGCCCCCGGCTATTTGGCCGGTTTAGCTTCCCATTAACAACCGTCGCACACCCCAATTCGAGCCCAGAGGAGTCACCGACGTGTCAGAGGACAAAAAGCTCAATTCCAACCTTGACCAAGGCGGCGTGACCCGTCGGAAAATTCTTCAGGGCGCCGGTGCCGGGGCGCTGATGTTCGGCGGCGGCAGCCTTCTCGCCGCCTGCGGCGGTGGCAGCAGCACCACCAGCGGCGGCGGCGCGACCACCGGCGGCGGTGGCGGCGGCGAAGCGGAAGGCAAGCCGGTCGCCGGCGGCGTCCTGCGGGTCGGCGCCCAGGGCGGTTCCAACACCGACTCGCTCGACGCCCACAACGTGCTCACCAACGCCGATTACGCCCGCGCCGCGCAGCTCTACGACGCGCTGATCCGGATCGACAACAAAGGCCAGCCGCAGCTGGTCCTGGCGGAATCGCTGGAACCGAACAAAGACGCCACCGAATGGACCGTGAAGCTCAAAAAGGGCGTCAAATTCCACGACGGCTCGACGATGGAAGCCAAGGACGTCCTCTACAGCTTCAACCGGATCGTCAAGGGCAAGTACCCGGGCCTCTACGCGCTCGGCCCGATCAACATGAAGGCCTGCAAGGCGGTCGACCCGCTGACCGTGAAACTCGTCTTCAGCACGCCGTACTCGCTGCTCGAAGAAGCGCTGACGCTGCACTGGTACCTCTACATCGTCCCGACCGGCTACAACCCGAAGCAGCCGATCGGCTGCGGCCCGTTCAAACTCAAGAGCTTCACCCCCGGGCGGGAATCGAGCACGGTCAAGTTCGACGAATACTGGGACGCGCCGAAGCCCTACCTGGACGAAGTCAAGACGATCAACATCGCCGAAGAAACCGCCCAGGTCAACGCCCTGCAGGCGGGCCAGGTGGACGCCGTCGACTACCTCACCGCGGCCTCGATCGCGACCCTCGAATCGAGCGGCCAGAAGGTCGTCATCTCGAAGTCGGGCGGTTGGGTGCCGTTCACGATGCGGGTCGACAAAGCCCCCTACAGCGACAACAACTTGCGCGAGGGCCTGCGCTGGCTGGTCGACCGTGAACAGATGAACCAGTCGGTCTTCTCCGGCAACGGCACGATCGGCAACGACATCTTCGGGATCTACGACAAGTTCTACGACAAATCGCTCTTCCCGCAGCGCGAACAGGACCTCGAAAAAGCCGAATCGCTGATCAAGAAAGGCAACGCCGAAGGCCAGACCCTGCAGCTGATCTCGACCCCCAACGCGCCCGGGATGACGCAGATGCCGCAGGTGCTGAAGACCCAGGCCGAAGCGGCCAACGTGAAGATCAACGTGACCATCCAGCCGACCACCGAATACTTTGCGCGGTCCTACCTGAAGGTCCCGTTCTCGATGGACTACTGGCCCTACGCGCCATACTTGGTGGATGTCGCCCAGGCGACGCTGCCCGGTGCCCCGTTCAGCGCCACCTACTTCAACAACCCGGCCTACACGAAGCTCTACGAAGAAGCCAGCGCCACCCTGGACGAAGGCAAAAAGGGTGAAATCGTCCACGAAATGATGAAAATGGACTACGACGAAGGCGGGTACATCATCCCGATCTTCTTCCCGGTGATCGACGGCGTCGCTCCCTACGTGTACGGCGTCGAACCCTCGGTGACCGGCCAGGCCCTCAGCACCTTCCAGTTCCAGAACTTCTGGATCAAGAAATAGGGGTAGTCGGGTCCCGATGGCACCCCCCGCCACTGCCGAAGTCCAGCGACCGCCCGAGTCCGAGGAGGAGGAGGGCGCTCGCTGGTGGCAGAGCCCGATCGCCCAGATGGTCTGGAAACGGGCGCTGCTGGGGATCCTCACCCTGGTCCTGATCGCGGTGATCGTCTACTTCGCGACGACCGTCCTCCCGGGCGACGCCGCCACCGCGATCCTCGGCCAGTCGGCGACCCCGGCCCGGGTCGCCAAAGTCGAAGCCGAACTGGGCCTCGAACAGCCGGTCGTCCAGCGCTTCGTCGAATGGTTCGGCCACGCGATCCGCGGTGACTTCGGCACCTCGCTGAGCGCCGCCGCGCCGGTCGGCTCGCACGGCGGCTCGGCGAAAGAGGCGGTGACCAAGCTGGTCAACGAAAAGCTGCTCAACTCGGTGGTGCTGATCGGGGTGACGGCGATCGTCTCGACCCTGCTCGGGATCCTCGCCGGGATGTACGCGGCGTTCCGTCGCGACGGCGTCTTCGACACCGGCGGCTCGGTCGCCGCGCTGATCGCCAGCGCGCTGCCCGAATTCGTCGTCGCGATCTTCGTCGTGATGCTCTTCGCCGTGAACGTCTTCGCCTGGTTCCCGGCGCTCTCGCTGCTGCCGCCGGGCGAGTCGATCCTCAGCCACCTGAACATGCTGGTGCTGCCGGTGCTGGCGCTGGTGATCGTCACCACCCCCTACGTCTTCCGGATGACCCGCGGGGCGATGATCGAGGTGCTCGACACCGACTACGTCGAGTTCGCCCGCATGAAGGGAGTCTCGCCGCGCAAGATCGCCTTCCGCCACGCGCTGCCGAACGCGCTCGCGCCGGTGATCCAGGTGGTCGGCCTGAACCTCCTCTATCTGGCCGGCGGCATCGTCCTGGTCGAAGCGATCTTCTCCTACCCGGGGGTCGGCCTGGCGCTGGTCGAAGCGATCAACGGCCGCGACGTGCCGACGATCCAGTACATCGTGCTGATGCTCGCCGTCTTCTACGTGATCCTCAACATCGTCACCGACGTCGGCGTGCTGCTGGTCACCCCGCGGCGCCGCTACCCCCGCTCATGAGCGCCAACGCGACCACCCCCGACGTGATCGCCGCGAAGGCCCCGCGGGCCGGGGTCGGCGGCCGCGCCGGCCGGCTCCTGCGCGGCGCCCTGCGCACCCGTCGCGGCCAGATCGGCCTGCTGCTGACCCTCGTCGTCGTCGGCATCGCCTTCCTCGGGCCGCTCTTCGCGGGCAACCCGACGGCGCTCCACGGCGGCCCCTTCGAAGCGCCCGGCGGCCAGGCGGGCGCCCTCGGCGGCGACTCGCTCGGGCGCAGCGTGCTCGACCGCGTCCTCGACGGCGGCTGGCGCATCCTCCTGATCTCCGCCGCCGCGACGGCGATGGCGATCGTTCTCGGCTCGGTCGCCGGCGTCGTCGCCGCCTACCGCGGCGGCTTCGCCGACACGGTGATCATGCGCACCGTCGACGTCCTGCTCGGCATCCCTAGCCTCGTCTTCGTGCTGATGCTGCTGAGCGTGGTCGGCTCGCACGCCTGGCTGGTGATCGTCGGCGTCGGCCTGACCCAGGCGCCGCAGGTCGCCCGCGTCCTGCGCGCCGCCGCCCAGGACGTCTCCGAGCGCGACTACGTCAAGGCGGTGGCCGCCTGGGGCGTGCCGCCGCGCACGGTGATCCGCCGCCACGTGATCCCCAGCCTGCTGACGCCGCTGATGGTCGAGTGCGCGCTGCGCCTCAGCTTCTCGATCATCCTCGTCGCCAGCCTCAGCTTCCTCGGCCTCGGCACCCAGCCGCCGACCGCCGACTGGGGCGTGATGATCAACGAAAACCGGGTCGGCCTGGCGCAGAACGTCTGGGGCGTGCTCGCCCCGGCGATCTTGCTGGCGACCCTGGCGGTCGGCACCAACATGTTCTCCGACGCGATCGCCCGCGCCAACCTCTCCTCCGGCCCGGCCGGCGACCCGACCCTGCAGATGGCGCTGAGCGCCTCCAACGTCGCCGAGGGCGACGAACCGGTGGGGCTCGAGGCGATCGACGAGGGCTCCCAGTGAGCGCCGCCGACAGCGGCGCGGGCGCCGCCGCGAGCGGCAGGCGGCGGCCGGAAGTCGAGGTCACCGACCTCGCCGTCCGCGTCGAGCGTACCGAGGTGCCGATCGTCGAAGGGGTCTCCTTCTCGATCGAGGCGGGCAAGACGCTCGGCCTGGTCGGCGAGTCGGGCTCCGGCAAGAGCACGGTCGCGGTGGGGCTGCTCGGCTACGCGCGGCGCGGCCTCGAGATCGTCTCCGGCACGGTGCGGATCGGCGACACCGACATCCTCGCGCTCGACCAGAAGGGCCTGCGCGGCGCCCGCGGGCGGATCGTCTCCTACGTGCCGCAGGACCCGGCCGCCGGCCTCAACCCGGCGCACCGGCTCGGCCCGCAGCTGCGCGAGGCGATCACCGCGCACGAGGACCTGCCGAAGGAGCAGCTCGAGGAGCGGGTGACCGAGCTGCTGGAGAGCGTCGACCTGCCGCCGACCAAGCGGATCCTGCGCAGCTACCCGCACCAGATCTCCGGCGGCCAGCAGCAGCGGATCGCGATCGCGATCGCGTTTGCCTGCCGGCCGCGGCTGATCGTCCTCGACGAGCCGACCACCGGTCTCGACGTCACCACCCAGCGCCACATCCTGGCGACGATCGACGAACTCGCCCGCGTCCACGACGCCGCCGCCGTCTACGTCAGCCACGACCTCGCCGCGGTCGCCGAGGTCGCCACCGACACCGCGGTGATGTACGCGGGGCGGATCGTCGAGCAGGCGCCGACCGCGCGCCTCTTCGCCACCCCGCGCCATCCCTACACCGCCGGGCTGCTCGCCTCGGCGCCGTCGGCCGAGGAAGCCCATCGGCTGGTCGGGATCGAGGGGCACCCGCCGCGGCCCGGCAACTGGCCCGGCGGCTGCGCCTACGCCGACCGCTGCCCGCGGGCGCTGCCCGAGTGTCGCGCCGCGGTGCCGAAGCTGGTCGAGGAGTCCCCCGGGCAGCTGGTCCGCTGCATCAACCCGGTGCCGACCGAAGCGACGTCGGAGGTCAACCTCGCGGTGCCGGTCCCGGCCGCGGTGGCGGCCAGCGCGCTCGCCGTGCGCGGCCTGGTCGCCGACTACTCCGGCACCCGCGTCCTCCACGACATCGAGCTGACCGTGCCGCTCGGCCAGACCACCGCCGTGGTCGGCGAGTCGGGCTCGGGCAAGACGACGCTCGCCCGCTGCCTGGTCGGCCTGCACTCCTCCTGGCAGGGGGAGGTCCTGCTCGGCGACCGCACCGAGTCGCTGCGCCAGGCTGCCGCGGCGCGCTCCAGCGAGGAGCTGCGCGAGATGCAGTACATCTTCCAGAACCCGTTCGGGTCGCTTAACCCGACGATGACGGTGGTCGAAAACGTCGAGGAGCCGCTGCGCCACTTCAAACGGCTCTCGCGCTCCGAGCGCCGCGCCCGCGCGATCGAGGCGCTGGAGACGGTCAGCCTCGGCGCCGCGTTCGCCGACACGATGCCGGGCCGGATGTCGGGCGGCGAGCGCCAGCGCGTCGCCGTCGCCCGCGCCCTGGTGGTCGAGCCGAGCGTCCTCGTCTGCGACGAGATCACCTCGGCCCTCGACGTCTCCGTGCAGGCGCTCCTGGTCGAGCAGCTACGCGACCTGCAGATGGAGCGCAACCTCTCGATGGTCTTCATCACCCACAACCTCGCCGTGGTCCGCTCGATCGCCCAGAACATGATCGTCCTGCAGCAGGGCCGGATCGTCGAGCAAGGCTCGGTCGACGCCGTGCTCGGCAACCCCCAGCACCCCTACACGCGGCAGCTGCTCGAGGACCTGCCGCGGCTCGAGGCCCGGGCGGGGTCGCGGCAGGTGGCGTAGGGCGGCGCTTCGGCGGCGCGCCGTAGGCGCTCCGGCGGCGCTCCGCTGGGACGCATAAGGGACGCGGCCTTTTCGGAGGCGACCCGGGCAGGCTGTGGCCGCCTCCGAAAAGGCCGGGCCATGGAGGGACGGCAGAGGGTCCTACGCTCCGCTGTTCCTTATGCCGGGATGGTGGGCATAAGGAACAGCGGAAGGAAGGTGCCGCGGGGTTCGTGACAAAGACGCCGGGAAGTGCGCGGGAGACGTGATGGAGACGTCACGGATTTCACAGTTCTTGCACCGTCACAAAGACGTGACCACGGTTTTGGGCCCCCATGGGGGCCCAAATTCACTCAGCGCGAGATAGGGGGCCGGAACCCTCGCAGGAAGGCTCACGCCTTCCCTGCGATCGTGGGGTCTTCGTCACGGGCCGACCATGATCCGGCGGGGATCCCGCCGGATCATGCATCTCCCCGACGGGACCCGCGCAGATCGCACGGTCTTCGTGGCGGCTTTCGTCGGCTCCGTCACGAAGATGCCGAGCTCCCCGGATCTCCCCCGCCACGCACCCGTCCCTGCGCCAGTCCCTCCCGGAAACCTCCCGTCCCGGGCGTCTCGGAGGCGGCCACAGCCTGCCCGGGTCGCCTCCGAGACGCCCGGGACGCCGGAACTCCAACACCTCCGCCCCGGACCCTCACCGGTCCACACCCACAACGACCGTGATCCGGCCCCCCCGGCCGCCACGCCGAGGACCCTTCCTCGGGCGCCGCTACCCCGCCAACCGCGCCACGCCCGCGGCCAGCATCTCGTGGCTGCGCAGCGCCAGGTAGAGGCGCACGCGCAGGTCGGGGTCGTCGAGCGAGGTGTCGAGCAGCTCTTCGATCCGGTTCAGTCGGTAATAGACGGAGCGGCGCTGCAGGTGGAGCATTTCGCCGGTCGTCACTTTGTTGCCGTTGCAGCGGAGGTAGGCGTCGAGGGTGCGCAGCAGTTCGGAGTTGTGCTCGTCGTCGTATTGGATCAGCGGCGCCAGCTCGGCCTCGGCGAAGTTGGCGAGGGTGGGGCCGTTCGAGAGCGGCGCCAGCAGGCGCAGCAGGACGAGGTCCTCGAAGTAGTGGATCGACTCGCGGCCGAGGCGGGGGCCGAGCAGGTAGGCGGCCTCGGCCTCGGGCAGCGCCTGGGGCAGCTGCGAGGGCCGGTACTTGCGGCTGACGCCGAGGTGGGCGCCGTCGAGGGCGCCGCCCTCGAGCCGCGCGGCGAGCTCCTCGAAGCGGGACTCCTCGCCCTCGGCGGGGGCGGTGAGGGCGGCGGCCGGGACGCCGCCGATCGAGCCGACCAGGGAGGGCCACTTGAGCTTGCGCAGGGCGCCGCGGAGCGCCGCCACCTGCCGGTCGGTGACCTCGGTCGAGACGCTGGCCTCGCCGTCGGCGCCCTCCTCGGCGGGGCCGGCGACGACCATCACCAGGTCGCCGTCGAGCTCGACCCCGAGGCCGGCGGCGCGGCTGATGAATTCCTGCGGCGAGAAGTCGCCCTCGGCGGTGAGGCCGCCGAGCAGCGAGGTTTCGGCGGCGCTGCTCAGCTCTTTGTCGCGCTCGGCCATCAGGAAGAGGGCGATGCTGCTGGAGGCGCGGGTGAGGGCGAGGCGGGCGACGTCGTCGAGCGGGCTGTCGACCTCGAGGATGTGGAGGCGACCGCGGTTCTCGCCGCGCACGTGGATCGCGCTCCACATGCAGCGCCCCTCGCCGGTCGAGAGGTTGACCACGGCGCTCGAGTCGGGGTCGAGGTTGTGGCCGTGGCGGGAGTGGTCGCGCCAGGAGCGTAGGATCGGGGCGATGCGGCCGGCGCCGCGGCCGAAGCTGACCACGCGGTGGGCGCCGTCCTCGAGCACCACCGGGTTGTTCAGCCGCTCGGCCAGCAGCTCCAGCACCGCGGTCAGCGAGCCGCCCTCGAGGATCAGGGTGCCGAGCGCTTCGTCGATCAGGATCGCCCGTTCGAGGGCCGCGTGGGCGTAGTTGACGAGCTCGGCATGGGCGCGCCGGGTAACCCTGGCGAAGGGGACCTCCTCGTCCAGCGTCGCCAGCACCAGGTCGGTGCGGGCGGCGGCGTCGACCATCTCCTGGGGGATGCGGCGGAAGTTGCGGCCGAGCTCGAGGATCAGGCAGCAGGCGTGCGCCTCGGCCAGCTCGTTGACGTAGCGCTCCATCTCGGTGGGGGAGTGGCCGATGCCGGTGGCCGCGGTGAGCAGGGCCTCGCCGCCGGAGAGGAACTGGCCGATGTCGGCGATCTCGCCGGTGTGCACCCACTCGACTTTGGCGTCGAGGTGCTCCTCGCCGGCGAGGACGGTCAGGCCCGCTTCCTGAAGCAGATCCAGGTTGAGTAGATCACGGACGTGCATGTCTCACCCTGAGCATTCCCACCCCTTCATTTTTACACACCGCGGGTAGTGGTGAGAAGGCCCTGACGGGCCTCTCACACCGCTCGGTGGGCGGGCGAACCGACCGGCTCAGCCGTTGCCGTCGACGGACGACGGCGCCTGGACCGCGTTGTCGGCGCCAGGGGTGGTGGCGACGACATCGGCGGGAGGAGCGGCCCCGACGGCAGGCCGGTCGGTCCGCTTGTCGCCGTCTCCGGTGATCCCCTCTTTGAACTCGCGCATCCCCTTGCCGAGGCCGTGGCCGAGGTCGGGGAGCTTCTTGGGGCCGAAGACGAGCAAGGCGATGACGAGGACGATGCCGATCTCGAGCGGTCCGATGTTGCCCAACATCGACTCACCGTATCCGCGATCCGCCGTGCAGTCTGTGCACAGTGGGGAAGACCGTCAGCGCGGATCGTGCAAGGGAGGGGCGGGACGCGTGCCGGTGGTCAGCGGCGGACGCGTCAATCGGTGGCGAGGAGCGCCGCGGGCGGGCCGAGCGCCTCGATCTGCTGGGCCTCGGTCCCGGCGATCGGCTGCAGGACCACCGCCTCGGCGCCCGCCTCGACCAGGCGGCCGACGGCCGCGGCGCACTCGGCCGGGGTGCCGGCGACGGTCAGCTCGCGAACCACCTCGTCGGTAGCCTCGCCGGCGCCGAGCGCGCCGACCTGGGACTGCATGAAGTCCTGGGAGAGGGCAGCGGCGACGATCGGCCGGACCCGGTCGAGCGCCGCCGCCCCGTCGTCGTCGACGCAGAACCAGGCGAAGACGGTGATCCGCGCCCCGGTCCCGGCGAGCCGCTCGCTGGCACCGCGCACGTAGTCGGGGCCCGAGCCCTCGGCGAGGATCACGCCGCCCGCGACCCGGCCCGCCATCTCGATCCCGCGCGGCCCGCGCACCCCGAGGTGCATCCGCGGCGCTTCCGGCGCCGGGTAGCCGAGCGTCACCTCCTCGACCTGCACGTACTCGCCGTGGAAGGTGACGGTCTCGCCCGCGACCAGCCGCTGGCTGACCACCGTCACCTCCTCCAGGGCGGGCATCAGCCTGCCGGGGTGGGCGCCGACCTCGCGCAGCCAGTTCGGCATCCCGTGGCCGAGGCCGGGGATGAAGCGGCCGGGGTGGGCGCGGCAGAGCGAGGCGACCTCCATCGCGAAGTAGGCGACGTTGCGGACCGCGGCGGGGGCGATCCCGAGGCCGACCCGGCAGCGCTCGGTGGCGCCCAGCGCGAGGCCCGCCTGGGCGATGCCGCCGTTGCGGCCGAGGTCCTCGCAGATCCAGAGCTCCTCGAATCCCGCGGCATCGATCCGCGGCGCCAGCGCCACCACCTCCTCGGTGGGGATCGCGTCGAGCTTCATGCCGATCGAGGCCACGGCGGGAAGCTATGCCGCGAGCGCGCCCCCGATCAACGGCCGCAGCGTGAAGAGATCGGCGTGGCGCTGCACGGGGAGGGCGCCGGCCGGACGCCTAGGGAGAACGTCGTCGCGGTGCGCTCGCGGCCGGTCTCCCTGGGCCGCGGCGGCCGTCCCTGCCAAGATCGACCCCATGCCGCTCAACCACGTCGCCCTCACCGTCGCCGACCGCGAGCGCTCGGCCGCCTTCTACGGCGAGCATTTCGGCCTCACCGAGCGGATCATGGACGACCGCCACCTGCTGATCCTCGGCGCCGCGGACGGCTCCGAGCTGGCCCTCTCCGACGCCGAGGAGGTGCCGCCCGAGCTGCCCCGCACCAATCATTTCGGCTTTCGCCTCGCCACTGCGGCCGAGGTGCACGCGGCCCGCGAGCGCTTCCGCGCCGCCGGCGTCCCCGAGAGCGAGTGGCAGGACGACGGCACCTGGACCCGCGTCCAGGTCCTCGACCCGGATGGCTACCGGGTCGAGGTCTACGCGTACTGACCCAGAGCGGCGGGGGCGCTAGCCGATCTGTTGGACCGCCCAGCGGTTGCCATCGGGGTCGGCGAAGAAGACGAAGCGGCCCCAGGGGAAGTCCTGGACGTCTGAGACCTCGACGCCGCGGGCGGCGAGCTCCTCGCGGGCCGCCTCGACGTCGGCGACGACCAGCTGCAGGCCCTCGAGCGAGCCCGGTGCCATCTGGTGGGCGCCGCTGGTCAGGGCGATCGAGCAGGCGGAGCCGGGCGGGGTGAGCTGGACGAAGCGGAGCTCGTCGCTCACCTGGTGGTCATGTTCGGCGACGAAGCCGGCCTGGTCGGCGTAGAAGGCCTTGGCGCGGTCGATGTCGGCGACGGGGACCTGGATCAGCTCCAGGCGCCACTCGATCTGCGAGGTTCTCTCGGCGGTCATCTGCGGTCCTTTCGGTCGACGGCGGGGCGTAGGATTGGCACTCCGCAACTTCCTTACGATCTAAGTATCTTAGTAGCTAAGAGATCAAGATGACAAGCCCCAAGCAAGAGCTGATCGGCCGGCTGATCGCCGCCTTCCGCGACGCCGGCAGCCAGGACGGCGCCTTCGAAGAGGTTGCCGCGGCGCGACTCGGGGTCGGCGTCGGTGACCTGCGCTGCCTGAACGCGATCGAGAACGCCGGCGGCCTCACCGCGGGCGAGCTGTCGCGCGCGGTGGGGGTGACCAGCGGCGCCGTCACCGGGGCGATCGACCGGCTCGAAGCCGCCGGCTTCGCCCGCCGCGCCGCCGACCCGGCCGATCGCCGCCGCGTGCGGATCGAGGTGACGCCTGAGTTCCGCGCCCGCGCCGCGAAGATCTGGGGGCCGGTGGCGGCCGAGTGGCAGCGGGAGCTCGCGGCCCGCTTCACCGCCGCCGAGCTGCGGACCGCGATCGAGTTCCTCGAGCTGACCACCGAGATCGGCCGGCGCCGCATGCCATCCTGACCGGGTGGCATCCGAGAAGCCGAAGCTGCTCGCGGGCGGCAACCCGCAGATCCCGAAAGGGGAGGGGGACGCGCCGGTGCAGGCCTACATCGAGGCGATGCCGGAGTGGGAGAGCGACGTCGGCCGCCGCATCGACGCGGTGGTCGCCCGCGTCGTCCCCGAGGCGCGCAAGGCGGTCAAGTGGAACAACCCCTTATATGGGATAGACGAGGAGGGATGGTTCCTCAGCTTTCGCTGCTTCACCGGCTACGTGAAGGTGGCGTTCTTCCAGGGTGCGGCGCTCGACCCACCGCCGCCGGTCGGCTCGAAGTCGGGCGAAACCCGGTACCTCCACGTCGGCTCCGACGACGATCTCGACGAGGCCCAGCTCGCCGACTGGATCCGACAGGCGAGCGAGCTTCCCGGAGTCGCGCTGTAGCGCGACCGTCTTATCTTGAGCAGGCGAGCTCCTTCGCCTGCCGGTGACACCGCTGAAAATCGCACCAGCCCGGGGGTCTCAGACTCGCACCACGTCGACTTCCTCGAACGAGGAGAAGTCGGCGTCCTGGGTGAGCACCGCGGCGCCGTGGCGCATCGCGGTCGCGGCGATCCAGGTGTCGTGGCGTCGCAGTCGCCGGCCGCGGTCGCGCTCGGCGGCCGCGATCCGCGCGAAGCAGCTCGCGACCTCGGGGTCGACGGGGAGGAGGGCGTAGGTCGACTGGACCCGCGAGAGGGTCGAGAGGCGGGTCGCCCGGGTCGCCTGGTCGCGCGCGCGGAGCACGCCGAGCTCGAGCTCGGCGGCGGTGATCACCGAGACGGCGATCTCCTCGGGCAGGGCGCCGAGCTCTCTGCCGGTCTCCTGGGCGACGAAGACCGAGGTGTCGGCGATCGCCCGGCTCACTCGTCGCCCAGCTCCTCGCCGCGAACGTCGGCGAGGTCGTCGAGCAGGGCGGGATCGGAGGATGCCGTGGAGACGATGCGCCGTAACTCGGCCGCCGGCACCCACGGGTCGCGCTGCTGGACGTGGGGGAGGATGTCGGCGATCGGCCGCCGGTTGACGGTCAAGGTGACGCGTTCGCCCGCTTCGAGCTCGGCGACGACGCTCGAGGTGGAGTTGCGCAACTCACGGATCGAAACCGTCCTAGCCATGTGCCCGACTGTAGCACTTGGTGCGACGCAGATCCGCACCAGTGATCCTCGGCCGGTCATATCTGAGTCCAGCGGGGCTTGGGACCTCTGTTTTCCCGCCCGGCACCGGCTTAGACTGCCGCGGCATGGATAGAGATCCCTTCCTTTCGCGACGGCGGTTCCTCGGTGGGCTCGGTGGGGTGGCGGGTGCCGCCGCGCTGGGCGGGGTCGGCGCGGCCGAGGCCCTTGCCGCGCGGCCCGGGGGCGGCCGGGCGCCGCACCCGAAGACTCCCGAAGAAGCGCTGAGGCTGCTGCAGGCGGGCAACAAGCGCTACCGCCAGGAAAAGCTGCAGCTGCGCGACTACTCGCCGGTCGGCGAGAAGCGCGCCGCCGAACAGCAGCCCTTCGCCGCGATCATCACCTGCGCCGACTCGCGGATCTCGCCCGAGCTGGTCTTCGACGTCGAACGGGGCAACCTCTTCGTCTCGCGGATCGCCGGCAACGGCATCGACAGCGGCACCCTGGGCAGCACCGAGTACGCGGTCGGCGTGCTCGGGGTGAAGCTGGTGGTGGTCCTCGGCCACAGTGACTGCGGCGCGGTCAAGGCGGCGATCTCCGTCGTCACCGAAGGCAAGGCCTACCCGTCCTCCAAATACGGGGCGATCGGCCAGTTCATCGACCTGCTGGTGCCGACGGTCAAGTCGCTCCCCGATGACGAACGGACCCTTGCCCGTTGCGTCCCGGCCAACGCGATCGCCCAGGCGCAGGACCTCGCCCGTCGCGGCCCGATCGTCGCGCCGGCGATCGCCGCGGGCGCGATCCAGGTCGTCGCCGGCGTCTACAACATCGCCAACGGCGCCGTCTCGTTCGTCAAATAGAAACGTAGTTCCCTAAAAATCTCTGTTTCAACTACTTAATTTGTGGTAGTAATCCTCCACGATGGGGGGAGCGGGAACTCTCGGTTGGAGGTCGTTGGGGCGGCGCGCGGTGGGATCCTCCGCGTTTGCCCTGGCTCTGCTCATCCTCTTCCTGATGCCTGTCGGGGCGGGCGCCACGGGAGCGGCGCCCGCCTTCGACGCCCACGGCTCGGTCGAACAGGCCTACGCGACCGGGGTGACGCCGGGCGCCAAGGTGACGCTCCTCGACGCGAGCGGCGACGCGGTGCAGACGAAGAGCGCCGACAACCTCGGCGGCGTCCTCTTCCGCGAAGTGACGCCGGGCAAGGGCTACCAGCTCGACGTCGGGGGCGGCCCGCGCTCGGGGCCGCTAACCGTGCTGACGCAGCGCCCGGCGCCGCCCGACCCCTCGATCTACGAACAGAAGATCGAACCGCACGGCTACCAGTACCTGACCACCCGCGACGGGACCAAGTTGGCGATCGACGTCCATCCGCCCGAGGACGTGGCGAAGATCCTCACCGGCGCGATCCCCAACCCGAGCGAAAGCGGGAGTGGGGGCGCGCCCGAACTGCCGAAGCTGCCCGAACTGCCGCTCGGCGAACTGGGCGGCAAGCTCGGCGAACTGGAAGAAAAGCTGAAGGAGATCCCCGGCCTCGGCGCGGTCCTGGAAAAGCTCACCGGCATCGCCCAGCGGCGGGCGCTGAAGTCCGAGGGGCGCAGGTCGAAGGCGCTCGCCCTCAGCAACGCCACCGAAACCACCAACGCATCTTCGGAACCGAAGTCCTCCGCGGTCGAACTGCCCTACATCCCGACCGGTCCCACCCCGACCCTGATCGAGTACAGCGGCTACGGCTACGCCAACCCCGCCGGTCCCGAAAACGGGATCTCCTTGATCGCCAACCTGCTCGGCTTCACCGTCGTCGACGTCAACATGCGGGGCACCGGTTGCTCCGGCGGCGCCTACGACTTCTTCGAACCGCTGCAGAACCTCGACGGCTACGACGTCGTCCAGACGATCGCCCACCAGCCCTGGGTCCTCCACCACGAAGTGGGGATGATGGGCATCTCCTACGGCGGCATCAGCCAGCTGTTCACCGCCGCCACGCGGCCGCCCGCGCTGGCCGCGATCACGCCGCTCTCGGTGATCGACAACACCCAGACGACGCTCTACCCGGGCGGCATCCTCAACACCGGCTTCGCGCTCGAATGGGCGAAGGAGCGCGTCCACGACGCCGAAGCGGCGGGCCCGTCGAGCGGCCAGGCCTGGGCCTACAAGCAGATCCAGCAGGGCGATGAAACCTGCAAGGAAGACCAGGCGCTCCATCCGGAAGCGGTGAACCTGCTGCAGAAGGTGAGGGAAAACAGCCACTACAAGCCGGCGGTCGCCGATCCGCTGGCGCCGATCACCTTCGTCAAGAAGATCGACGTGCCGACCTTCATGGCCTGTCAGTGGACCGACGAGCAGACCGGCGGCCACTGCCCCGACCTCGCCGAGCAGATGACCGGCACGACGAAGAAGTGGTTCACCTTCACCAACGGCGCCCACATCGACTCGCTCGACCCGGCGACCTTCAACCGCTGGCTCGACTTCCTCGAGCTCTACGTGGCGAAGCGCTCGCCGCTGGTCGCGGGCGCCGTCGCCCACCTGGCGGCGCCGCTGATCTTCCAGGAAGCGTTCGGGATCTCCGGCCTGACCCTGCCGCCGGACCCGGTGCAGCTGCAACCGACCTACAGCGGCGCGCTCTCCGCCTTCGAAGGTGGCAAGGAGGTGCGGGTGCTCTTCGACAACGGCGCCGGCGGGAGTTCGCCGGGCCAGCCGTACCCGAGCTTCGAAGACTCGTTCACCCAGTTCCCGATCCCGGGGACGCGGGCGAAGGCCTGGTACCTGGCGCCCGGGGGTGCCCTGAATGCGAAGCCACCCGCGGCGCCACACGCCAACGAATTCACCTGGGACGCGGGCGCGCTGCCGTTGCAGGACTTCACCGGCAACACCGGCTCGGCCGCGAACGGCCTCTGGACCCAGACGCCGACCTACCACTGGGAACAGAATCCGCCCGGCTCGGCGGTCTCCTACCTGACCGCACCGCTGACCGAAGACACGACCGTGATCGGCGCGGGCGCGGTCAACGTCTGGGTGCGCTCCTCGACCCCGAACGTCGACCTCCAGGCGACGGTCAGCGAGGTGCGCCCGGACGGCAAGGAGACCTTCGTGCAGAACGGCTGGGTGCGGGCGAACGAGCGCGAGCTCGACGCGCGGAAGTCGACCCCGCTGGAGCCGGTGTTGAGCCTGCGCGAATCAGACGTCGAACCGATGCCCGCGGACGAATTCGTGAAGGTGACGATCCCGCTCTACTACGAGGGGCACGCCTACCGGGCGGGCTCGCGGATCCGGGTGACGATCGCCGCCCCCAACGGGACGCAGCCGATCTGGGACTTCGAAGAAACCGAACCGGCGGGCAAGGCGAACGTCGCGATCGCCTTCTCCCGGCAGGACCCGTCGGACCTGCTGCTGCCGGTGGTCCCCGGGGTCGAAGTGCCGAGCGCGCTGCCACCCTGCCCGGGCCTGCGCGGCGAGCCCTGCCGCGAATACGTGCCGTTCACGAACCGCGAAGCGGCGCCGTAGGGCGCCCCCGGGCCGCCCCTGGTCGGGCGGCTCAGAACGTCTCGTCGGGAGCCACCTCGGGCAGCGGCTTGATCGCGTACTTGGCGACCGTCAGCGCGAGCACGAGCACCAGCGTGACCGCATTGCTGAGGATGATCGTGATGTCGGACTTGAGCACGCCGTAGATGCACCAGGAGCCGACCCCGAGGGCGAAGATCAGGAGCCAGGTGAGCGAGAGATCGGCGGCGTGGCGGGTGCGCAGCGTGCGGACGACCTGGGGCAGGAAGCTGATGGTCGTGCAGGCGCCGGCGAAGAGTCCGAGGAGGGTCATAGTCGCCAGCGTTACATGATCGGCCGCCGCGCCGGTGAGTTCGCAGTTACCCACACCTAGTGGGGGGAACTGCGAACTCACCTGAGGGCCGAGGGCCCCCGGCTCCGGCTAGGCCAAATCGGCTAGGCCAGCTCGAACCGGTCGAGGTTCATCACCTTGTCCCAGGCGGCGACGAAGTCCTCGGCGAACTTCTGCTGCGCGTCGTCGGAGGCGTAGACCTCGGCCAACGCCCGCAGCTCGGAGTTCGAGCCGAAGACGAGGTCGACGCGGCTGCCGGTCCACTTCGGCTCGCCCGCGGCGGTCCGCCCCTCGAACGTGGTCGACTCGACCGAGGTCGGCTTCCACACCGTGTCCATGTCGAGCAGGTTGACGAAGAAGTCGTTCGTCAACGTGCCGGGGCGGTCGGTGAGGACGCCGACCTCCGAGCCGCCGCTGTTGGCGCCGAGCACCCGCAGGCCGCCGACCAGCACCGTCATCTCCGGCGCGGTCAGGGTCAGCAGGTTGGCCCGGTCGACCAGCAGGTACTCACCCGGCAGCCGGTGGTCGTCGGCCAGGTAGTTGCGGAAGCCGTCCGCGGCGGGCTTCAGGTATTCGAAGGAGTCGACCTCGGTCATCTCCTCGGTGGCGTCGGTGCGGCCCGGCGTGAACGGGACCTGGACCGCCAGCCCGGCGTCCTTGGCCGCCTGCTCCACCGCCGCGCAGCCGCCCAGCACGATCAGGTCGGCCAGCGACACCTGGTGCCCGCCCGCGTCGTTGAAGTCGCCCTGCACCTTCTCCAGCACGGTCAGCACCTGAGCCAGCTCGGCCGGGTCGTTGACCTCCCAGCCCACCTGCGGCTCGAGCCGCACGCGCGCCCCGTTGGCACCGCCGCGTTTGTCGCTGCCGCGGAAGGTCGAGGCCGAGGCCCAGGCCGCCGAGACCAGCTGCGAGACCGACAGCCCCGAGGCCAGGATCTGCTCCTTCAGCGCGGCGATGTCGGCACCGTCGATCGGCTCCTCGCTCGGCTCCGGCACCGGGTCCTGCCAGATCAGCACCTCGTCCGGGACCTCCGGGCCGAGGTAGCGGCTGCGCGGTCCCATGTCGCGGTGGGTCAGCTTGAACCAGGCGCGCGCGAAGGCGTCCTGAAGCGCGGCCGGGTCGTCCTTCCAGCGGCGCGCGATCGGCCCGAACTCCGGGTCGAAGCGCATCGACAGGTCGGTGGTCAGCATGCGCTGCCTGTGCTTGCGCGTCGCGTCCTGGGCGTCGGGGATGGTCTCCTCGCCGTCCTTGGCGACCCACTGGTTGGCGCCCGCCGGGCTCTGCTCGAGCTCCCACTCGTTGTCGAAGAGGATCTCCAGGTACCGGTTGTCCCAGCGGGTCGGGGTGTCGGTCCAGGTCACCTCGAGGCCGCTGGTGATCGTCGCGGTGCCGTTGCCGCTCTCGTAGCTGTTCTTCCAGCCCAGGCCCTGTGCCTCGAGCGGAGCCGCCTCAGGCTCCGGCCCGACGTGCTTTTCCGGATCGGCGGCGCCGTGCGTCTTGCCGAAGGCGTGGCCGCCGATGATCAGCGCCGCGGTCTCTTCGACGTTCATCGCCATCTGGCCGAACGTGGCGATGATGTCCTTCGCCGCGGCGAGCGGGTCGGGGTTGCCGTTCGGGCCCTCCGGGTTGACGTAGATCAGCCCCATCTCGCTGGCGCCCCAGCGTTTGTCGACTTCGTTGTCGGCGTCGCGGCGTTCGTCGGTGAGCCAGACCTGCTCGGGGCCCCAGTAGACGTCGTCGTCGGGCTCCCAGGCGTCGACCCGGCCGCCGCCGAAGCCGAAGGTCTCGAAGCCCATCGACTCCAGCGCGACGTTCCCGGCGAGGATCATCAGGTCGCCCCAGGAGAGCCTGGTGCCGTACTTCTGCTTGATCGGCCAGAGCAGCCGGCGGGCCTTGTCGAGGTTGCCGTTGTCGGGCCAGGAGTTGAGCGGCGCGAAGCGCTGCTGGCCGGTCCCGGCGCCGCCGCGGCCGTCGCTGAGGCGGTAGGTGCCGGCGGCGTGCCAGGCCATGCGGATGATCAGCGGGCCGTAGTGGCCGAAGTCGGCGGGCCACCAGTCCTGCGAGGTGGTCAGGACCTCCTCGATGTCCGCCTTCACCTGGTCGAGGTCGAGCGATTCGAAGCCGGCCGCGTAGTCGAAGTCGTCGCCCAGCGGGGTGGTCAGGGGCGAGTTCTTGGCGAGGATCTTCAGGTTGAGCCGGTGCGGCCACCAGCCGTGGTTGCCGCCGCCCTCGACCGGCTCGGGCGCGCGAGCGTGGACTGGGCAGCCCTCCGCTCCTCCTGCCTGCGGCTCGTCCATCTTGCCGACGACGGCGTCTGGGGTCTCATTCGTGTCAGACACGTTCTCTCTCCTCGTTTCGCTTTCTCAGTTGGGGATCGGGGCGCCGGCGCACTCTGGACAGCGGCCCCAGTAGACGACCTCGGCCTCGTCGATGGTGAAGCCGTGGGTCTCGGATGCGGTCAGGCAGGGGGTCTCACCGACGGCGCAGTCGACGTCGGCGATCGCGCCGCAGTCGCGGCAGATGATGTGGTGGTGGTTGTCGTCGACCCGCGACTCGTAGCGGGCGACCGAGCCCGCGGGCTCGATCCGCCGCACCAGCCTGGCGTCGGTCAGTGCCCGCAGGATGTCGTAGACGGCCTGCGGGGAGACCTCGCCGAGGTCCTCGCGGACCGCGTCGATCAGCGAGCCGGTGTCGGCGTGGGGGTGGTCGTAGACCGCGGTCAGGACCGCCAGGCGGGGCTTGGTGACGCGGAGGCCCGCGCCGCGCAGCATCTGCTCGTAGTCGACGGTGGTCGGCATGCGGCGCAGTATCGCGATTTTCTGGAATCGATCAAGTTAACGTCGTGAAAACCCGATGAACAGCGGGACGGTTGGCGGTCCCGGCCCGGTCCGGGCGCACCCTCAGCCGGGCGGGTTCTCGTCGAACTGCGCGGCGCTGTCGCCGATCTCCTCCCACGGCGCTTTGTAGGCGACCTGCAGGTGGAAGCTCGGGGTCATGTCGAGCTCCCGCATCAGGCCCGCCGCGACGAAGTACTTGTCGCCGAGGTCGTCGTAGATGCTGGAGCCGCAGTTGCGGCAGAAATTGCGCGGCGCGAACTCGCTTTCGTACGTTTCGATCAGGTCCTCGCCGCCGGTAGGGCTGAAGTTCTCCTTAGCGACCACGACGCCGGCGAGATGGGAGCCGGTCCACCGTTGGCAGCGCGTGCGGTGGCAGTAGCCCATCGCCTCCGGATCCTTGACCTCGTAGGTCACTCCGCCACACAGGCATGCGCCTTCGAGCGTGTCAGCCATCACGAACCCTCCTCCTGAGTCGGTTTCAAGTGGCGGTTCCAAGCTACCACCGGGGCGGCGGACGGGGCAGCGTTTTTCGGCGGGGTCGTGGGGGTGGTGGAGGGAGCGGCCGTCGCCGGCTGGCGCCCGGACGCGAAAGGGACGCGGCCTTCCCGGAGGCGACCCTGGCAGGCTGTGGCCGCCTCCGAGAAGGCCGGGTCACGGGGGGACGGCAGAGGGTCCTACGCTCCGCTGTTCCTTATGCGCCCGTGGGGCGCATAAGGAACAGCGGAAGGAGGGTGTCGCGGGGTCCGTCACGAAGACGCCGGGAACCGCGCGGGAGAC
>JAFDWF010000091.1 GCA_018268575.1 Actinomycetota bacterium
CTGGGACGTCGACGAGCACACCGCCATCTATGAGGCCGTCGCCAAGGGCGACGGCGACCTGGCCGCCGCGCGGATGCGCGAGCACATCCTGGCGATCGACCGGCAGTACCGCGAAGTCGGCGCCTGAGCGGCGCCTGCGCGCTCCTCGTCCTCCCCAGGCCCATGGCGGGCATTACCCGGCCCCGCCTCGCGGCGCCTGCATCTGTCTTGCGCCGTCCCGGCGAGGCATCCGGTGCGAAGGGTGCGTCGGCGGGGGCGCTTGACATCCGGTTTGAAGAAGGCATAAGATGCTCACCAGGTCATCAGACGAGCCAGCGCATCCAGACTGGCGATGGCTTCCCGCCTTCCAGGCGCGACACGGGCAAGCGGCAAAACGAACTGAGCTGAGGAGAGAGACAGTGACCAAGAAGTTCGACGCAGTGGTGATCGGATCAGGGGCCCTCGGATCCAGCACCGCGTTCCACCTGATGCGCGAAGGTCAGGACGTCGTGCTCCTGGACCGCGGCCAGGCTGCCTCGGAGACCTCGCCGCGGGCTGCCGGCCTGGGCCTGCAGCTCCAAGCCGACGACATCATCTCCGCCATCGCCCGCCTGGGCATCGAGAAGCTCGTCGCCTTCGAGGAGGAAACCGGCGTTCCGCTCGCCTGCCACCAGTCCGGAAGCATCAAGGTGGCGCGTAGCGAGGCCGACGAAGCGCAGATCCACGGGGAGCTCGAACGAGCCCGCAACCTGGGTCTCGAGCTCGACACGGTCACGCCCAAGGAGGCTCGTGAGCTCGCCCCCTGGTTCGACCCATCGAGCGCCCGGGAGATGTGGTACGCGCCGGGTGACACCTACCTGGAGCCCGGCGACGTGGCGCGCGCCTACGTCGCCGCGTTCAGGGCAGGCGGCGGAACCGTCCGCGAACACGCCGAGGTCGTCGGGATCGGCTCCGGCGCCGACGGCGGCGTCACCCACGTCGAGCTCGCCGACGGCAGCCGCATCGAGGCAGGCTCCGTGGTGATCGCGGCGGGGCCGTGGTCACCGGTCGTGGCGGCGCTCGCCGACGTCGAGCTTCCCCTCTGGGCGGTCCGCCACGAGCTGATCATCACGACGACGATCGACGGCGTCGACAACACCCAGCCCGCGGTGAGGATCATGGACGCGAAGGTCTACGCCCGACCGTGCAACGGCGGTCTGATGTTCGGTGGGTACGAGCCCGATCCGCTGACCATGGACCTGCGGCAGACCGACCCCGGCTTCAGCACCGCGGTGATGCCGCTCGACGGCGAGCCGATGCGGCGCCTGATCGACGAGGTGAGCGCCGAGTTCGCGGCTCTGACCCGGGCCGAATGGCGGGAGCTGCGGGGCGGCCTGACGACGCTCGTCCCCGACGGCCACTTTCTGGTTGGCCCGCTGGAGCAGATGGACAACCTATGGGTTATCAGCGGCTGCAACGTGGGCGGTCTCTCGACCTCGCCGGCGCTCGGTGGGCACCTCGCCCGCTGGATCGCGCGTGGCGAGCGGCACCTCGACCTCAAGCCGTTCGACCCGAATCGCTTCGGTGACCGCTACCACGACCAGGAGCTCCTCCGCCGCGCGGCCTTGGCCACCTACGTCGACAAGTACTCCAACGACGAGGTCCTCATCCGTGGCACGTGAGGAACGGGTCGACCGACTCCCCCCGAGACCCGATATTGCCGCCCCTCTGTCAGCGAACTGCCAAGGGGATAACCGATGAAGGAGACGAGATGATTCCAGGTGCCCTTGGCAAAGCCCGCATCCTGTCGCTGGCGGCAGCCGCGCTGATCGCGGTGCTGGTCGCAGGCTGCGGAGGTGGTGGAAGCAGCAGTGGTGGTGGTGAAGCTGGTGGCTCGACCGGTAGCGGTAGCTCGGCCGCTCCGAATGAGGGCGGAAAGCTGACGGTGGCGCTGGCCGAAGAAGTCAACACGCTCGAGCCTCAGCAGACAATCCTGCCGACCGAACTTTGGGTGATCAGTCAGGTCAGCGAGCCGCTGTGGAGAGAAAACACGGAAGGCGAACTCGCTCCGTGGCTGCTGAAGGGCGTCAAGACATCCAACAACGAGCGAGTCTGGACGTTGACGCTCAAATCGGGGATCAAATTCTCCAATGGCCAGCCGATGACCTCCGCCGATGTCCTCTTCACCCTGGAAAGAGCGCGCAAGAGCGAATACTGGGAAGAACTCCTCGAAGGCATCACGAAGGTCGAAGCACCCTCGCCGTCGACAATCGTGATCACGAATGCGCAACCGGCGGCCGAATTGCCGGCGTTGCTCTCGCAGTGGTCGTTCGGGATCGAGCCGAAGAACCTCGCCGGGGAGTCGGAAGAAGAATTCGCCTCGAAGCCAATCGGGACCGGTCCGTTCGAGATCGCCGCCTGGAAACGTGGCGAAACGCTGACGATGAAGAAAAACCCGAACTATTGGATCCCCAAGAGGCCCTATCTCGACGAACTGGTGTTCAAAACCGTTCCTGACCCGAACAGTCGAGTCTCACAACTGAACAGCGGCGAGGTGAACGTGATCGCCACGCCGCCTTGGTCACAGGTCGAAGCGATCGAAGCGTCCCCCGAAACCGAACTCGGGACCTATCCGCTCGGCTTCAACAAACTCATGACCCTGAACGGACGCGAAGCGCTGTTCAAGAACCCGAAAGTCCGCGAAGCCATCAATTTGGGAATCGACCGGGAAGGGATGGTCAACGCCGTGCTGCACGGCCATGGCGAAGCGGCCGCCTCGTTCGTCCCGCCGCCGGTCGAATTCCACGACAGCTCGATCAAGACGCCGGAATTCAACCCTGGAAAAGCGAAAGAACTGCTCGCCGAAGCGGTCAAGGAAGGGGTGAACCCAACCTTCACCGTCCTCACGCCGATCGAAGACGACTTCTGGCCGGAAGCCGTCCAGATCCTTCAGCAAAACCTCGACGAAGTGGGCTTCAACGTGAAGATCCAGAAGGTGGATGTCAGCACCTGGTTCGAAGACGCGTCGGCTGGAAAGTTCGGCGCAGGCCCGCTCCAGATCTATACGCCACTGACCACCCAGACCGAAATCTGGGCGTTCTACAACACGGCCGAAGGTCAGTTCGCCGGAATCTCGACGAAGGAAACGGAAAAAGTCTTCAGCGAAGCGCTGAGGACCCCGAGCAGTGCGAAACGTAAGCAGCTTTACCATCGACTGCAGGAAATCGTCGCCAAGGAACAGTACATAATCTCGGTTGCCTACACGCCGTTCTCGTGGGCGTTCTCGAGTAACGTCACGGGCCTCTACGTCGGGCGGGTGGGCATCCCGTGGTTTGCCGAAGCGGGTCTCTCCGGCTAGGTCATGGCGTTTGCGGGCTTCCTCGTCCGGCGTCTCCTGCAAGCCATCCCGGTGGTGATCGGGGTCACGATCGTCGTGTTCCTGCTGATCCACCTGGTGCCAGGAGACCCGGCGAGGACCGCCCTCGGCCCGCACGCCACGCCGCGGGCGATCGAACGGCTCCACCACGAGTGGGGACTCGATCGCCCGCTGCCGACGCAGTACTGGTTGTTCATGAAGCGCCTGTTGACCGGTGACCTGGGGACCTCGCTGCGCCTCAAGCAGCCCGCCGGGTCGCTGGTGGTGGAACGGATGCCGGTGACGCTGTGGCTGATCGGCTACGCGACCTTCCTCACCTGCCTACTCGCGGTCCCGGCGGCGCTTCTCGCCGCGTCCAGGCAGGGGGCCCTGCGCGACCGGCTGGTGCGGGTACTGTCGGTGGTTGCCCTCGGCATCCCGGGGTTCTGGCTCGGCCTGATGCTGATCGAGTACGTCGCCGTCGACGCCCAGTTGCTGCCATCGGCCGGCTACGGCAGCGGCTTCATCGGCCACCTCGAATCGCTTTTCCTGCCCAGTCTCACGATCGCCCTCGGGATCACCCCGCTGGTCATCCGCAGCCTGCGGGCGGAGACGCTCAAGGTTGCCGAATCGGATTTCGTCACGACCGCCCGCGCGAAGGGTCTGAGCGAGCGCCAGATCCGCTTGCGGCATGTCCTGCGCAACGCCTTGGCCCCCTCGGTGGCGGTCCTCGCGGTCAACGTCAGCTTCCTCGTCGGCGGCACGCTCGTGATCGAACAGGTCTTCAGCCTCGGCGGCGTCGGCACGCTGATGCTGCAGGGGATCAACTCACGCGACTTCCCGGTGGTGCAGGCGGTGACGCTGATCCTCGCGCTAGTGGTCGTGGCGATCAACATCATGGGTGATCTGGTGCAGGCCCTGATCGACCCGCGGGTGGAGGCACGGTGAGCGTCGTCGGCGGCCTTCCCAACGGCACCGAAGGGCCCCCCACCAGTGCCGAAGTCGAAGTCGAGGCACGCTCGCCGCTGCGCGGGATGGCGGTCGGTCGGGTGGTCGGCCGCCGGGTGGGGGCGAACGCGTCGCTGGTGATCGGCCTCGCCATCATCGGCGCGCTCCTGCTGATCGGCGCGCTCGCCGGGGTGATCTCCCCCCATGACCCGGTCAAACAGGAAATCGGCAACACGCTCGCCCCTCCGGGGACGGCCGGGCACATTCTCGGCACCGACCAGCTCGGCCGCGACACGCTTTCGCGCCTGATCTACGGCGCCCGCAACGACGTCTTCGTCGCCCTTGGCGCGCTGGTGCTGCCGTTCGTCTTCGGCACCTTGGTCGGCATCGTGGCGGGCTACCGGGGTGGCTGGTTCGACTCGGTGATGGTCGGTGTGATCGACGTGATCATCGCCTTCCCGATCCTCGTCCTGCTCATCGCGCTCGTCTTCGTTCTCGGGCCGGGTGTGAAGACGATCATCATCTCCGTCGCGCTGATCGACTGGGTGGTGTACGCCCGCTTGGCGAGGACCGCGGCCCGTCGCGAAGCGGTGATGGAGTACGTGCTCGCCGCCCAGGTCGGCGGCATCCCGACCTGGCGCATCCTCGGCCGGCACGTCGTCCCGAACATCATCTCCCAGTCGATCATCTACGCGATGTCCGATGCGGTGCTGATCATCCTCTTCATCACCACCCTGGGGTTCCTCGGTCTCGGCATCCCGCCACCTGCCTCCGACTGGGGGACGATGATCGCCGAAGCCCAGCCGTACATCAACAACCAATGGTGGCTCGCGGTGATCCCTGGCATTGCCATCATCGTCGCGGCCTTCGGCCTCTCGCTGATCGCCGACGGTCTTGCCCAACGGCTGGACGCGCGCTGATGGCGGGGTCTCCGTCTGAGAAGCGAGGCGCCGGGAGGCTGCTGGCGGTGCGTGACCTGCGCGTCGGCGTCGGCCCTCAGGAGGACGGCTTCGACCCCGTCTCCGATGCAAGCCTCCACGCCGATCGCGGCGAAGTCGTCGGCGTCGTCGGCGAGTCGGGGTCGGGCAAGTCGCTCACCCTACGGGCCATCGCCGCCCTCCTGCCTCCGGGCGTGGCCGTGCGATCCGGTGACGTCGACGTCGGTGACATCGACGTGGTCCACGCCGACCGGCGCGAGGTCCATCGCTTGCGTGGCGGGGCCGTGGGGATGGTCTTCCAGGAGCCGATGACGGCCTTGAACCCGACGATGCGGATCGGCCCGCAGATCGCCGAGGCGGCACGGGCGCATCGCAAGGTCTCACGCGTCGAGGCGAAGGCGCGGGCGATCGAGCTGCTCGGTCAGATGCAGTTCACCGAACCGGAGCGGCGCTACCGTCTCTACCCGCACGAGCTCTCCGGCGGCATGCGCCAGCGCGTGGTGATCGCGATCGCACTGGCGGGCGACCCCGAACTGCTGCTCTGCGACGAGCCGACGACGGCCCTCGACGCTACGGTCACGATGCGGGTGCTGGGCTTGATCACCGGCCTGGCGAAGGAGCTCGACATCGGCATCTTGCTGGTCACCCACGACCTCGGTGTCGCGGCCCGCGTCTGCGATCGCATCGTGGTCATGTATGCCGGCCGGGTGGTCGAGGAGGGTCCCGCGGTGGCGATCCTGCGCCGCCCACGCCATGCCTACACGCTCGCCCTCCTGCAAGCGGTGCCGACCCGGGAGTCGACCATCGAGGCCCTCCGCGCCATCCCGGGCTCCCCGCCGAAGGTCGGCGAGGTGCCCTCCGGTTGCCCATTCGTCCCGCGCTGCACGCTCGCCGAGCCCGCCTGTGAGCAGCCGGTGTCCTTGGTCGAGATCGCGGCCGGGAGGATGAGCGCCTGTCGGCGCCACGAGCTGCTGGCCGACCTGGTCGAGGCCGACGATGCCTGAGCCCCTGCTCGAGGTCCGCGGGCTGAAGGTCGCCTTCGGTGGTGGCCGCGACGCCCTGCTGCGCCGTAAGCCCGCCTTCGAGGCGGTGCGGGGTATCGACTTCTCGATCGCTAAGGGGGAGGCGTTCGCGCTGGTCGGCGAGTCGGGCGCAGGCAAGTCGACCGCGGCCCGGTGCGTGGTCGGCCTCCAGCGGCCCACCGATGGCACGATCACGTTCGTAGGCGCCCCGCTCGGCCCGCGGCGCGACCCGGCGCAGCGCCGGGCGATCCAGATGGTCTTCCAGGATCCGTTCGGCTCGCTAAGCCCGCGGATGGCGGTCGGCGCGGCGATTTGCGAACTCCTGCGGGTCAACGGCCTGGCCGAGGACAAGGCGGCGGCCAGGCGACAGGCGACAGAGCTGTTCGCCTTGGTCGGTCTGCCGGAGAGCGCCCTCGACCAGCGCCCCCGCGCCTTCTCCGGCGGCCAGCGGCAACGGATCGGGATCGCTCGGGCGCTCGCGGTTGAACCGACGCTTCTGGTCGCGGACGAGCCGGTCTCTGCCCTGGACGTCTCGATCCAGGCCTCCGTCCTCATCCTGCTGAAGCGCTTGCAGCGCGAGCTCGGCTTGAGCATGCTCTTCATCTCGCATGACCTGGCGGTGGTCAAGCAGCTCTGCGATCGGGTCGCGGTCATGAACGAGGGCGAGATCGTCGAGGAAGGATCTGTGCAGGAGGTGTTCTCGCGCCCGAGGCACGAGTTCACCAGGCGGCTGCTGGCGGCGACCACGGACCTGCCGCGGTTGGAAATCTCGAGGGCGAGACTGGTGCAGGCCGAGGCCGCCGTCGGCCGCTGATCGCTTTCGGTCGCCGGTGACGGTCACTGGCGCACGTCGCACCGGGCCGCGGTGGCGGTCGTGAGGCGGAGTCGGTTCGGGCTCCCTGGTTCATCTGATCCGTGGCCACTCGGACGCGGCCGACCCCCGTGGGGCACGAGATGGGGCACGGTGCCACAGGGAGTCCAGCCGATCCCAGCCGTGCTCGATTTCGTCTATTCCGCTTGCAACCTACGAAACCGAAGGTCACTGGTTCGAATCCAGTCGGGCGCACTTGCGGCCTCGGGTGACAACGTCGGAGCGGTCCAGGCCAGTCCCATCCGACCACAGGCCTCCAGCCAAATATTCCTTGTCTGCCCTTGACGCCGAGTTGAAAGGTCGGAGCTAGGAAGCGCTGCGAAGAAGCTCGGAGACCACCTCGCCCGGCTGCTGGCCGCGCTTATTCGCGATCTGCTCCAGCCGCTTGGCGTCGTCGCCCTCCACGCTGACCAGGATCGAGAGCTTCGCGTCGGGGTTTCCCTCACGGATCTCGATCTGGTCCGGGCGCGCCTGATCGAACTCGGCGTCGAAGTCGCCTGGCTGGGGATCAGACTTGGTCCAAGGATCCTTTGCCATCTCAACCGAGAATTCTACGCTCGCGGCCGGTGGAATCCCAACCGGTCACGATCAGCCACGAGGACGGGTCGAGCGTCCTCTCGAGGACGAGGGTCAGGGTTCGCCCTCCATCGGTGTGGCCGACGAGCAGGATGCGCTCTCCCTCGCCGCCTCCCCCGCGAGGGTTCCGCACGGTCGCATGGCGATTGCGAGGCAGTTGCTCGACTTCCGAGGTCGAGATATTGCGTGCGCCGAGCTTGGTACGAGCGACATCCGTCGCGAGTAGTTGCGCGATCGTCTCGGCCATCTGCGTACATGTCTATCGGACCCGCCGACGCACTTGGGCCGCGAAGCCGCTCCGTCCATGGGGCACGAAATGGGGCACGCAGGCCCACGTAGTCCAGCCAATCTCAGCCAAGCCCGATATCGTGAAAGCCGCCCGAAACCTGGCTCTACATAGCCCAGCCGAGTCCAAAAGTCGGTCTACGAAACCGAAGGTCACTGGTTCGAATCCAGTCGGGCGCGTATGGGCAAACAAGCTTTCCAAGCGGGTTTGCGACCTTTGGGAGAGGAAGCCTGACCTCCGAAAGTTGTCAAGGCCGGTTGAGAATTCACCCTCCTGCGCCGGTTGAATATTCACCCACCCGGAATCCTTCGCCGGTCGAGAAGTGGACCACCGGCGGCAGTGGGGGTCCCACCCGCGGAGCCGAGCCCGGAGGGCGAGGCGGAGCGGGCGGGCATCGACACCGTGAGGCTCGTCGCCCTCCTCTTCTGGCCGGAGCCGGGAGCGGGACCGGACGCCGGCGCGGCGGGCCGGCGGAGGCCACCGCCTGGACCCGCGGACGTTCACCTTCGGCGACCCGGAGCGGCGGCGCCGGCTGGGTCGGAGGGTGCCCGAGCGGCGCTCTGCGCCCGTCTCGTATTCGCGTCGGCGGCGCCCCTGTCAGACAAACGAGTGCGGCTCCCGAGCACTCCCCAGGCTCTACACGCAGCTGGACCCTGCCCGCTTCCCGGCCTGGGTCAGCCGTTCGCGTCGGCGGCATTTCGGGCGGCGCTTGAGGATCCTTTAAGCCTGCGGTTCTAGGGTCGCCCGCTGTGCCGAGCCCCTGGCGCTTCCTGCCCGTAGTGGTAATCGCCGTCGTCTCGCTGACGACCGAGGCCCCCGCGGCGGCGACGGCCGGGCCGTTGCGCGGCAGGGAGGCCTAGGTGGTGGACGGTCACCGGCACGCCCTTGGCCTCACCCTTTTCACCGGACCACGCGGCGGACTCGAGATCGAACCGGGCAGGGCCGCGGTCCGGCCCGCTCCTTGACGGTCCGGGGCCGTCCCCGGGTGACCGGGGGCGCACCGCAACTTCCGTTCGGAGGCGCGATTTGAGCGGACGCGGGATGCCCCGGTCCGGTCACCGACGGACGACGGCCGCGTCCGGTCGCGGTCCGGCGCTCCTCGGGCTCGTCGCCGCGGTGCTGGTGCTGGTCACGACGACCTACCTGCTCTGGGGGGAGCGCACCGCGGCCGCGCAGGTCGGGCCCGCACTGCCCGTCCGGCCCAACTTCGTCGTCATCCAGACCGATGACTCGACGCTCGAACAGCTCTATGCGGCTTGGCAGCCGTATCCGGGCGCGCCGGCGATCAGGGCGATGCCCAACACGCTCGACCTGATCGCCAAACAGGGCGCCACCTTCGACCGCTACTACGTCTCCTATCCGCTCTGCGCGCCCTCGCGGGCGAGCCTGTGGACCGGGCGCTACGCCCACAACGAGGACAAAGGGAACGTCCAGCCCGACGGCGGCTACTCGGGCTTCCGCGCCAGCCCCGGCTGGAACCACAACATCGCCACCTGGCTGCAGGGCGACGGCTACCGAACCATCCACATCGGCAAGTTCCTCAACGGCTACGGAGAAGCGCCCTACTCGAGCTACCAGGAAGTGCCGCCCGGATGGAGCTCCTGGAACAGCGTGATCAACTCCGACTCCGACCACTTCTACTACGGCTACGAACTGAGCCACAACGGCGTCCTCGAAGGCCCGTTCGGCAACTCCGGCAGCTGGGAAACGCGCGAATACGGCGAACGCGACGATCCCGGCTGTCCGACTGCGCCGACGAACGGCAAACCCTGTTACTACGAGACCGACAAGTTCGACGAACTGGCGGTGCGCGAACTGGAAGCGACGCCGCCGGGGCAGCCGTTCTACCTGCAACTCGACGAGGCCGCCCCGCACGGTGACTTCCGCCGCCCGGCCGGCCCCGAGCCACCGCCCCGCTACTACACGCTCTTCGACGGCGCCCCGTTGCCCGACAGCCGCCATCAGGGGTTCGACCAGGGCAACGTCAACGGCATGCCGCGCTTCATCCGCGCAGCGCCCTACCTCTCCGCCGAAGAAATCCACACCTACCGCGTCTACTACGACAAGGCGCTGGAGTCGCTGCGGGGAGTGGACGACGGGGTGAAGACGATCATCGACGAGCTCGGCGCCCTGCACGAGCTGCGCGACACCTACATCATGTTCACCTCCGATAACGGCTTCTTCTACGGCCAGCACCGCCTGGTCGGGGGCAAGTTCCTCGCCTACGAGCCCTCGACCCACCTGCCCTTCCTGATCCGCGGGCCGGGGATCAAGCCCGGCACCGAATCGGACGAGCTGGCGTCCAACATCGACATCGCGCCGACCATCCTCGAACTCGCCCACGTCAGGGCGGATCACCCGATCGACGGCCGCTCGCTCTTCCCCTTCGCCCGCGACCCCTCGCTGATCACGCGCCGGCCGGTGCTCTTCGAGTCCTTCGTCGAAACCGCCGACGTCGAGGAAGACGGCGGTCTGGTCCAGTCGGCGCGTACCCATGCCCCCGCCGCCCACGCCTCGATCCTGGCGCCGCCGAAGAACTACTACGGGATCGTCCTCGGCCCCTACAAGTACATCGAGTGGCCCGACGGCGAGAAAGAGCTCTACGACCTCGAAACCGACCCGTACGAGCTCCGCAACATCGTCCGCGACCCCAACTTCTTCCCGGTCCGCGCCTTCCTGCACCGCGAACTCGAACGGCTGGAGACCTGCTCGGGCAAGGCGTGTAGCGAAGAATCGCCGCCCCTGCCCCTGACCCGCCGCGAACAGGCGCAGCTGAGGCACGAACACGAACGCGAACAGCGCGAAAGAGAACGGGAAAAGGAACGGCGGGAAGGCCGGCACGGGCATCGATGAGCGCCAGGCGGAAGGTCCTCACTGTCTGCTGCGTCGTCGTCTCGATCTCAGTCGTCTGCGTGTCGTTCGCGGCCGCGTCCGGCTCCTGGGTCACCTTCCCGGGCGACTGGCGGACGCTCCTCGTCAGCCGCGCCGGGGGCGCGGGCGGTCCGGCCGCCACCGTCGATGCCACCGAACCGTCGATCTCCTTCGACGGCCGGTTCGTCGCCTTCACCTCGGCCGGCGCCGGCCTCGGGCCGACCGCGGGCCATGCCCAGGTGTTCTTGCGGACCTTTCACGAACGCTGCACCGCGAGTAGCTGCGCCTGCTGCACGCAGTTCGCCGCGGCCGCCGATCGTACGATCCTCGTGTCGCGCGCCAACGGTGTGCGGGGAGCGCCCGCCGCCGGGAACTCGGGCGAAGCGGCCGTGGGCGATGCGGGCTGGAAGGTTGCCTTCACCTCCGAAGGCGCAAACCTCGGCGGCCGTCCCGGGGTCAAGAGCGTCTACCTGCGCAATACGCGTAGTGGCAAGACGGTGCTGGTCTCGCGGGCGAGCGGAGCGCACGGTGTACCGGCGAATGGCGAATCCTCCGAACCGAGCGTCCCACGACGGCAACCTGGTCGCCTTCACCTCGACTGCGACCGACCTCGGCGGTCCTACCGACGGGCGCGCCGCCGTCTACGTTCGCGACCTGAGCAGCGAACGGACCTACCTCGTCTCGCGTTCGGCGGGCGGCGCCCCAGCGGACGCGCCCGCCTCTGAACCATCGCTTGCGCCCGGCGGCGGCGCGGTCGCCTTCACCTCCTCCGCGGACAACCTCGCGCCGGGTGCGTCGCCCGGCGTCACCGAGGTCTGGCTGCGCGATCTCCACGGCGATCGGACGACGTTGGTCTCGCGCGCACCCGGCGGAGCCGGCGCACCCGCCGACGCTTCCGCCACCAATCCCTCGGTCGACCAGCGCGGCAACCGGGTCGCCTTCCAGTCGGCGGCGAGGAACCTCGGCGCCGCCGGTTCTCACGAAAACGTCTGGCTGCGCGATGTGGCCGGAGGCAAGACCTGGCTGGTGTCCCGCGGCTTCAAGCACCATATGGTTCCGGGCGCGCCCGCGAACGCTGCCTCGACCCTGCCCTCGCTGAGCCGTGACGGGCGTTTCGTCTGCTTCCAGTCGGCCGCCACGAACCTCGGCAGCGCCTACGGGGGCGACCCCCGCGCGGGGGTCGAAAACGTCTTCGTCCACGACACCCGCAGCCTCGACACGATCCTGATCTCGCGTGCTCCGGGGCGCGACGGCACGGGCGCCGACGGCGGCTCCGGCGAAGTCTCCGGTTCAGCGGGAGCCTCGCTGGCCGCCTTTAGCTCGAAGGCGGGGAACCTCGGCGGCGGCCCGCCGCCGGGCGTCGCCGAGGTCTACCGGCGGACGATCTTCGGCGGCCGCTAGCTGAGTAGTCCCAGGAGGGCGCTGCTGCGCGCTCCGGGGGACGGTGAGGGACCCGCCCTTCCCGGAGGCGACCCGGGCAGGCTGTGGCCGCCTCCGAGAAGGCCGAGATTCGAGGAGACGGCAGAGGGTCCTACGCCCCGCCGTTCCTTATGCCGGGATGGTGGGCATAAGGAACAGCGGAAGGAGGGTGCCGCGGGGTCCGTCACGAAGACGCCGGGAACCACGCGGGAGACGTGAGGGAGACGTCACGGGCCCCACGCCTCCTCCACGGTCACGAAGACGCTACGTGGATCGACCCTGCCATGGCAGGGTCGATCCACGTAGCGCGAGACGGGGCCCCGAAACTCCCCGTGAAGGCATACGCCTTCCCTGCGATCGTGGACCCTTCGTCACGGACCGACCATGATCCGGCGGGGATCCCGCCAGATCATGCATCTTCCGGGCGGGACCCGCGCAGATCGCACGGTCTTCGTGGCGTCTCTCGTCGGCCTCGTCACGGAGACGTCGCATCCCTCTGTCCCGTCACGGAGATGCCGATCTCTCCGGATCTCCCCCGTAACGCACCCGTCCCTTTGCCGATCCTCCTCACTGCCACACGACCGGCCGACGCCTCCTCCGGTCGAGGGATGAGGGATCATGTCGCGTGTTCACCGGGACCGCGCCGCAACGCGGGGGCCGGGGGAGGCTGTTCTCTCCGATGAAGATGGCGAGGACCGACACGAGAACCGCCCGCATCCTGAGGTTCGCCAGGAGGCTCGCGTTCGCCGTGGCGGCGTTCTTCCTCGTCATCCTCGGCGGCCACGGCGTCACCAGGGGCCAGGCTGGCGCCACGGTCGTCCTCGCCGGCGGCTTGGGGCTCGACGAAGCGAGGATCTCGCTGAGTGCCGACGGGACGACCTACCTGATCACCTCGCCGCGTCCGCTCGAAGTCACCGGGACCGTCTGCGCCCAGGTGTCAGGCGAACCGGATCGGCTCGAATGCCGGGCGACCGCGGTGGGTGGCTTCCGCTACGAAGGCGGGCCGGGCGACAGCACGGTGATCGTCGGCCGCTCGGTCCCGGTTCCCGTGACCCTGCGCGGCGGCACCGGGAACGACCTGCTCGTCGGCGGCGCCGGGAACGACCTGTTGGTCGGGGGGCCGGGCGAAAACGTCCTGATCGGGGGTGCCGGCAATGATCGGCTCGTGGGCGGGCCGAGCGATGACCTGCTGATCGGCGGACCGGGCCACGACACCTGCGTCGGCGGCGGCGGGAAAGACGCGGCGGTCGGCTGCGAGGCCGAGAAGGGGATCGCGGTGAACTGTGCCTCGCCCGCCGAACTCCGAGCCGCCGGCAACTCCCCCTGCGCCCGCTGGGGACGCCTGCATCCCGCCGCTATCGCGAGTCTGGATCGAGTTGCACGCTGACGCCGCCGGGCGCCGTCCCGACCGCGACGGGCTCGTCGCCCGCGGTCTCCATGGCACCCGGCGCCGAAGCCCCGTCGGCCGGGGGCGAAGCCTGATCGTCGTCCTCGCCCTGCTCGGCACGGCGTCCGCGGCCGCGGTGGCGGGCGCGTCCGGGAGCGCCACCGCCCACCGCTGCGGGGGCAAGGTCGCGACGATCGTCGGCACCCCCGAAGAGGCGATGATCCGCGGCACCGCGCACCGCGACGTGATCTGGACCGGCCCCGGCGACCATGAAGTCCTTGGCCTCGGCGGCGACGACGTGATCTGCGCCGGCCCGGGCGAAGACACGATCCACGGCGGCCCTGGCAACGACGTGATCTACGGCGGCTCAGGGCACGATGTCGTCTACGGCGAAGCCGGCGACGACACGGTCCACGGCGGCCGCGGATCGGACGTGATCTACGGCGGCCGCGGCGACGATGACCTGACCGGCGGCCGGGCGGGCCACAACCTGATCTACGGCGGCTCCGGCGACGACCAGTTGAACGGCGGCCGCGGCGACTACAACGTGCTCCACGGAGGCCTCGGAATCGACATCCTGCGCGGCGGCGGCGGCAGCCACGACATCCTCGACGGAGGCTACGGCTGGGACACCATCGACGGCGGCTCGGGCTCCGACAACACCGCCTCCTTCGCGACGATGCCGCGCAGCAACCTGGAGGGGGGCGGGGTCTGGGCCTCGCTCAAGGCTCACCGCGCCTTCGGCGACGGCCACGACAAGCTGCGGCGGATCGAGAACCTCGAAGGCTCGGCCTTCGACGACACCCTGATCGGCGACCGCCACGCGAACAAGCTCTACGGCGGACCCGGCGACGACACCCTGATCGGCGGCGGCGGTCGCGACACCCTGAACGGCGGCCCCGGCCACGATCGCTGCCGCGGCGGCTCTCCCCGAACCCGCGAATCGTGCGGCGGGCGGCGCGTCCGGGGGGCGACCGTCGACGTCTACTTCGCGACTGCAATCGATCCGGCCGCGGCGGGCGTCGTCGTCGCGGGCGGCTCCAAGAACGACGATGTCTCGGTCGCCCTCGATGCCGCGACTGCGACGCTCCAGATCACCGCGACGCGCGCCATCGCGGTCGAATCCCCCTGCACGCATCAGGGGACCGGGCTGACCGAGGCGGTCTGTCCGGTCGGTCCGCTGCCGCGCTGGCTCACCGTCGACCTCGGGGCCGGCAACGACCGCTTCCGGGTCATCGGCTCGCTCGAAGGGCTGGGCGAAGTACGGGTCGACGGCGGCCCCGGGAACGACGTGTTGCGCGGCGGCCCCGAGGAAGACCTGCTCGAGGGAGGCCCCGGCGCCGACCGCCTCTACGGGGGCGCCGGCGACGATGCCCTGGTCGGCGGCCCCGGCGGCCCCGACCTGCTCGAGGGCGGCCCCGGAGGCGACCTCCTCGCGGCGGGATCCGCCTGCGAAGGGGGCCGCCTGGTCGGCGGCGGCGGCCGCAACGACGCCTCCTTCGCCGAGATGCCACTCCAGCCCGGCGTCCTCGTCGCCTCGCTGGCGAGCGGGCGCGCCTACGTGCAGGGGGTGCGCGGCTGCGATCCGATCCGGATCTCGGATGCCCGCGACCTGGAGGGGACGATGGGCCCCGACATCCTGATCGGCGACAGCCAGGGCAACCACATCATCGGCCAGGGCGGCGAAGACGAGATGTTCGGCCGCGGCGGAGGCGACGTGATCGAAGCCCGAGACGGCGAACGTGACGCGATCATCCAATGCGGCACCAAGGGCCATCCCTCAGGTATTGCGTTGATCGACCCGGTCGACCCGCGGCCCCGTTACTGCGACAGGGTTGAGGTCGGCAAGCCGATCCCCGGCCTTCCTCACTTCCATGCGAAGTCGCCATTCGGACACCGATAGATCGCAGGCGATGGGGCACGAAATGGGGCACGGTGCCACACGGAGTCGAAACCGAAGGTCACAGGTTCGAATCCTGTCGGGCGCGTATGGGTAAACCAGCTTGGGAAAGCGGGTTTTCGGCTCTTGGGAAAGGAGTCTGACCTCCGAAAGGGCCGTGGGGCACGTCCCATGGCACGGTGAGGTCGAAAACGGGCGTCCCGAAGCCTTGAGAACGGCCCGCCTGCACCTTCCCTGCGACCTTCAGCGGCAGCGGCCCGAGCGGATCACGCTCGGGCCACTCGACCGGATCGACGCCGCCCTCGCGCCTGGACGCCGCGGCGCCCCTGGCTCCTCGAGGATCTCCGAGACGACCTCGGCTGCCAGGTCGAGGATGCCGGGGAGCGGGCTCATCGAGCGGGCGCGAGGGAGCTGGTCGCTATCGAGAGGGCCGCAGAGCGCGGCGAGCTTGCCTCCGATCAGATTTCGATAGAGGCCGACGGCGTCGGGTACATAGACGTCGAAGGGGTCGTGTTCTGCGGGGCCCTGCGAAAGGTGGCCGAGCAGGACGGTCGCCTGTGGATGGGGAAATGTTCGGGTAGGTCGCGACAATGTGTGGCGCTCTTGAACACTCGGCGAGCGACATCCGCGCTGGCCTGGATCGCCGCGATCCCGTTCGGCATCTGGGCCATGATCCGCCTGCTCGGCCTCGACGCCGGATATCCGCTGGAGGCCATGATGCCGTTCACGCCCTACGTGGCGGCCGCGGCGGTGGCGGCCGTCGGCCTGGCGCTCGTGCTGCGCCGTCGGGCCCCCGCGGTGCTCGCCGGCCTCGCCGCGACCTGCCTCGGCGCCGCCGTCCTGCCGCGGGAGCTCGGCGACGGCACGGTCGGCGCCGCCGGGCACGAGACGTTGAGCGTGCTTGCCGCCAACGTCCACGAAGGGGGTGCCAGTCCTGTCAGGGTGATCCACCTCCTCGACGAATTGCGGCCGGACGTGCTGACGATCGAGGAGTACACGCCGCGGTTCGGCCGCGAGCTCGCGGCGGCCGGGATCGGATCCCGGCTCGGGTACCAGGTCGCCGACCCCGCCCCTCGCGCCAGGGGCACCGCGATCTACTCTCGCTACCGGCTGCGTCGGCTGCCGACCGCCGACTTCCTCTTCCGGATGGCGCGGGCAGAAGCGAGCCTGCCGGGCGGGCGCCGGCTGCGGATCGTCGCCGTCCATCCGATCCCGCCGCGCCATCCCGCCTGGACCGATGAATGGGAAGAAGAGCTCTCGGCGCTGCCGTCCGGCGGGCATGGGACCCCCTGGCTGCTGGCGGGCGACTTCAACGCGACCTTCGACCAGGCCCCCTTCCGTGACCTGGTCGGCCGTGGCTACCGCGACGCCGGCGCGGTCGCGGGTAAGGGCCTCGACGCCACCTTCCCCGCCGACGGCAGCCTGCTGCCGCCGCCGATCACGATCGACCACGTCCTCGCCGACGAACGATTCGGGATCGTCGAATACGAAGTCGAGCCGCTGCCCGACTCAGACCACCGCGCGATCTTCGCCGAGCTCGCGCTCCCGGCGCGCTGACCCGATCGGTCCGACGGGTCACCGTCCGGGGGACGCTGGCTTGTATCTTGTATTGATACGAGATACAATCGTCCGATGGTCAGGGCCGCCGACATCTACGTTCTCGCCGGACTGCTCGCGCAGGACGAACAGTGGAGCTATCGGTCGCTCGCGGATCGGCTCAGGGTGGCGCACCCGGTCGTTCAGCGTGCCCTGGAGAGGGCGAAGGCGGCGGACCTGTATTCGCCGGATCGGCGGAGGGTCCATCTTCCTCATTTTGAGGAGTTCGCGGTCCACGCGCTGCGCTTCTTCGCTCCGGCCCAGCTGGGCGCCCTCGTGCCCGGCGTGCCGGCGGCCTGGGCGGCCGAGCCGATGGCTGGCGCGATCCGCCCCTCCGGCGATGAGCCGCCGCCGGTGTGGCCCTATGCTCAGGGTTGGGTGCGAGGCCAGGCGATCGAGCCACTGCATCCAGCCGTGCCCGAAGCGGTCGAAGGCTGGCCCGGGCTCGGCGAGTTCCTCGTCCTGCTCGACAGCCTCCGCCTGGGGGATGCGCGGGTCCGCAAAGTAGCCCGCGACCTCCTTGCCGAGAGGCTCCGCTCCTTGCCCTCGGTCGAGGACCTATGAGCGCGCCGCAGCTCGAGGCGGCTGTGGCGGTCCTTGGTCCACTGGTCGACGAGGTCGTCTTCGTCGGCGGCGCGACGGTCCACCTCTGGATTACCGAGTTGGGCGCTCCCCCTTCCCGGGCCACCGACGACGTCGATCTGATCTGCGAGGTCGCGACCCGCGTCGAGTACCACCGGCTCGGCGAGAGGCTGCGCGAGCGGGGGCTTCATGAGGCGACCGACGAGCCGGTCATTTGTCGCTGGCGGAGCGCCGACCCGAGCCTCGTCTTGGACGTGATGCCGACCAACCCCGACATCCTCGGCTTCTCCAACCCGTGGTACGAGGAGGCGATCTCGACCGCGACGACGGTCGCTCTCGACTCTGGGGCCGTGATACGCGCCACGGCGCCAGCGGCGCTGGTCGCTACGAAGCTGTGCGCATGGAAGGGCCGGGGCCGTGGCGACACGTTGGCAAGCCTCGATGTCCACGACGTGCTGACGCTGATCGACGGCCGACCCGCGCTGGTGGAGGAGGTCCGCTCCGCGAGGCCGAATCTCCGCGATTACATCCGGGCCGAGCTGAGTACGCTCCGGGCGGAGCCATACTTCGACTACGCGGTCGACGGTGCCACCGCGGGCTACGGTTCGGTCGGTGCCGACCGCGCCCTTCTCGTCCGGGACCGCGTCGACGAGCTACTCGCCTGACCTTGCTGGGGCAACCAAACGGAGCCTGTCTCGAACGGCAATCAAGATCTTCAGCTCTGGCGATGAGCGAGGAGGACTTGATCCGGAACGCGGGGCGCCGTCTCACCTGAAACGCTCGGCCTCGGCGGCGCCGGCGGCATCCTCACCTCCAGCCACGTCGTCGGCCGCGAGTTGCAGTCGGGACACTAGCTTGCGCCGGACGCCAGATCCGCCGCCAGCCCTTCGACCCCGTTGCCGCCCTCGATCTCGTAGCGGTCGAGTTCATAGGGGAGATCGCGGCTGGCGTAGCCGGCGTTCTCGGTGACGGCGCCGACATAGCCTGCTTCCTTGACCGCCGCGATCGTCGCCGCGTCGTATTCGCTCGACGGGTAGCAGAAGTTGTCGGAGGGGACGTGGAACTTGCGGCGCAGGTAGCGGCGTGAGGCGGCCACCTGGTATTCGAGTTCGGACCCCGAAAGTTCGGTCAGGTTCGGGTGGGTCGCGGAGTGCGAGTCGACCTCCCAGCCGAGTTTGATCACCGGCCGGATTTCGGACGGGCGAAGGTGTTCTTCGGTGATCTCGAAGAGGACGCCCGGCCAGCCGTAGCGCGACAGCACCTGCGGCGCGAAGGTCACCTGGGCCGGGTAGCCGTTGTCGAAGGTGATCACGATCGGCTTCGTGGGCAGGGTGCCGCCGTGGTACCAGGCCGCCTCCGCCCGGTCGAGCGTCACCGCTTCGTAGCCCTGCCGGTGCAGCCACACCATCTCTTCTTCGAATTCCGGTTCGGAGACGTAGAGGCCGGGATATTCCTCGGTCGGCGGCGCTTCGCCGAGGGCGTGGTAGACGAGGATCGGGACCGGGCCAGGGTGGGGCTTCCAGCCGGGCTGTGGAGTCGCGTTGCGCACCATGTCGCTCACCGGCCTTTGCCGTCCGTGGCCTCACCGTGCCCTTCCCGGCGCCGCGTCCTGCCACGCGAGGTCCGCGCCATGGACACGGTGCCGTCACCCGAGTAGCGAAGGAAGACGGCCACCGCGACGACGATGACGAGGCAGAGCGCCGCGATCGCACCGGCGCGCAAAGCCCTACCTCCTCGGTTTCTGGCTTGCTGGCGCGCGGGAGCACCCTAGTGGTGTGACCACCAACGTTTGCCGGGTCCTGGACGGCCTCAGATGATCGTCGGGCGACGTCCTCGGTCGCCTGAGTAGCGCTGCTACTCAGGCTCCCTGCGTCCTTGCCCGCCGACCCCTGAGTCTCGCCAGAACCCTGGCAACGTTGCCGGTCACACCACTAGCCTGGAAGAAGGCAGAGGTCAGGGAGGCTTCGCGGTCGCCGGATCGTCCCGCCTTCTCGCGGATACGCTCGGCGGCTGACGCTCCAGGACCGCGACAAACGAGTGGCCCACGTGTCCTAGTGTCCTGCGAGGAGCAACCGCGGAGGTCCCGATGGCGAGTGCGTCTACCGTCTCTCCTTCCTTCGCCGGCTATCTTGGGGCGGCCGGGTGGCTCCTTGGCATGCTCGTCGCGGCGGGCCTTGGCGGATACTGGTTGCGGCGTCTGCTGGTTCCCGCCTACGACGGCGCGCTCGCCCGCCTCGCCGAGTTGATTCTCGCCTTCTCGATCCTCCTGCTCTCGCTCGAGGCGCTCGGCAGCTTCGGCGCGCTGTGGCCGGGGTGGATGCTCGTCGCCTGCACCGTGCCTGCCCTGATCGCGACCGGCCTCGGCCTGCGCTTCGCGCGGCGCCCGTCGCCTGTCCACGAGACGCCGCGGGTCGAGCCCTGGGCCCTCGCCGTCGCGCTCGTCGTCGCCGCGGCCGCCGCCGTCCAGTGGGCGATGCCGAGCCTGCTGGGGCTCGACCGCGGCATGTTCGGCGGCGACTCGACCTGGTACCACCTGCCGTTCGCGATCCACTTTGCCCAGACCCACTCGACCTGGGACCTCCTCTACACCGACCCACTGAAGCTGACCGCGTGGTTCTACCCGGCGAGCTCTGAGCTCCTCGGCTCGGTCGGCATCGTCCTCTTCCACGACGACTGGCTCTACCCGCTGATCAACCTCGGCTGGCTGTGCTTCGGGCTGCTCGCCGGTTGGTGCCTCGGCCGGCCCCGAGGGGTCGGCCCGGCCTGCGCGGTTGCCGCCGCGATCGTCCTCTGCTCCGGCGTCCTGGTCGTCACCCAGGCGGGCGAAGCGCGCAACGACGAGATGGGCATCGCGGTGCTGATCGCCTTCGCCGCGCTCCTCTACAGCGGCTACCGCGACGGCGGCCGCGGCGCCCTCGCGCCGGCCGGACTCGCGGGCGGGCTGGCCGTCTCGGTAAAGCTGACGATGCTGGCGCCGGTCGGGGCGGCGACCGCCCTCGCCGTGCTGGCGATCTGCCTCCGCGACCGCCGCCGCGGTCCGCTCGACGCACTCGTCCTCCTTGTCGCGACGGTCCTCGCCGGCGGCTACTGGTACCTGCGAAACCTCGTCCGGTCGGGAAACCCGCTGCCCGAGGTCCACAAGCTCGGGCCGATCGAATTGCCGTATCCGCACCAGATGGACCTCTACCCACGGCCGCCGCGCAGCGTCGCCGACTATCTCGGCGACGCCCACGTGCTCGGTGCCTGGTTCGTGCCCGGCCTCCACGAAGCGCTCGGGCCGCTATGGCCGGCGGTGCTCGCGCTCGCGGCCCTCGGCGCGCTTTGGGCCGCGGTGGCGAGCCGCGAGTGGATCGCCGCCGCGCTCGGCCTCGCCGCGATCCTGACCTCCGTCGTCTACCTCTTCACTCCGTTGACCGCGGCCGGGCCGCCCGGCGAACCGGCGGGGTTCTTCACCAACACCCGCTATCTGATGCCAGGGGTGGCGCTGGGACTTACGCTGCTGCCGCTGGCCTGGCCGCTGCGTCGGAACGTCTGGACCCGGACGGCGACGCTCGCGGCCCTGACCGCGCTCTTCGCGGTCGGCGCGATCGTCGGGCCGGGCTGGGAATCGCGTTTCCTCCCGGGCGCGCTCTTCTGCGCCACCGCGCTCATCGTCCTTCCGGCGCTGGCCGCCCTCGCGTGGCGCTCGCCTCGCCTCGCCCGCTCGCCCGTGCTGCGTCCGGCGCTCGCAGCAGCCCTCGCCTGCGTCCTCCTGCTGCCCGCGCTGGCGCTGGGCCATGGGATCGAGAACCGTTACCTCGCCCGGCACTACTCCGCCGCGACGCTGCGGGTCGGAGAGGAAGGCGGCCCGGTGCGGACGATGATCTGGGCGCACGACGAGAGCGGCCGGCGGATCGGCATCGCGGGCGCGGGCGAGCTCTTCTTCGACCAGTCGATATACGCCGGCGACGAAGACTCGAACGTCGTCCGCTACGTCGGCCAGCCGCTGCCGCACGGCGGCTACCGGGTGCCGCCATCCTGCCCCGCCTTCCGCCGGGCGGTGGACCGCGGACGCTACGAATTCCTGGTCATGACCGAGTTCGGCGACAACGAGCCGGACCGCCGTCGCTACCCGATCGAGGAATGGGTCGAAGGAGCCCCCGCCGTCGAACTCATCCGGACCGAGAAGGCCTATCCGCAGACCGTCTACACGTACCGCGTGCGCGGCCGGTTGGAGCCGCAGGACTGTCCCTAGCGGGATTCTCGTGGGGCACGAGGTCAGCGCGTCGTCCATGTGCGGGTGGTCCTGACGGCGCAAGGTTTCTCCGCCCGTCGCACACTAGGCAGATAGATGGAGCCGAACTTCCAGCTGGCGGAGCCGCGGTCGGTGGCGGCCGAGGTCCGTCGCCTCCGCGGTGGCGATCCCGATGCCGCCGACGCGCTCGCCCGGCGTGCGATGCGCCTTGCCCTGCGGACCGCGGCCGCGCTCCTCGAAAGCCGCGAGGAGGCCTCCGACATCGCCCAGGACGTCGCCGTCGACGCCCTGCGCTCGCTCGGCAAGCTCCGCGACCCCGACGCGTTCGACGCCTGGGTGCACAGGATCACGGTGCGCCACGCGATGCGTCGGCTGAAGCGCCGGCGAAGGGCGCGCCAGGCCGAGACTCCGCTCGCCCTCCTCGCCGAGACCGCCCAGCCGGTCGTCCCCCAGGACATCGACCCGGACGCGCTGACCGCCGCCCGCCAGGCCCTCGCGACCGCGCTGGCCGGGTTGCCCGCCAGGCGACGGCTGGCCCTCGCCCTCCGCTACGTCCACGACCTCCCGGATGCCGAGATCGCCGCCGCGCTCGGCTGCCGCGAGGGAACCGTGCACGCGCTGCTCTCCCGCGACCGCCAGGCGCTGCGCCGTGATCGCAACCTCGTGGAGATCGCCATCGACTTCAAAGGAGGTTGACGAGATGGTCCCTGATCCAGACGACATCATGATGCGAGCGCTCCTTGCTCCGGCCCGCACCCTCGAGCCGAGCGAGGAGGAGGTGGCGAGCGTCCTCGCCAGGGTGAGGTCCCGGGCCGGGCGTCCCGCGAGATCCCGGCCCACCGTCGACTGGCGCAGGCCGCTGGTCGCCGCCCTCGCCGTCCTGCCCCTGGTCGCGGCCGGCCTCTGGTCGGTGCCCGTGACCCGGGCGACGCTCGAGGACGCCGGCGCCAGCGTCGGTGGCGTGTTCTCCGGGTGGCTCGGCGGCGATGCGGCCGAGGCGCCGGGCAGGCCGCTTCGCAGCGACGAACCGGCGCCCGCCGAACCGACGCCCGCCTACCTCTACGACCACCAATTCGCCAAGGAACCCCGGGTGATCGCCGAAGCCGGGGGCTACAAGCTCTACTCCTATATCGGCTCCTCCGGCGGCCTGAACTTCGACCTCGGCGCCGGCGTCGGGTTCGGCTTCGAAAACCTCGGCGAGCTCGGCAAGGCGCCGCTGCACGTGCTCGGCCCCGGAGCCATGCGGCACGCGGACGCCGAGGGCCACGTTCCCCTGTTCGGCATCGCCGCCCGATCGGTGAAGAGCATCGAGCTCACCTACCAATCGGGGCCACCCCTCCGCCTCGACGACATCGACGGCGGCTTCGTCCTCCTCGCCGAGCCGGCCCGCGGACCCCGAGAGGTCCTCGCCCTCGACTCCCGCGGTGACGTGGTCGGTCGGCAATCAGTCGACGATTCGCCACACGCCGGGGTCCGGATCGACTGGCAGCGATACATCTCGCCTAGCTCCTCCGAAGCGCCCGTGCCTTAGGGCCTCGGGGTCCCCGCTATGGGCGCCGGCTGGCGCCCGCGCGAGGGACGGGGCCGGACCGATCGGGGCCCCGGGGAGTCCGCGGAAGCTTCCGTCACAGGGACGGCACGTCTGCGGGGGCTCCGGGGTCGACGGGCCGAAAACTCCGGCATGTCTGGAGTTTCCGGCCCATCGACGTGAGGGACGGGGCGTCTGTCGCGGAGATGCCACATCCCTCGACGCACGGAGTCTCCTGACCGTCCGTGATCCGTGAAGGTCCGTGACGTCCTCCCTCCCCGGCGCTCCTCCCGCCGGGAACCCGTGACGACCCCCGCCGCCCGCCCGGACCCTCGGCCGTCTCCCCATGACCAGGCCGGGCCCTCTGGCCTCCGGGCGCCAGCCGGCAGCGCCTCCGTCCCTTCCCGCCCCCCAACACAGACGAGCAGCCGGGCCGGTCGCGTTCGATGACATCCGGTGACCGCCCGCCGACTCGTCTCCGGGGTGACCCTATGATCCGTTTCGGTGGGCGGCGCCGGAGACAGCCAGCTGGACGGGTCGCGGAAGCCTCGGAGCCGTGCGTTCGCCAAGTCCTCGGTGACCCGGCAGCGGATTCTTCGCGCGGCGGCCGAACTGTTGAAGGAGAAGGGTTACCACGAGACCAAGCTCAACGATGTCGCCGAGCGGGCCGAAATCCAGGGTGGCAGCCTGTATTACTACTTCGAGTCGATGGATGGCCTGGTCGAGGAGGTGCTCGTCCAGGGGATGGAACGTACGCGTGAGTATGTGGTCGCCGCGCTGGCCGAGTTGTCCGAGGAATCGACGCCGCGGCGTCGATTGGAGACGGCGATCGACGCACAACTGGCGGCACGGGGTGGGGCCAGTGGAATCATTCCACCGAAGGTCGGGACCTTTGAGCAGGTTCCGGAGGCGATCCAGGCGCGGCTGCTGCCGATCCGGCGGTCGCTAGGGCAGGTGTGGGAAAAGCTGATCCGCGACGCGATCGCGGCGCGAGAAATTCGCGCCGACTTCGATCCGTATGCGTTGGGGCTGTTCATCATCAATGCACTCGATCGATTTCCCGATTGGCCGGAGCGGACCCGGCGTCCGATCGAGGAGATGAGTGTGGTGACGAGAGAGCTGCTCCTCGCGGCGATAGCACCACCGAGCGTCTCCGGAAAGCGCTCGGGCTCGGGACGCTAGAGATTCAGGCGGCGCGGCGGGAGAGGCGTCGCGAGCCGCCGACGCGCCAAAACGAGGGCGACCTCAACAGGGCTCCCCGCGCCGAGAGGAGGGCGGCGGTGACGAGCTCCGGTGATCGGAGGCGCCCCCTTTTCGAGGCGACCGGCGACTCGCGCCCGATCAATTCTAGGCAATTTTCGATGCTAATCTCGATTCCAGTGCAGATTGAATTCTCAGTTCCCGCTTGGTAAAGCCGTTGCTCAGGCTTTTTCTAGAGAGCTCTAGAATCTAGATAGCACTTGACAAGATTCGAAGGCTAGTTAGATTTCGTGGGACAGCCGAGGCGCGTCGGGATGCGCCGCCGGCACGAACCCGAGGAGAGAGATGAAGCGAAGCGTTGAGTTTCGCCCGTTCCGGCACTGGAGGCTCGCCCTGTCGATCGGCGGCGCCATCCTGATCTTGGGCATTGCGCTCGCCGCTTGCGGCGGCGGCTCGAGCAGCAGCGGCACCAGCGGCGAAAAGACGGAAGCGTCCGCAGGTGAAGGCGGCGAAAGCGGTGGCAGCGCCAACGTCGAAGAAGCGCGGGCCGGGGCGGAAGCGGCGGAAAAGGGGCCGACCAAATGGGAAGGCCCGACCGAACCGGTGAAAGAAGTTCCGAAGATCTCGGCCGCGGTGATCCCTTGCGCCTCCTCGCTGGTCGGCTGCAGCGAAAACTCCGAAGCGTTTCAGGAAGCGGGCGAAGCACTCGGTTGGAACGTGAAGGACTTCAACGTCGAATACGAACCCGCGAAGTGGAACAAAGCGATCATCGAAGCGGTCAACGAAGGGCGTGAAGCGATCGTTGTCAGCTCGACGCCGGCCGAACTGATCAGCCAGGGGCTGAAGGCCGCCGAAGAAGCCGAAGTACCTGTCCTCAGCCTCTACAACGGCGACGCCCCACCCAATCCCAAGGCAGAACCGGGGGGTAGGCCATGGACCTTCAGCGACGTCGCCTTCTCGTTCCCGGAAGCCACCGAAGCCGACGTCAATTTCATCACCGCCGAATCGAACGGTGAAGGTTCGGTACTCACCCTGGAAGACAAATCTTCCGGCGGGATCGTGATCCAGAACAAACTGCTCCGGGAAAAGCTCGGCGAAATATGTCCGGGGTGCAGTGAGACCGAAATGACCACCTCGGCGGCCGAAGCCGAAACCACCGCGCCGCAGAAAATCGTCGCCTTCCTGCAGAGCCATCCGGAAATCGGTTGGGTGGTGTGCTGGTACGACGGGCAGTCCTATCCGCTGGCGCGGGCGATCCAACAGGCGGGCCTGCCGGTGAAAGTGCTCGGCGAGGGCGGCGAACCGCGGGCGCTGAAGTTGGTCCGCAACGGAGAAGTGATCGCTGCCGACCTTCGCTACGAAAACAACTACGCGGGCTGGCAGGCGGCGGACACGATGCTGCGGCAGCTGAACGGGCAGGAACTCCCCGTGCCGAAGGTTCCGTTGAAACTGTTCACGAAGAGGAACGCGCCGCCCGAAGGTGCGGCGCCTTGGGAAGCGCCGTTCGATTTTCGGGGCGAATTCAAGAAGCTCTGGGGCATCGGAGGCTGATGAGCCTCAGTGCCCGCAACATCTCGAAGGCCTTCGGCGGCCTCCAGGCTCTCGATCGTGTGAGCTTGGAGGTCGGCGCGGGCGAGCTGGTGGCGTTGCTGGGCGCGAACGGAAGCGGCAAGTCGACCTTCGCCAAGTGCATCGCCGGCGTCTATCAGCCCGACGGCGGCTCGATCGAGCTCGGCGGCCTCCCGGCCGTGGACCGGTTTCTGACCCCGACCGACGCGGCCCGGGCGGGGATCCGGGTCATGCACCAGGACAACCCACTGGTCAACTCGCTGTCGGTGAAGGAGAACTTCGGCCTGTCGACCGGCTTCCCTGGCCGCGGCGGCGCGGCGCCGATCCGCTGGCGGAAGTTGACCCGACGCGTGGAGCAGGCGCTGGAGCGCTACGGCGTGGAGGTCAGCCCCGAGGCGCTGCCGGCCAGCCTGTCGCCGTCGCAGCGGGCGATGGTCGCGCTGGCGATGACGCTCGCCGACGCCGACCAGGGGGTCGAGCTGCTGATCCTCGACGAGGTGACGGCGCACATCCCCGAGGGCGACGCCGCCGAGTTCCTTGCCGGGGTCGCGCGCCTGCGGCAGGTCGGCATCCCGATCCTGATGGTGACCCATCGCTTCAAGGAGGTCCTCGCCTTCGCCGATCGCACCACCGTCCTCTCCGGCGGAGCCGTCGTCTATGCGGGGCCGGCCGCCGAGCTGACGCTCACCGACATGGTCAGCTTGATGGCGGCGGCCCCGCCGGAGGCGCCGGTGCCGGACGTGGCCGTGCCGGCGGCTCCCGCGGCCGAACTGAAGGTCGATGGTGGCTCCGGGGGGATCGCCGAAATCCGCAGCGTCTGGCGGCGCGATGGCCTTGGCGAGGATCGCGAGAGGGCCGCTCTCGAGATCGAGGACCTGGAGGGTGCCCAGCTGCGAAGGGCGGGGCTCCAGGTGCGCGCGGGCGAGATCGTCGGGCTGACCGGCACCGCCGACAGCGGCGTCCACGAGCTGCCGGAGATCCTCGCCGGCGCCCAGCGCCGCCGCGGCGGCACGATCCGGGTCTCGGGACGCGAGTTGGAGCCCGACGCCGGCCCGGTCGACGCGATGGGTCTCGGCATCGCCCACACGCCGAGCGATCGGCACAAGGAGGGAGGGGTGATGTCGCTCTCGGTGCGGGAGAACATCACGCTCCCCGAGGCCCGCCGCTTCTGGGGCAGGAAGCGCGACGAACGGAAGGTGGTTGCCCGGCTGATCGAAGCGTTGAACGTCAGCCCGCCCGATCCGGACGTGCTGATGGGCAACTTGAGCGGTGGCAACCAGCAGAAGGTGGTGATCGCGAAGTGGCTGCTGACCCGGCCCCGGGTCCTGATCCTCGACGACCCGACCGTCGGCGTGGACCCCGGGGCCCGCGAGCAGATCTTTCGCTTCGTCGGCGAAGCCGCGCAGGACGGCCTTGCGGTGGTGCTCCTCTCGAGCGAGCCCGAGCAACTCGTCCGGCACTGCACGCGGGTGGTGGCGATCTCCGGGGGACAGGTCGCGAGGGAACTGAACCGCGAGGAGCTGGAAGCGCCCGAGGCGCTCGACGTCCTCGCCGCATACGGAGGCTAGGCAGAAGGAATGACGACGTCGGTGGAGACGAAGGTGAGCGATGGGTCTACCAACCCGATTGCGGCGAAGGCGCCGAATCGCTGGCTGGCGCTGCTGTTTCGGTACCCCACTTTGCTGGTGTTGGCGATCCTCATCGTCGGTTTCTCGATCGCGAGCTCGAACTTCCTCACCACCAGGAACCTCACCACCCTGGTCAACCAGCAGGCGGTGGTGGCGCTGATCACGCTGGCGGCCCTGCTGCCGTTGATCGCCGGAGAGTTCGACCTCTCGCTCGGCTACGCGGCCGGACTGGCGACGATGTTCGGTGCCTACCTCGCCGGACACGGGTGGGGCCTGGTGCCGATGATCGTCGCGGTGCTCCTCCTCGGCGTCTTCGTCGGCCTCTTCAACTCACTGTTCATCGTCCGCTTCAAGATCAACTCGTTCATCGCCACCCTCGGTGTGGGCATCATCCTCAGCGGCGGCACGCTGGCGATCTCGGGTGGCGAAGTGTTGTTCGAAGGGCTGCCGCAAAGCCTCGCCACCTTCGGGCGGGACAAATTTCTCGGCATCGCCTTGCCGATCTGGGTCGTGCTGCTGATCGCGGTGGTACTCGTCTACCTGCTCGAGCAGACCCCGTTCGGACGCCGGCTCTATGCCACCGGCGGCTCTGAGCGGGTCGCCTTCCTGGCCGGGGTTCGGACCGGGAGGATCAAGACCCTCGCCTTCGTCGGCGCCGGAGTTCTGGTCGGCTTTGCCGGGCTGGCCCAGTTGGCGACGACCACGAGCGCCAGCCCCACCTTCGGACCCGAACTTCTGCTGCCCGCCTATGCGGGGGCGTTCCTGGGCGTGGTCGCCTACCGCCCGGGTTACTTCAACGTGCCCGGCTCGATCATCGCCATCCTGCTGATCGCGGTCGGCTACAACGGACTGAGCCTGGTCGGTGTCCCGTTCTGGGGTCAGCCGCTGTTCAATGGGGCGGTTCTGCTCCTCTCGGTGCTCGGCGCCCGCGCCGAGTCGAGACGGGTGCGAATCGGCTGATCCGACTGCGAGGAGCTCTCACCGAAATGGAGGACAAAGATGGATGACGCCACGCGCTACCTGCTCGACCGGATCGAGATCCAGGATCTCGAGTACCGTTACTGCAGCGGCCTCGACCGCCGCGACTGGGATCTGCTGTTGTCGGCCTTCACCTCCGATGCGGTCGTCGACTACCTCGACCAAGGCGGGGTGAAAAACGGGCCCGACGAGTTGCTCGGCCACCTTCGCGGCGGCCTCGAAGGTCTCGACGTGAACCAGCACCTGATCTCGAACATCACCGCCAAGGTGAACGGAGACGAGGCCGACGTCGTCTGCTACGTACACGCCCCGCACCTGCTCGACGGCGAGGTCTTCATGATCGGCGGTGAGTACCACGACAAGGTCGTGCGGACCGAGAAGGGATGGCTGATCCGACGCAAAACGCTTCATGCCACCTGGACCGAGGGCGACTCGAACGTCATGTTCCGGGGCGCGGCGAAACTGGTCGAGGGCGGCGGCGAGCTCGGCGACCTCGGGCAGAAGTTCCTCGACTGCTACGGGGTCGATTTCTCCGCCGAGCGGGAGTGACGGTGGCGCGGACGCAGGACGACGCGGAGCGAGTGGCCGCCGAGAGGCGGCGCGACAGCCCGCTCTACGACGAGTCGAATCGACTCAAGCTGGGCCTCTTCTCGATGAACACGAGCGGCGGGATGGTGATCTCGAAGGCCCACTCGAGCCACCGGATCGAGTGGGGCTACCAGCTCGAGCTTGCTCGTCAGGCCGATGCGCTCGGCCTCGATGCCTTCATCCCAGTGGCCCGCTGGCGTGGTGTCGGTGGCGCCACCGATTGGTCGGGCCGCAGTTTCGAGACGATGACCTTCGCCGCGGCGGTGGCGGCGAGCACCGAGCGGATCATGGCCTTCTCGACCGTGCACGTGCCGATCTTCCACCCGATCGTCGCCGCCAAGATGGTGACGACGATCGACCATGTCGCCGCCGGCCGCGCCGGCCTCAACGTGGTGATGGGGTGGCTCGAGCCGGAGTTCGAGATGTTCGGGATGAAGCAGCGCGACCACGAGACGCGCTACGAAGTCGGAGCGGAGTGGATCGAGGTGGTCGACCGGCTCTGGACCGAGGAGGAGCCGTTCGACCACGCGGGCCGCTTCTACTCCCTGGTCGCGGCGCAGGCGCACCCGAAGCCGGTGCAGACGCGCCCGGTCGTCCTCAACGCGGGCAGCTCGCCGACCGGCGCCGACTGGGCGGCCCGCCACGCCGATTTCAATTTCGCCTCCTACACGACGGCCGATGCGGCCAAGGAGTACGTCGATGCGGTGAAGGCCAAGGCGCGCGAGAGCTACGACCGGGAGATCGGCGTCCTCACCTACGCGCTGGTGATCTGCCGCGACACCGAGGCCGAGGCGCGCGAAGCGCTCAAGTGGATCCTCGACGAAGCCGACTGGGAGGCGGCCAACAACTGGATCTCGGTGCTCGGGATCCAGAGCGGATCCTTCGACGGCAACATTCGCGGGCGACTGGCCGAGCAGTTCGTCGCCGGTGCGGGTGCCGCCCTCGTCGTCGGCGACCCGGAAGGCGTGGCCGACCAGCTCGTCGCGATCGCCGACTCCGGCCTGGACGGCGCGATGCTCGGATTCACCGACTGGGAGCGGGAACTCGCCTACTTCGGCGAGCGCGTCATGCCGCTGCTGCAGCAGGCAGGGCTGCGGGGCTGAGGGGGGACGCAAAGGGACGCGGCCGTCGCCGGCCGGCGCCCGATGCCGAAAGGGACCCGGCCTTCTCGGAGGCGACCCTGGCAGGCTGTGGCCGCCTCCGAGAAGGCCGGGTCATGGGGGGACGGCAGAGGGTCCTACGCTCCGCTGTTCCTTATGCCGGGATGGTGGGCA
>JAFDWF010000092.1 GCA_018268575.1 Actinomycetota bacterium
GACGATCTCCCAGAGCTCGTCGGTGACTATCTGCCTTGCCATCTCGCGCCTCCCTTGGTTCGGGTTGACGCGTTATGGGATTCGGGCCTGAGGGCTCAGATCCTCTTTTCGATAGGGGCCCTAAGGAACAGCGGAGCGTAGGACCACGCCATCCTCCCCATGACCCGGCCTTCTCGGAGGCGGCCACAGCCTGCCAGGGTCGCCTCCGAGAAGGCCGGGTCCCTTTCGGCATCGGGCGCCGGCCGCTAAGGCCCAGCTTCCTCGTAGCGCGGCAGGCCATCCTCGGGGAGCTCCTCCCAGGTGGCGGCCGAGCTGACCCACTGGTGGAGTTCGGGGCGGATGCCGGGGTCGCCTTCGATCGCGCCGAGGCGGATCGAGATGAGGTCGTCCTCGAGTGAGCCGGAGAAGAGGTGGCCGCCGCACTCGACGCAGTAGGCCTTCGGCATCCCGCCCGCCGGTTCCCAGGCGCGGATCAGGTCGATGCCGCTGGTGAACTCGACCGCGGCGCGGGCGACGCGGGCGCTGGCGCCGGCGGCGGTCCCGGTGCGGTGCTGGCAGCGGTGGCAGTGGCAGTAGCGCGAGGACTCGAAGGGGGCGCGGACCTCGAAGCGGACCGCGCCGCAGCCGCAGCGCCCGGTCAGCGGGGTCTGCGGCGAGGCGCTCATCGGGCCGGCAGCGGCCGGCGCTCGGTGCGCGCGCACCAGAGGGCGAAGAGGGCGATCGAGACGATGCCGCCGACGTCGTGGGCGCCGAGGATGACGCCGAGGAGGCTGGGGATCCCCGCCAGCACGGCGCCGAGCAGGGTGTTGCCGAGCGGCAGGTCGAGCAGCCGCGCGGTCAGCGCCGCGCAGCTGAGCCAGGCGACTGGGCCGGTGATCCACCCCCAGGTTTCGAAGAAGCTCTTCGGCAGGGTCAGCGCCAGCACCGCAAAGATGACGCCGACGGCGACCAGTTGGAGGAGGGCGGAGCGCCAGAGGAGGGAGGTGTCCATCGCCACCGAGGGTATCGGGGTCGGTCGCCCGGCGGGCCGCCCGACCCTCTGGGCGCCGCCGCCGCGCTCAGCAGATGAAGCTGCCTTCGCCGCAGATTCCGTGGGCGATTTCGGAGACGCTTTCCAGTTCTTCTTCGAGCGCTTCGATCCGTTCTTCGAGCTTGCCCACTTCGGCGCTCGATTCGCCCCCCGCTTCGACCTCGGCGCGCAGTTCTTCGACTTCGCCTTCGAGTTCGCCGAGTTCTTCGCCCGCCGATTCGCCCGCCGGCCCGGCGGGCCCGCGCTTGCCGACGTGCCCGCGCGGCCCTTGCTTGCCCCGCGGCCCTTCCGGCCCGGTCTGGGCGAGCAGCGCCAGCCCCGAGCCGATCGCCGCGGCGAGCACGCAGACGCCGATCACCAAGGCGATGAACTGGTTGCGGGGCAGGGTTATCGACGGGCGCTCTTCGGGTGGCATGCGCGCCCGCAACTCTACGGTGCCGCTACCGTGCGAGGGCAAGATGACCGAGCCGCGCGCGCTGCAGGATCTCGTTCCGATGGCCTCGACGCTCGGGATCGAGATCGTCGACGCCGAGCCCGAGCTGGTGGTCGCGACGATGGCCTGGGCGCCGGAGCGCTGCACTGCGGGCGGGGTCCTGCACGGCGGCGCGCTGATGGCGCTCGCCGACACGGCCGGGGCGATCTGCGCGTTCCTCAACCTGCCCGAGGGCGCCGTCTCGACCACCACGGCCGACTCGCAGACGAACTTCCTGCGCGCGGTGACTGAGGGTGGGGTGCGGGTCGAGAGCCGTCCCCTCCGCAGCGGCGGGACGCTCGCGGTGATCGAGAGCCTCCTCCTCGACGACGCCGGCCGGCTCGTCGCCAAGACGACCCAGACGCAGATCTTCCTCCGCGCCCGCGACTGACTCCTCCGCGCCCGCGACCGACCGCGGCACGATTCGCAGATTCGTCCACAACGGAGGCGCGATCCCCTAACGTCGTCGTATCGCCCTGCACGTCGACATCCCGAGCCATCGCCAGATCGAGCGCCTGCTGGAGGCTCGGGGCGAGGGCCTGGTCTCGATCTACCTGCCGACCAGCCCGGTCACGCCGGAGGCCGAGGGCGACCGCATCGCCTTCAAGAATCTCTCCCGGCAGGCGCTCGAGGGCCTGCGGGCGGGCGGCCTCCCGGGGCGGGAGGTCGAGGCGCTCGAGGAGGAGCTCGACGACCTGCACGACGACGACGCCTTCTGGGCGGTGCTCTCCCACAGCCTCGCGGTCTTCGGCGGGCCCACGGGCCTGCGCAGCTTCCGCCTGCCGAACCGGCTGACCGAGGCGGTCCAGGTCGCCGACCGCTTCTTCGTCAAGCCGCTGCTGCGCGCGGTGACCTTTCCCCAGACCGCCTTCGTGCTGGCGCTCGCCGAGGGCTCGGTGCGCCTGCTCGAGGTGACGCCCGACCTGCCGACCTTCGAGGTGGCGGTCCCCGACCTGCCGAAGGACGCCGCCGACGCGGCGGGCAAAGCGTCGATCACCGACCGCTCGCCGGCGCGGCGGCTGCAGGGGGCCGAGGGACGCAAGACGCTCGTGCGCAGCTACGCCCGCGCCGTCGACCGGGCGCTGCGCCCGGTCCTCGCCGGGCAGTCGGTCCCCCTGATCCTCGCCGCCGCCCAGCCGATCGACTCGCTCTTCCGCGCGGTCAACTCCTATCCCCACCTCGCCGCGCCGACGATCGAGGGCAGCCCCGAGGGCCGCACCGACGGCGAGCTCGGCGAAGCGGCCCGGCCGGTGCTCGACGCGATCTACGCGCAGCAGCTGCGCGAGCTGCACGAGCTCTTCGAAGAGCGCTCGGCGGCCGGGCGGACCGCGGTCGAGATCAACGACCTCGGCCGCGCCGCCACCTTCGGCGCCGTCGACACGCTGTTCGTCGACATCGACGCGGATCTGCCCGGGACGATCGACGAGGAGACCGGCGCGGTGACCATGGACGAGGCGGCGCGGCAGGGCGACTACGGCGTCGCCGACGAGCTCGCCCGCCGCGTCATCCTCGCCGACGGCACGGTGTTCGCCGTGCGCGCCGCCGAGGTCCCCGGCGGCGGTCCGGCGGCGGCGATCCTGCGGTACCCGGTATGAGCGCCCGCGGACCCGATTCCTCGCCGCCCGCGGCCGGGGCGCTACGGTTGTCCTGATGACGCCGAGCGCCGACCAGCGCCCCGTCCTGATCGCCTACGACGGGTCCGATCAGGCAAAGCGCGCGATCGCCGAGGCCGGGCGGGTGCTCGGCGCCGGCCGCGCCGCGGTCGTCCTCACCGTCCGCGAGCCGATCGAGCACTGGGACTTCGCCGGCCTCGGCGGCGCGACCACCCTCGATCCGGCCACCGTCTCGGCGATGCAGGACGCGGCCCAGAACGAGGCCACCGCGGTCGCCGAAGAAGGGGCGGCGCTCGCCCGCACGGCGGGCTTCGACGCCGAGGCCCAGGTCGGGGTCGCGCCCAGCCCCTGGCAGGAGATCGTCGGCGTCGGCGACGCCCTCGACGCCGACCTGATCGCGATCGGCTCCCGCGGCCGCACCGGCCTGAAAAAAGTGCTGCTCGGCAGCGTCGCCTCGGCGGTCGCCCAGCACAGCCGCCGCAGCGTCCTCATCGTCCACCCGGAGACGGCGGACTCGCCTTAGAGGGGCTCTTAGCGGGGGCCCCGGCCGGACCGCCGTCGCGGCGACCCGGCCGGGGTCTGGAGCTACCCGACCGCCTTCTTCAGCTCGGCGCCGGCGCTGAACCGCGGCACCGTCTTCGCCGCGATCTGCATCGACTCGCCGGTCTGCGGATTGCGCCCCATGCGGGCCTCGCGGTGGGAGACCGAGAACTTGCCGAAGCCGGTCAGCCTCACCTCGTTCCCTTCGCCCATCTGCTCCTCGATCGCTTTCAGCGTCGCCTCCAGGGCGCGCTTTGCCTCGCCGACGCCGAGCCCGCTTCGCTCGGCGACGTCACGGACCAACTCATCCTTGCCTACGAGTGCCATGGATCCTCCGACTCTCTCGGTGCTCCGCTCCCACGCGGACTTTTCATCCGCAGAACGGTAGAGGCGCCGTAGGTCGCCATTTCGCTCACCGTCCGGAATGCGGTCGAGCGGGAGGGGCGAACGCCTACCTGGCGCCCCGCTCCCGTACCGCGATCGTGACGCGGCAGACGGCACAGATCCGGCCCGCATCGTCTGACATCTCGACGTCCCAGACCCAGGTCGAGATGCCGCGGTGGCAGGGCCGGGCCAGGGCGTGGATCTGGCCGGCGGAGATCGGCCGCAGGAAGGTGCAGGCGTTGCTCTGGCCGAGCGCGATCGCGCCGCGCCGGGCGACCCTTCGGTTCGTCGCCAGCGAGGCGAGCCCCTCGGCGATCGCCGCGTAGACGCCGCCGTGGACCATTCCGATCGGCTGGGTCAGCTCGGGTCGGATCTCGACCACGCCCGCGATCGAGTCCCCTTCGGCCTCCCGCAGCGCCAGGCCGAGCAGATCGTCGAAGGGCGAGATCTCGAGGATCGCGGCGGTGTCCGACATATGGGACAGGCTACCAGGGTGGTATGTATTCTATCGACACCCCGAACGGGTGCATCGCGGCGCCAAGGCGGGTGAAATCGCGCCCCGCGGCGGCGCGGGGCGCCGAAGATCCGGCCGTGGGTCAGGAGGTTGAAAGCATCGAGACGCTCGACCTCGAGCTGCACGGGCGGCCCTGCAGCACGGCGGCCTTCCTGCTGCGCGGCGACGCCAACGTCTTGATCGAGACCGGGCCCGCGTCGAGTCTGCCGGTCCTCCTGCCGCAACTGCGGGCACGGGTCGAGCGCCTCGACTGGATCCTCGTCACCCACATCCACCTCGACCACGCGGGGGCGGTCGGCGCCCTCGCCCGCCACTATCGGGAGGCGAAGGTCGGGGTCCATCCCCGCGGCGTTCGCCACCTTGCCGATCCGAGCAGGCTCTGGGCCGGCGCCAAGGCCGTCTACGGGGTGGAGACCGAGCGCCTCTGGGGCGCGCTCGAGCCGATCTCGCCCGAGCGGCTGGTGCCACTCGCCGACGGTGAGCGGATCGAGCTGGGCGATCGGCTGATCGAGGCGATCCACACCCCCGGCCATGCCCGCCACCACCTCGCGCTCCACGACCCGGCGAGCGGCGACCTCTTCGCCGGCGACGCGCTCGGCATCCAGCACCCCGCGGCGACGGTGGTGCGGCCGACGACGCCGCCGTCCGAGTTCGACCTCGCCCGGGCGCTCGATTCGGCCGAGCGGATCCGGGCGCTCGGCCCGGAGCGGATCTGGCTCACCCACTTCGGTCGCGGGCAGGGCGGCGTCGAGGAGCTCTGCGCGGCCGCGGCGGCGGCGCTGCGGCGCTGGAGCGAGCGCGCCGAGGCGCTGCTCGCCGAGGGCGCGGACGAGGAGGCGGCGCTCGTGGCGCTCCGCGAGGCGGCCGCGGAGTGGGAGGCGGCGATGCCGGGCGAGGCGCGGGCGACGGTCGAGGCGACCAACTCGGTGGCGCTCAACCTCGCCGGGATCGCGCAGGCGGCGGCGCGTCGCGCCACCGCCGACCAGGGCTGTCAAGACGAACCAAGGAGGACCCGATGGGTGAAGGGCTGAAGGGAAAAGTTGCGTTGGTGACCGGCTCGGCGCGTGGCCTGGGCGAGGCGATCGCCCGCGCCCTCGCCGCGGCCGGGGCAAACGTAGTCGTCTCCGACGTCCGCGACGATCTCGGCGAGGCCGTGGCCGGGAGCATCGTCGCGGCCGGCGGCAGCGCCACCTACCGCCACCTCGACGTGACCTCGGCCGCCGACTGGACCGACACGGTCGCCGCCTGCGATCAGCTGGGCGGCTCGCAGGTGCTGGTCAACAACGCCTTCACGATGACGATGGGCGGGATCGAGGACGAGACCGTCGCCGGTTGGAACCGCACCCTCGAGGTGATCGTCACCGGCGCCTTCCTCGGCATGCACCACTGCGTGCCGCTGATGCGGGCGGCGGGCGAGGGCGCGATCGTCAGCATCGGCTCGATGCACGGCGGCGCCGTCGCCGGCAGCGGCCGCGTCGCCTACCAGGCGGCGAAGGGGGCGCTCAGCGCGTTGACCCGGGCGGTCGCCGTCGACTACGGCAAGGAGGGAATCCGGGCCAACATCATCCTGCCCGGGCCGATCGACACGCCGGTGGTCGCCGAGCTCGACTTCGTCGAACAGCAGAAGGCGTTCGCCGCGACCCTGCCGCTGGGCAGGCAGGCCGACCCGGCGGAGATCGCCGCGGTGGCCGCCTTCCTCGCCTCGCCGCAGGCCTCGTTCATCACCGGCGCCGCGATCACGGCCGACGGCGGCTTCACCGCCGAATAGGGCTCCACACCCGGACGGCTTGACGGATACACCCGATCGGGTTAACCCCATTGCGCCGCGCAGTCGGCGGATGTAATACTCGTGGATATGGGAATGGATCCATTTTGTGATCCTGATTTGGAGAGACGGTGAGATGAGCTACAGGATCGGTATCGACGTCGGCGGCACCTTCACGGACTTCCTCGTGGTCGACGACGACGGCGCGACCAGCACCTACAAGACGCTGTCGACGCCTGAGGATCCTTCGGTCGGGGTCCTCGACGGGCTCGGCCAGATGGCGGCCGACCGGGAGATCGGCCTGGAGCAGTTCGTCGCCCAGGTCGACCGGGTGGTCCACGGCACGACGGTCGCCACCAACGCGGTGCTGACCAACGACGGCGCCAAGGTCGGCCTGCTCACCACCGAGGGGTTCCGCGACTTCCTCCACATGCGGCGCGGGGCGAAGGAGCGGCCGTTCGACAACAAGATGCCCTACCCGAAGCCGCTGGTCGAGCGCTACCTCGTCCGCGGCGTCCGCGAGCGCACCGACTACCGCGGCGAGGTGACCACCGAGCTCGACGCCGCCGGCCTCTCGGAGGAGCTCGACTACCTGCGCGAGCAGGGGGTGGAGGCGCTGGCGATCTGCTTCATGCACTCCTACGCCAACGCCGCCAACGAGGAGGCGGCGGCCGCCGTGACCCGCGCGGCGTTGCCCGACGCCTACCTCAGCGTCTCCTCCGAACTCTTGCCCCAGATCCGCCTCTACGACCGGATCTCGACCACGGCGCTGAACAGCTACGTCGGGCCGATCATCCGCAACTACCTCGACAAGCTGATCGAGCGACTGCGGGGGATCGGGTTCGGCGGCGTGCTCCTGATCATGAAGTCGAACGGCGGCGTCACCACCCCCGAGCACGCCCAGGCGGTTGCCGTCAACACCGTGCTCTCGGGGCCGGCTTCGGCGCCGGTCGCGGGCGCCCAGTACGCCGGCGTCCACGGCTACCAGGACTCGCTGACGGTCGACATGGGCGGCACCAGCTTCGACGTCGCGATGATCAAGGACGGCGAGCCGGCGCTCGTCAACGAAGGCAAGATCGGGCCCTGGAACCTGGCGATCCCGGTGGTCGACATCGTCACCATCGGCGCCGGGGGCGGCTCGATCGCGAGCGTCGACAACGGCATCCTCTCGGTCGGCCCGGCCAGCGCCGGCGCCGATCCTGGTCCTGCCTGCTACGGCTTCGGCGGCGATCGGCCGACCGTCACCGACGCCGACCTGGTGCTCGGCTACCTCGACCCCGACTACTTCCTCGGCGGCACGATGCAGCTCGACAAGGAGCGCTCCGAAGCGGTGATCAGCGAGCAGATCGCCGCGCCGCTCGGCATCTCCGTGCACGAGGCGGCGGCCGGGATCTACGACCTGATCAACGTCAACATGGCGGTCGGCGTCCGCGAGGTGACCGTTCGCCGCGGCTATGACCCGCGCGACTTCCCGCTCCTCTGCGCCGGCGGCGCCGGCCCGATCCACGCCGGGATGATCGCGCTCGAGCTGGAGGTCCCGGTGGCGATCGTCCCCTCCGAGTCCTCGATCTTCTGCGCCGCCGGGATGCTGATGTCAGACCTCAAGCACGACTTCGTGCGGACCTACAAGGTCGAGCTCGACGGCGCCGACCTGGACCGGCTGCGGGCCGCCTTCGCGGAGATGGTCGAGGAGGGTCGCCGCACCCTGGAAGAAGAGCACGTCGACGTCGACCGGATCCGCCGGCAACAGACCGCCGACCTGCGCTACCTCGGCCAGAACAACGAGCTCAGCATCCCGCTGCCCGAGGAGGTCCTCGCGAGCGGCGACCTCGGCGCGCTGGTCGCCGCCTTCCACCGGCGCCACGACGAGCTGTTCGGCTACTCGACGCCGGAGATCGGGCTGGAGCTGGTCAACCTGCGGGTCGCCTGCGTCGGCGCCACCGAGAAGCCGGGGATGGTCGAACAGCCCTACGACGGCGAGGATCCCGGCGCAGCCTTCAAGCGCGAGCGCAGCGTCTACATGCGCAACCGCGGCTGGCTCGAGGTCCCGGTCTACGACGGCCACCTGCTGCGGCACGGCAACCTGATCAGCGGCGCCGCGATCGTCGAGCAGCGAAACACGACGATCCTGGTCCTGCCCGAGTTCGACCTGGTCTGCGACCGCAACGGCAGCTTCGTCACCTACCTGCGTGACCACGCCGACGCCGGTCCCAGCCGCTACGTCGCCGCGGGCGCGACCGCCGGGAGCGGCACGTGAGCGGACCCGGGACCGACATCGATCCGGTGCTGGCCGCCGTCCTCGGCAAGCGGATGCGGGCGATCACCGAGGAGATGGCGATCGGCGTGCGCCGCTCGAGCCGCTCCTCGGGGTTGAGCGAGGCGGCCGACTTCGTCACCGGCCTGTTCGACGCAAAGGGCGACATGCTCGAGCAGATCGACTGCATCCCGGTGATCTCGTTCTCGATCCCACCGGCCCTGAAAGGGATCATCGCCCAGTACGGCGACGACCTCGCGCCGGGCGACGTGATCCTCCACAACGACGTCTTCTCGGGCGCCAACCAGATGGCCGACCTCGCCGTCTACAGGCCGGTCTTCTTCGCCGGCGAGCTGGTCGCGTGGGCGGTGACCAAGGGCCACATGGCCGACATCGGCGGCGGCGTCGCCGGCGCCTACAACCCGCGCGCCCGGGAAGTCCTGCAGGAGGCGCTGCGGGTGCCGCCGGTGAAGCTCTACGAGCGCGGCACGCTGCGCCGGGACGTCTGGGACCTCGTCTTCGCCAACGTCCGCTTCGCGATCGTCGCCGACGACGTGCACGCTCTGGTCGGTGGGGCGAGGCTCGGCGAGCGCAAGCTGGTCGAGGTGCTGGAGCGCTACGGCGTCGAGACGTTCCGGGCGGCGATGACCTACCTCGCCGACGCGACCGAGGCGCGCGTGCGCAGCGAGCTCCGCTCCTTCCCCGACGGGACCTACGGCGGCGAGTCCTGGCTCGTCAACGACGGCTTCGACGCCGCCGCCCGGCACCTGATCGCGGTCGACGTCCGGATCGCCGACGGCGAGATCGAGTTCGACTTCAGCCGCAGCGGCGCGCAGGCGCCCGGCTACACGAACGCGCCGCGGACGGTGGCGAGCTGCATGGCGCTGACCGCGGTGCTGATGATGATCGACCCCGACATCCCCCACAACGCAGGCCTCTACCGGCCCTTCGGGTTCCGCTTCGAGCCGGGGTCGATAGTCGACCCCGAGCCGCCCGCCGCCACCGGCTTCGGCAACCACATCGGCGACCTGATCTTCGAGGCGATCATGGCGGCGCTCGGCGAGGTCGTCGCCGATCGTGCGACGGCCGGCTGGAACCGCCACCTGACCTGCATCTGGACCGGCGAGGACCCGCGCACCGAGCAGCCCTTCGTCGAGCTCGGCTACATGATCGCCCGCGGCGGCGCCGGGGCCGCGGCGGACGTCGACGGCTGGGACCACCTCGGCCTCGTCTTCAACCCGATGATGGTGACCCAGGACCTCGAGGTGCTGGAGCTGCAGACCCCCTTCACGATGCTGAAGTACGAGTTCCTGCCGGACTCGGCCGGGCCGGGTCGTCGGCGGGGAGGGCTCGGGGTCGAGACCGTCTTCCGCTTCGATGCGCCGACCTCCTGCTCGATCCTCGGCGACGGTCTCGAAAGCGAGGAGGCGCCCGCTCCGCGCGGCCTCTTCGGCGGCATGCAGGGGACCGGCAACACACTTACCTTGACCTTCCCCGACGGGCGCGAGTACGCCCCCGGCTCGAAGGAGCTCGTCGATGTACCGAGCGGCACGATCTGGCATCAGCGCCAGGGCGGTGGCGGCGGTTTCGGCAGTCCAGCGGAGCGATCGGCGGAGCTAGTCGCGGGCGAAGTGCGCGACGGGCTTCTCTCCACCGAGCGCGCCGCACGCATCTACAACCACGTCCAATAGGCGGAACTACCTTGTATACCCCTCTCGCTGCGCCCTTGCCGTCCGGAAGCAACGCTCCGGATTCGAAGAAGTACTGGAACCCGTTGCTCGAGACGCTCACCCTCGAGCAGATGGGGCCGGTCCACGAGCGCCTCTTCCTCGCCCAGCTGGCCTATGCGTACGAGCGGGCGGAGTTCTACCGCGACAAGTTCGCCGAGGTGGGGCTCGAGCTGGGTGACATCGGCGGCCTCGAGGACCTGCCGAAGGTGCCGTTCGTCAGCAAGGACGAGATCCGTCGCACCCAGGCGGAGTCGCATCCGCTCGGCGCACATGCCGCGGTCGATCCCGACGAGGTGGTCAGGGTGTACTCCTCCAGCGGCACCAGCGGCGTGCCGATCTACGTCGGCCTCACCGCCAACGACCTGCGCCACTGGGCCGAGGTGACGGCACGCGGACAGTGGGCAAACGGGATCCGGCCGTATCACCGGGTGGTGCTCGCGGTCGGCCACGGCGGCTTCTTCGCCGCCGCGGCGATCAAGGACGCCTTCGAGGAGCTGGGGGCGATGACGATCCCGATCGGCCCGACCGCGACCGACCGCGTGATCGACGCGTTCCGCTATCTCAAAGCCGACGCGATCCTCGGCACGCCGAGCTACGTGCTCTACCTGCTGAAGGCGCTCGGCGACCTCGGCATCGAGCCCGACTCGCTGGGCCTGAAACGCATCGTCGTCGGCGGCGAGCCCGGCGCCAGCGACCCGGCGATCCGCTCGCTGGTCGAGGGCAGCTTCGGTGCGCCGCTGCTGGAGACGATGGGGATCGGCGAGATGATGCCCCACGTCTGGGCCGAGTGCGAGCACCAGTCCGGGATGCACTACATCGCGCAGGGCGCCGTCCACATCGAGCTGATCGATCCCGAGACCGAGCAGCCGAAGCCGATCGTCGACGGGGCGGAAGGGGAGCTCGTCTACACGGCGCTGCGCAAGGAGGCCAACCCGTTGCTCCGCTACCGGACCCGTGATCACGTGATCGTCTCCGCCGGACCGTGTGAGTGCGGGCGCGCCGGCTTCCGGATCAAGTGCATCGGCCGCACCGACGACATGCTGTTGGTGCGCGGGGTGAACGTGTACCCCTCGGCGGTCCGCGACGTCGTCGCCGGGTTCACCCCGGCGGTGAGCGGGGCGATCATGATCGAGCTGGACGCACCCGGCCCGGCGGTCGAGCCGCCGGTCCAGATCAAGGTGGAGCTGGCGGGCGGGGCCGAGCCAGACGAGGGCCTCGCCGGTCAGATCGAGGCGACCCTGCGGGCGAAGTTGATCTTCCGCGCGGAGGTGGAGTTTGTGGAGTTCGGGTCACTACCGCGCTCCGAGTACAAGGGTCAACTGGTACGGGTCTCGGGTAGGCCCGTCGCCAACTAACGAGGAGAGAGTAGATGAAGTTCAGGAAGCTTCACCTGGGCCTGGTGCTCGGCGTGGTGTTGGGTGCCTTGGCGCTCGCCGCCTGCGGCGGCAGCAGCTCGAGCAGCGGCGGCAGCACGTCGGCGGGCGGCACCACCGAAGAAAGTGGTTCGGGCAGCTCGAACACCGTCTCCGAAACCAACGGCGGCGGCAAGGAATACACGGTTGGGTTCTCGGTACCGATCCTCTCCAATCCGACCGTCTCGGCGGCGGTCCAGGGGATCGCCTCGGTGCTGCAGGAAAACAACTCGAAGCTGATCGTCAAGGACGCGAACCTGCAAGGCAACCAGCAGGTCTCCAACATCGACGAACTGACCGCCCAGGGCGTCGACGCGATGGTCGTCTGGGCGACCACCGAACCGAAGACCCTGGCGCCGGCGCTCCAACGGGCGACCGAAGCCGGCATCCCGATCTTCTCGATCGACGGCACCGGCGATCCGAAGGAAGTCACCGACTACGAGCAGCCTTCGGAACGGATGGGCCAGATGGCGGCCGAACTGATGTCTGAAAACGTCGGCAGCGGTCAGATCGCGGTCATCGGCGGCGTCCCCGCGCCCTCGATCATCACCCGCGTCGACGCCTTCAAGAAGGCGGTCGAAACCAAGTACCCGAAGCTCGAAATCGTCGAAGAGCAGGACAACCTGAAGGACGTCGCGGCCGGAGCCGAACCGCTGGTCGCCAACATGCTCACCAAGTACCCCGAATTGAAGGGTGTGTACACCTACAACGACCCATCGGCGATCGGCGCCTCCGCCGCCGCCCGCAGCGACGAAAGGGAACTGGTCATCATCGGCAACAACGCCGACCCCGAAGGCGTCGCCGCGGTCGAAGACGGACGGATCACCGCCTCGGTCGACGCGAAGCCGGTCGAGACCGGGGAGAACGCCGGCCACGGGGTGATCGACTACCTCGACGGCAAGGAAAAGAACCCACCGAAGACGGTGAAGATCGAACCGGCGATCGTGACGAAGGAAAACGTCGGCTCGTTCGTGCCCTGGGCCGAACGGACTCCCGAAGTCAACTACTCGGAAGTCTGCACCGGCTGCACCGGCTGAGTACCGCGGTCGGCGGGGCGCCTGTCCCGCCGACCGCTCCCGATCCCCGACTGAACGACAAGAGACTGGATATGGCAATCGATCTGAACGGCGTCGACCCGATTCTCGCCGCGGTGCTGGGCAAACGGATGCGCTCGATCACCAACGAGATGGCGATCGGCGTCGAACGCTCGAGCCGCTCGCCGATCTTCTCCGAGGCGAAAGACTTCGTCACCGGGCTGTTCGACGCCAAGGGCCGGATGCTCGAGCAGATCGAGACGATCCCGGTGATCTCGTTCTCGATCCAGCCCTCGCTGGAGCGAATCCTCGAGTACTACGGCGACGACATCCACGCCGGCGACGTGATCCTCCACAACGACGTCTTCTCGGGCAACAACCAGCTCGCCGACCTCGGCGTCTTCAAGCCGATCTTCCACGTCGACCGCCTGGTCGGCTGGGCGGTGACGAAGGGACACATGGCCGACATCGGCGGCTCGGTCCCCGGCACCTACAACCCGCGCGCCAAGGAAATCTGGCAGGAGGCGTTCCGGGTCACCCCGGTGAAGATCTACGAGCGCGGCGCCTTGCGCCAGGACGTCTGGGACCTCGTCTTCGCCAACATCAGGTGGGAGATCGTCCCCGAGGACGCGAAGGCGTTGGTCGGCGGCACCGTGCTCGGCGAGCGCAAGCTGCTCGAGGTGGTCGAGCGCTACGGCGCCGACGTCTTCGAGTCACACATGGAGTACCTGTTCACCGCCGTCGAGGAGCGCCTGCGCGCCGGGATCCGCGAGCTCGCCGAGGGCACCTACAGCGGTGAAGGGTCGATCTTCAGCGACGGGTTCGACGCCACCAAGGAGTACCGGGTGAAGGTGACGGTGACGATCGAGGACGGCGAGATGCACTTCGATTTCACCGGTACCGACCCGCAGGCGCCGGGTTACACCAACGCGCCGCCGGCGGTCTCGATGTCGATGGCGCTCACCGTGGTGCTGATGGTCGTCGCGCCCGACATGCCCCACAACGCCGGGATGTACCGGCCGTTCCACTTCACCTTCCCGCCCGGGACCGTGGTGAACCCCGACTTCCCGGCCGCCACCGGCTTCGGCAACCACGTCTCCGACGCGATCTTCGAGGCGCTGATGCGGGCCTTCACCCCGCTCGCCCCCGACCGCGTGATCGCCGGCTGGTGCCGTCACCTGAGCTGTATCTGGAGCGGTTGGGACCCGCGCGTCGAGCGCCCCTACACCGACGTCGGCTTCTTCAACTGCCGCGGCGGCGCGGGCGGCACCTACGGCGTCGACGGCTACGACCACCTGGGGCTCGTCCCCAACCCGATGATGCGCACCCAGGACCTCGAGGTGTTGGAGCTGCAGACGCCGTTCACGATGCTCCGGTACGAGTTCCTGCCCGGCTCCGCCGGCGCGGGCGAGTTCCGCGGCGGACTCGGCGTCCTCTCGCGCTTCCGGGTCGACGGCGAGACGCTCGCCTCATGCCTCGGCGACGGCCTCGCCACCGAGGGCGCCCCCGGCGCCTATGGCCTCTTCGGCGGCGCCCCCGGCGCGACCAACCGGCTCCTCCTCAGCTTCCCCGACGGGCGCACCTACGAGCCCGGCTCGAAGGAGCTGGTGGAGCTGGAGGTGGGCACGATCTGGGAGCAGGAGGCGGGTGGCGGCGGCGGCTTCGGCGACCCCTTCCGGCGGCCCGCCGCCAAGGTCGCCGAGGAAGTGCGCGACGGCCTGCTCTCCGCCGCGAGCGCCGAGTGCTCCTACGGCGTCGCCGTCGACGCCGCGGGCCGGCTCGACCCGGCGGCGACCGAGCGGCTGCGCGCCTCGCGCCCGGTCGAGGGCTACGAGTGGCTGGAGGAGGACTGACTCGGTGAAGGTCTCCCTCTCCCACCTCTACAAGAGCTACGGCCCGGTCCAGGCGCTGGTCGACGTCTCCGCCGAGTTCGGGCCGAGCGAGGTGCACGCCCTGCTCGGCGAGAACGGCTCGGGGAAGTCGACCTTGGCGAAGGTCCTCGCCGGCCTGCTCGTGCCCAGCGCGGGCGAGTTCTTCTACGACGGCGAGCGCCACGACTCGGTGAAGGCTCGCTCGGCGGTCGCCGCCGGCGTCTGCATGGTGACCCAGGAGGGCAGCCTGGCGCCGGAGCTGACGGTCGGCGAGAACCTGCTTGCCGCCGAGCTGCCGCGCCGCTTCGGCAAGATCTCCTGGTCGCAGGTGCGGCGGCGGGCGGCAGCGGCGCTGGAGGGGTTCGGGCTCGACCTCGACCCCGGCGCGAAGGTCGGGGCGCTGCGGATCGACCAGCGCCAGATGCTCGAGATCGCCCGGGCGTTGACCCTGGAGCCGAAGGTGTTGATCCTCGACGAGGCGACCAGCTCGCTGACCGGCGACCAGGTGGAGGCGCTGTTCGCGGCGCTGCGGCGGCTGCGCGGCGCGGGCGCGACGATCGTCTTCATCTCCCACCGCCTGTCGGAGGTGCGCGAGATCGCCGACCGGGCGACCGTGCTCCGCGACGGCCACCTGGTCAGGGTGGTCGACGACCTGCCGGGGACCAGCGACCACGACCTCGTCCTCAGCATGGTCGGTCGGCCGCCGTCGGCCTTCTACCACAAGGTCGCGGTCGAGCCGGGGGAGGAGCTCCTCTCCGTCCAGGGCCTGCGGACGAAGCGGCTGCGCGGGGTCTCGCTCAGCGTCGCCCGCGGCGAGGTGCTGGGGGTCGCGGGGCTGGTCGGCTCCGGCCGCACCTCGCTCGCCGAGACGCTCTTCGGGCTCTGGCCCACCGACGCCGGCGAGGTCCGGGTGGAGGGCGGTCGGGTCAGGCTGAAGGGCCCGCGGCAGGCGATCCAGGCGGGGCTGGTCCTCGTCCCCGAGGACCGCAAGCGCTCCGGCCTCGTCCTCGGCGCGACGATCGGCGCCAACCTCTCGATGTGTCGGCACGAGGAGATCTCGCAGCGCGGGATCATCCGCGGCCGGCGCGAGCAACTGGTGGTCGACCGCCAGTTCGGCGACCTGCGGATCAAGGCGCCGGGAACCGGCACCGTGGTCGCCAACCTCAGCGGCGGCAATCAACAGAAGGTGGTGCTGGGGCGGGTGCTCGCCACCTCACCGCGGCTGATGCTGCTCGACGAGCCGGCGCGGGGGATGGACGTCGGCGCCAAGTCCGACCTCTTCCAGCTGATCGGCGACCTCGTGCAGGAGGGGATGGGCGTGATCTTCATCTCGTCGGAGATCCCCGACCTGATCGCGCTCGCCGACCGGATCCTCGTCCTCTATGAGGGCGCCGTGGCAGGGGAGATCGGCCGCGCCGAGGCGAGCGAGGAGCGCCTCGGCGCGCTGATCACCGGCGCCCACCCAGAACCGATGCTCGCGAAAGGACCCCGCTGACGATGAACGCCCAGGACTCGACCGCGCCCCCCGCCGGGCTCGCCGCCGCCCCCTCGAACCGCGATCGCCTCGGCCACTGGGGCCGCCTCCTGCTGCGCCGCGAGTACATCGGCGTCGGCGTCGTGCTGGCGATCATGGTCGTCTATTGGAGCTTCACCCAGGATCGCTTCCTGAGCGGCCAGAACATCAAGAACGTCCTCAACACCAACGCGATCCTCTTCGTCTTGGTGGCCGGCCAGACGGTGGTGATGATCAACAAAGGCATCGACCTCTCGGTCGGATCGGCCTACATCCTGGTCGGCGTCATCCTCGCGGCGCTGCTCGGCAGCGGCACGCCGGAAGTCCTGGCGATCGCCCTGGCGCTCGGACTCGGCGCCGTGCTCGGGCTGGTCAACGGCCTGCTGATCGGCTGGCTCAAGTTCGACTTCTTCGTCGTCACCCTCGGCACCCTGGCCCTCTATCGCGGCGTCGGCCTCGTCTACACCAACGGCCAGTCGAAATCGGTGGCGGGCGATGCCGTGATCAACTTCATCGGCAACGGGACGATCCTCGGGATCCCGACGCCGATCGTGATCGCCGCCGCGGTGATGGCGGTGGTCGGCTTCGTCCTGCGCTACACGATCTTCGGCCGCCGTGTCTACCTGATCGGCGGCAACGAGGAGGCCTCGCGGCTGACCGGCATCCCGATCGCCCGCACCAGGGTCGCCGTCTACGTGATCTCGGGGCTGCTCGCCGGGCTCGCCGGGATCGTCCTCAGCGGCCGCCTCCTGGCCTCCAACCCGATCGGGGAAAGCGGCATCGAACTGACGGTGATCGCCGCCGTCCTGCTCGGCGGCGTCAGCCTCAGTGGCGGCGCCGGCAGCCTGGTCGGCAGCATCATGGGCGTCCTCTTCATCGGCGTCCTCGCGAACGGCCTCAGCCTCGCCGGGATCTCCGCCTTCTGGCAGCAGATCGTCACCGGCGTGATCCTCGTCCTCGCCGTCGCCCTCGACACCGTGCGACGCCGGATCGGCGCCGTGAAGACCTGACAACCCCCGGAGAGAGACTGCACATGCACGGAATCACCTCAGTCGGGACCTTCGTCCCCCGTTACCGCCTCGCCAACGACCTGATCGGCGAGAGCTGGCGCGCCGAGGCCCGGCCGGGCTCGCGCTCGATCGCCAACTTCGACGAGGACGCCTTCACGATGGCGGTCGCGGCCGCCGAACGCTGCCTCGCGGTCGGGCCCGAGGCGGTCGACGCGGTGTACTACGCCTCGACCTCGGCGCCCTACCGCGAGAAGGCGATGGCACCGATGCTGGCGACGGTCTGCGACCTGCGGCCCGGCGTCGCCACCGGGGACTTCGGCGGCTCGCTGCGGGGGGCGACGACGGCGCTCGGCCTCGCCCTCGACGCGGTCGAGCTGGGGCGGCGTAAGGACGTCCTCGTCGCAGCCGCCGACCTGCGCGTGCCGCGACCCGGCGCGGAGCTCGAGCTGGCGCTCGGGGACGCCGCCGGGGCGCTCACCGTCGGCGCCGACCCGATCGCCGCGGTCGACTCGTTCTGGACCCGCAGCGACGACTTCCTCCACCTCTGGAGGCGCGACGGCGACGCCTACGTCGACCACGCCGACACCCGCTTCGCGCGTCAGCACGGCTACCTGCGAAACGTCGTCGAGGGGGTCGCGGCGGCGCTCCAGGAGGTGGGCGCGGAGGCCTCGGGCTTCGCCAAGGTGGTGCTCGACGCCCCCGACCCGAGCAGCGCCCGGGCTGCCGCCAAGGCGCTCGGCCTGACCGCCGACCAGCTGGTCGACCTGCACCACGGCGAGCTCGGCCACACCGGCACCGCCGGGGTCCTGCTCGGCCTGCAGGGGGCGCTCGAGGCGGTCGTGCCGGGGGACCGGATCGCGATCGTCTCCTACGGTGACGGCCTCGACGTGGTGCTGCTCACGGCGACCGAGAAGATCGCCGACTGGGCCCCCGCCCGGACCCTCTCCTCCCAGCTCGGCGACCGGCGTGAGCTCGACAGCTTCACCCGCTACTGCGAGTTTCGCGGGATCGTCGGCGCGGGCGAGCAGACCGAGGGGGTCTTCTCCTCGACCGCGCTCCTGCACCGCACCCAGAAGCAGGACGTCCGCCTCTACGGCGGCTGCTGCGCCAACTGCGGCCAGATCCATTACCCGATCGTCCGCGTCTGCGGTGCCTGCCACAGCGAGGGCCCGTTCGAGGAGCTGAAGCTGGCGCGCTCCGGCGACGTCTTCACGCTCTCCAAGGAGCGCTACTTCCCGACCCCCGACCCGCCGCTGGTCGTCTCCGTGGTCGACCTCGAGGGGGGCGGCCGGATCGTCCTGCAGACCACCGATTGCGACGCCGCGAGCTTCGACATCGGGACCCCGGTCGAGCTTGTGTACCGGCGCTATCACGAGGGGCAGGGATTTCACAACTACTACTGGAAGTGCCGACCGGTGGAGGTCTGAACAGATGGAATCTTGGGGTGGGAAAATCGCGATCATCGGCGCCGGCTGCACCAGGTTCGGCGAGAACTTCGACCAGTCCTACGACGACATGGCGGTCGACGCGACGCTCGACGCGGTCCGCGACGCCAACATCGGGCTGGCCGACATCGACGGCGCCTGGCTCTCGACCGCGTTCCCGGACGCGGGGGTCTGGAAGGGCCGCTCGGGGATGGACCTGGCCGAGCCGTTGGCGCTCTGGGACATCCCGGTGACCCGCGTCTCCAACTACTGCGCCTCGGCCGGCGACGCGCTCCGCAACGCCTGCATGGCGCTGCTCTCCGGCGCCCACGACTGCGTCCTCGCGCTCGGCGTCGAGAAGCTCCGCGACCGCAGCCCGCAGGGCTCGCTGGTGGCGATGCAGGTGGAGACCGGGCACCCCTTCTACCAGAAGGGCTTCACCGCGCCGGGCACCTTCAGCGTGCAGGCAGCCCGCCACTTCCACGACAACGGCACCGGCCGCGAGGACCTGGCCGAGATCTCGGCCAAGAACCACGACCACGGGGCGCTCAACCCGAAAGCCCACTACCGCTCGCCGATGAGCGCCGAGCAGGTGCTTGCCGCGCCGATGGTCGCCGACCCGCTGACCGTGCTCGACTGCTGCCCGACCACCGACGGCGCCGCCGCGGTGATCCTGGTCCGCCTCGAGGACGCGCCCAAGCACGAGAGCGCCGGGCCGCCCGTGGTGATCCGCGGACAGGGCTTCTCGGTGAGCGCCGGCTGGGACTCGCCCTTCTACGACCCCGAGTACCGATTCGGCGGCTTCCGCGCCAGCCGCGTCGCCGGCGAAACGGCCTACCGCGAGGCGGAGATCTCCGACCCGCGCGAGGAGATCGACCTCGCCGAGGTGCACGACTGCTTCTCGGTGTCGGAGCTGATGGCCTACAGCGACCTCGGCTTCGTCGAGCCCGGCGAGAGCGGCGAATGGGTCCGGTCGGGGGCGACCCGGCTGGGCGGCGAAGTCCCCTTCAACACCAGCGGCGGCCTGCTCTCCTGCGGGCACCCGGTCGGGGCGACCGGGCTGCGGATGCTATACCAGCTGACCCAGCAGCTGCGCGGCACGGCCGGGGAGATGCAGGTCGAGGGGGCTCGGGTCGGCCTCGCCCACAACATCGGCGGCCCCGGCGCGGTGGCCGCGGTGACGATCCTCGAAGCGACGTGAGGCCGCGGTGAGGGCGGCGGTCTGGCACGGCCGCGGCGACATCCGGGTCGAAGAGGTAGAGGAGGCGCGGCCGGGCCCGGGGGAGGTCAAGGTCGCAGTCGCCTGGTGCGGGATCAGCGGCACCGACGTGCACGAGTACACGGCGGGGCCGATCATGATCCCGACCTCGCCCCACCCGCTGACCGGAGCCGCCGCGCCCCTCGCGATGGGTCACGAGCTGAGCGGTGTCGTCAGCGAGGTCGGCCCGGGGGTGGAGGGCCTCGCGGTCGGCGATCGCCTCGCCTGCGACTCGAGCCTCCATTGCGGCGCCTGCGCCGCCTGCCAGGCGGGCGCCCAGCACCGCTGCGAACAGGGCGGCTACCTCGGGTTGAGCCGCCCGGGCGCCTTCGCCGAGGCGATCTGCGTCCCCGCCTACGCCTGCTTCAAGCTGCCGGCCGAGCTCGAGATCTCGCTCGGGGCGCTGGTCGAGCCCCTCTCGGTGGGCGTCCACGCGATGCGCCGCGGCGGCGTCGAACCGGGCTCGCGGGTGGCGGTGATCGGCGGTGGCCCGATCGGCCTCGGGGCGGTGCAGGCGGCGCGCGCCTTCGGTGCTCGCGAGACGTTCCTGGTCGAGCCGGTGCCGCAGCGACGGGCGCTCGGCGAGCGGTTCGGCGCGATCGGCCTCGACCCGAGCGCCTGCGACCTCGGCGCCGCCGGCCACGCCCCCGACGTCGTCATCGAGTGCGCCGGGCATCCGACCAGCGGTCCTCTGGCGGTGCGGATGCTGCGACCGGGCGGGCGCGCCGTCGTCGTCGCCCTCCACGAGGCGGCGGCGGAGCTGAGCTTCAACGAGATCCTGTTCGGCGAGAAGGAGCTGGTCGGCAGCGTCGGCCGCGTCGCCCGGACGGACTTCCCCACCGTGATCGACCTGCTGGGGCGCGGCGCGCTCGACGCCGAGGCGATGATCACCCGCCGGATCGGCCTCGACGAGATCGTCGCCCAGGGCTTCGAGGCGATGCGCGACGACCGCGCGAACCAGGTGAAGATCCTCGTCGACCCGAGTTGCTGAGGGGGGGTGCTCCGGTGGGGCGCCTGAGGGACGGGGGCGTCGCCGGCTGGCGCCCGAGGCAAGGGACCCGGCCTTTTCGGAGGCGACCCTGGCAGGCTGTGGCCGCCTCCGAGAAGGCCGGGTCATGGGGGGACGGCAGAGGGTCCTACGCTCCGCTGTTCCTTATGCCGGGATGGTGGGCATAAGGAACAGCGGAGGGAGGGTGCCGCGGGGTCCGTGAGGAAGACGCCGGGAAGTGCGCGGGAGACGTGAGGGAGACGTCACGGGTTCCACAGTTCTTCCACCGTCACAATCACGTGACCACGGTTCCGGGCCCCTATAGGGGCCCAGATTCACTCAGCGCGAAAAGAGGGGTCGGAACCCTCGCAGGAAGGCATACGCCTTCCCTGCGATCGTGGACCCTTCGTCACGGAGCGACCATGATCCGGCGGGGATCCCGCCGGATCATGCATCTTCCGGACGGGACCCGCGCAGATCGCACGGTCTTCGTGGCGTCTTTCGTCGGCTCCGTCACGGAGACGTCGCAATCCTCCGTCCCGTCACGGAGATGCCGGACTCCCCGGATCTCCCCCGCCACGCACCCGTCCCTTCTCCGCGCCGGCCTGTCCCTGCGCCAGCTCCCCCCGAGAACCTCCCGTCCCCGGCTCCGCTCGGTCCGGCCCGCACCCCCTCAGGCCCGCGCCCCTCCCCGGGCGCCAGCTCGACCACCCACGCCACCCTCGCACCTGTCCTGGAACCACCTATCTAGCTCAGGAGACGAGGACGAC
>JAFDWF010000093.1 GCA_018268575.1 Actinomycetota bacterium
CAGGGGTCGGCGGGCAAGGACGCAGGGAGCCTGAGTAGCAGCGCTACTCAGGCGACCGAGGACGCCGCCCGACGATCATCTGAGGCCGTCCAGGACCCGGCAGACGTTGGTGGTCACACCACTAGCCGGCGAAGGTCGCAAACGTCCAGTGGTTGCCGTCCGGGTCGGCCACCGTGAAGTCGCGCGACGGGTAGTCGGCCTGGTCGACGAGCTCGTGCACGATCGATGCGCCCAGAGCGCGGGCGCGGGCCATCACCGCGTCAGGGTCGGCCGTGACGACATGCAGAGAGCTCGTCCCCGGCCGACAGGGGGTCGCACGCTCGCCGGTGCTGGAGAGCATGACCCGCCCGCCCTCGGGCCAGTCGAGCTGGCAGTGGTGGATCGCGCCCTCACGCTCGCCCGGGATCATGAGGTCCTCGGTGAATCCGAGGGCGAGCAGCCATCGCTGAAGCCCCACGGCGTCATCGCTGACGACACTCGCCCAGATGCTCTGCTGCCGCACGCCGCTGGTCCTCACGGTCACGGTCCAACGGTACCGGGCCAACCCGCTCCGCTTTGAACCGCCGCACTGAATCTCAGGCACTTCTCGTCAAGAGTGCCCGAACCGACGACATATCGGCCGGGCGTCGGGTCGCCCTCAAGAGGTTGGGCAGGCGGCAGCATCCGAACTCAGGCGTCATCGGCCAGAGGGCTCACCAGGTCGGCGGCCACCGTGAGGATTCCTGCGTCGTCGGTGATCAGCGGCACCCCGGCCTCCTCCGCGGCCGCGACATAGGTTGCGTCGTAAGCACTGAGGCCTGCCGCCGCCCAGCGCGAGACCCCGGCAAGGACGGGTTCGAGCATGACGAAGCTGAGTGCGGGTAGCTGGGCGGCGAGGCCGTCGAGCTGGCGCGCGGACCAGCCCCAGCGTCGTGCGGCGACGTTCACGATCTCCAACCAGAGGAGCGGGGGCGCGAAGACGGTGAGCTCGCCGGCCTCGAAGGAGCGGCGCAGGGCGAGGGCCTCCTCCCGATGTCGCTCTCCCTCGGTCCGGAACCACTTGAGGACCACCGATGCGTCGAGGACGGCCTCGGTCAACGGGCGTCGCGCTCGGCGCGGATCGCGTCCGTGGAGTCCTCGGCCGACGAGGCCTCAAAGAGACGATCGAGCCGCCGCAAGGCGGCGCGGGCCGAAGGCGTTCTCCCAGGGCCCTGCCCGCGCGCCGCCTCGCTTTCGGCCAGATCGGAGAGGTAGGCACTGCGAGACTTGCCGCTCGCCTTCGCTGCGCGGTCGATCTGCCGCAACAGCTTGTCGTCGAAGGAGACCAGGACCTTTGCCATGTCTTCAGGCTATCCCAGATATCCCGATTGGCCAAGTCACCCGGTCTCACCAAAGCAGTCGTCGGCGTCGCCGGGCTCACCGGAGATGCAGGGCACCCCGGTCTGCTATCACGGCGTCATGCGCAACGTCGGGTCACGGCGCCGGAGGACGGGGTGAGCGAGGTTGCGGCGGGGCAGAGCCTTGCCGGCTACACGCTGATCGAGCTGGGCGGGACGGGCGGCATGGGCCGCGTCTATCGGGCGGTCCAGCCGGGCGTCGACCGGGTGGTCGCGGTGAAGGTGATACGGCCCGACCTGGCGTCCGACCGGGAGTTTCGGGAGGGCTTCGAGGTCGAGTCGCGCCTCGCGGCGTCGATCGATCATCCCAACGTGGTGCCGGTGTACGAGGCCGACGAGGTCGACGGGGTGCTCTTCGTCGCGATGCGCTGGGTCGAGGGCCCGGACCTGCAGAAGGTGCTCGCGGGTGGGGAGCCGCTGGACCCGGCGCGCGCCGTCGAGTTGCTCGAGCAGGTCGCCGGCGGACTCGACGCCGCCCACGCCCGGGGCCTCATCCACCGTGACATCAAGCCTGCCAACGTGCTGCTCGAAGCCGACCATGCGTTCCTGTCGGACTTCGGTCTGGCGCGAACGACGTACGGCGGCGATGCGACGACCCGGGTCGCCGGGCTGGTCGGCACCGTCGACTACCTGGCCCCGGAGCTGGTCGACGGCGGCGCGGCGACGATCGCCGCTGACGTCTACGCGCTCGGCTGCGTCCTCTTTCAGATGCTCACCGGTTCGGTCCCCTTTCCGATCGACGGGCTGATCGCCAACCTTCACGCGCGCACGACGACGGACCCTCCCGCGCCTACCAGGCTGAACCCGGCGCTGCCGCGTGGCTTCGACGAGGTGTCGGGCCGAGCGCTCGCAAGGGACCCCGAGGGCCGCTACGCCTCCGCGGGGGAGCTCGCCGCCGCGGCCCGGCGGGCGTTGGGCACGGCGCCGCACCGCCCGGTGCGGTCGCCCCGGTCGCGGCGCAGCAGGCTGCTCCTCGCGGCCGGTGGGGCGATCTGCCTCGCGCTCGTCGCGACGCTCATGGTGGTGCTGACCGGCGGGCCAGGCTCGGCCCGCGCGCACGCCACCGGCCAGGCCCTGCCCGCGCCGGGGTCCCTGCGCCCATGCGGCGACCTGCTCGCCGCGCCGAACGGAGACTGCCGTGGCCCGACCGGCGGCGTCAGCGTGCTCGCCTCGCCCGGGACGACCGCACGGATGCAGACGATGGACTTCAAGGTGACGCGGGTCGTCCAGAGTCACGCCATCCTCGATCCCTACAGCGAGGACACCGTGACCGCGCCCCCTGGGCAGCGCTTCATCGTGATCGAGTGCACGATCGCCAACCGGACGCGGACGGCACAGGTGTTCGAACCCGACGAGCTCGAAGGCCGACAGACCGCGCTGTTCCTGTACGGCGCCGGGGGCGATCGGGTGCCGGCCCGAGGTCCCCACTTCGTCGACTACTCCGCGCAGAACCTTCCCGCGGCCGGCCTGATCCCGCTCTCGCTGGTCGACCGGCGGTTCGAGCGGGCCGAACCCGGGACCTTCCAGTTCGCCGGCGCGCTCGCCTTCTCCTATCCCGTCGCCGACCTCGACTCGGCCCACTCGCTCCTGCTCTACGTGCACGAGTTCGGCCAGAACCTCGACGACGAAGGCTCGGTCGGGGTCTTCCGGGCGGCGATCGACCAAAGCCCGGACCGCGCGGTGTACAAGTCCCCGGAGTACTGACCATGAGCCGCTTCGAGGTGGGGGACCGCATCGCCGGATACGAGCTCCTCGAGCTCGTCGGCGAGGGCCGCACGGGACACGTCTACCGGGCGCTGCAGCCCCGCCTCGAGCGGGTCGTGGCGGTCAAGGTCATCCGTCCCGAGCTGGTCGCGGACGACGGCTTCCGCGAGCGGTTCCGGCGCGAGATGCGACTCGCCGCCTCCGTCGATCACCCGAACGTCCTCCCCGTCTACGAGGCCGACGAGGGAGACGGCACGCTGTTCGCCGCGATGCGCTGGGTCGCCGGCCCCAGCCTCCACCAGCTGATCGCCGAGCGCGGTCCCCTCGATCCAGCCCAGGCGGTACGGATCGTCGACCGGATCGCCGCCGCGCTCGAGGCCGCGCACGGGGTCGGGCTCGTCCATCGAGATCTCAAGCCGGCCAACATCCTGCTCGAAGGCGACCGCGTCTACCTCTCCGACTTCGGCCTCGCGGCCGCCACCTCCTCCGCCCGTGGTGAGCCAGGCGCGGGGCTGGTCGGCGACATCGAGTACGCCGCGCCCGAGCTTCTCGACGACGCCCCGCCGGACTCGCGCACCGACGTCTACGGGCTCGGTGGCGTGCTTTACGAGGCGCTCACCGGATCGGTGCCGTTCCCGCCGGAGAACCTGGCTGTCGGCCCCCACGAGCCCGCGGCCCGGGGGCCGACACCTCCCTCGCAGTTGCGGCCCGGCCTCCCGCCGGCGCTCGACGGCGTCCTCCGACGGGCACTGGCCCCGGCGCCCGCCGACCGCTACCGCGGGCCCGCGGAGCTCGTGAGCGCGGTGGCGAACGCGCTCGGAGCGAGCGCCGAAGTGGCCGAGCGCCACAGAGCGAGGCGGCGGCGCCTCCTCGCGCTCGCCGCGGTGGCGGTGCTCGCCCTCGCAGTGGCCGTCGTGGCGATCGCGCTGGACGCCGGCGGCGGTCACGGCAGGCAGGAGTCGTCCTCGGCCGGCGGCGCGCTCGGCGGCCGCGACCTCCCGAACCCCGCCTCGCTGCCCGGCTGCGGGCCGCCATTTTCGGGGCCTCCGCGGGACTGCCGCTCACCGGCCGGCGGCGTCAACGTCATCGCCGACAAGGGTGAGGCCCTCCGCCTGGCGACGATGAACTTCACCGTCACCGGCGTCCGCATTGCCCGGGTGTTGCGCGGCGGCGGTGGCACCGAGTTCACCGCGCCACCCGGCACCCATTTCATCGTCGTCGACGCCACCGCCACCAACATCACCAAGACCACGGAGGTATTCGAAGCCGACAACCTGACCGCGCAGGGGCGCAGCACCTCACTGTGGGTCTTCGACGAGCAGGGGAAGATCGTGCCCTACCACGGCCCCGCCGATGCCGACTACTCGACCCAGTACGACACCGTCCTTGGCGCACTCGCGGCCCCCTTCTCCGACATCACGCTTGACCCCGGCCTTTCGTACTCCGGTCAGCTCGTCTTCTACTACCCCGATGCCACGCTGACCGCCGACCACCGGGCGCTGCTCGAGGTCCATGAGCTCGGGCATGGCTTCGCCTACACGAAGTCACTCGGCGGGGTGCGCCTGCACCTGTAGCGTGAGCGCGATGAGCGACGCCCTGCCCACCCCGCGCGAGCTGCAGCGACGGATCGAGGCCGAGCGGCTCGGCCGACCATTCCTGCTCTACCGCCGCGACGACGACACCGAGGGGCTCTTCACCCTGGCCGACGATTCGCGGCCGGTCACGATCGGACGCGGAGAGGCCTGCGATGTCCGCCTCCTGCGCGACCCCGAGGTCTCGCGGCTGCACGCCGAGCTGGAGCACCTCGGCGGCACCTGGGTCGTCGTCGACGACGGCCTCTCTCGCAACGGCACGTTCGTCAACGGCGAGCGCATCTCCGGCCGCCACCGGCTGGCCGGTGGCGACGTGCTGCGCTGCGGTGACAGCCTGCTCACCTTCCGCGATCCGTCCACCACCTCCTACGACAGCACCCGGCCCGCCGCCGACTCGCCCGCGACCCGGATCACGGAGAGCCAACGGCGGGTCCTGGTCGCCCTCTGCCGACCGCTGTACGGGGGCGGCACCTACGCGATGCCGGCCGGCAACAAGGAAATCGCCGACGAGCTCGTGCTTACCGTCGGAGCGGTGAAAGGGCACCTGCGGGCGCTCTTCGAGCGGTTCGGGGTGGAGGATCTGCCGCAGAATCGCAAGCGCCTGCGACTGGTCGAGCGCGCCGTCGAGACCGGCGTGATCGACCTTCGCGAACTTGAGCGCAGTTAGTGGCCCGCGTCATAAGTTGGGTGCCACATCCGACGAGTGGATCGACGCCCGTGGCAAGGACGCAGGATGCAGGCTTTGCCGGTGGCAAAGCCAAATCCGAGGACGCCGCCACGGGTGGCGAGACGCCGTCGGGGTGGTGCGGAACTTATGACGCGGGACACTAGGTTCTCGGACCTGTTCCTAGATGAGTAGTTCCACGACGGCGCTGCGGGGGACGGAGGGAGCTCTGGCGGGACGCCCGAGGGACGCGGCCTTTTCGGAGGCGACCCTGGCAGGCTGTGGCCGCCTCCGAAAAGGCCGAGATTTGGGAGGAACGGCAGAGGGTGCGCGGGCGGCGGGGATCGTGGAGGAAGGCGCCACGCGGGGTCACGACTTCGTGACGGGGGGCCGGGTCATGGGGGGACGGCCCGACACACCCGGTCCTACGCTCCGCTGTTCCTTATGGCCTCATCGGGGCCATAAGGAACAGCGGAGGGAGGGTGCCACAGGGTTCGTGAGGATGACGCCGGGAACCACGCGGGAGACGTGAGGGAGACGTCACGGGTTCCACAGTTCTTCCACGGTCACAAAGACGTGACCACGGTTCTGGGCCCCTATAGGGGCCCAGATTCACTCAGCGCGAAGAGGGGCCTTGAACCTCCCCACGAAGGCATACGCCTTCCCTGCGATCGTGGACCCTTCGTCACGGACAGGGCGGGGATCCTCGGGGATCTCCCGTATCCATGCATCTCTCAGACGGGACCCGCGCAGATCGTGCGGTCTTCGTGGCGTCTTTCGTCGACCTCGTCACGAAGACGTCGCATTCCTCTGACCCGTCACGGAGACATCGCTTTTCGTCGGGGCCCGTCACGAAGACGCCCCTGCTGCCGTATGCGCTATCCGCATACGGCAGCGAGTGGCCGATCTCCCCCCGCCACGCACCCGTCCCGGCGCCGGTCCCCCCGCAAGACCTCCCGTCCCGGGCGTCTCGGAGGCGGCCACAGCCTGCCCGGGTCGCCTCCGAGACGCCCGGGACGCCTGGGCTCCGATTCATCAGGCCCGAACCACTTCCGGCCCGCGCCCCCACCCGGGCGCCAGCCCTATCACCCACGCCCCCCTCGACCCCTCCTAGAACTACCCGCTAGCCGCCGCACAGCCCGGTAGGCGCCGGTCAGCCGTTTTGGATCGCCGGAGGGTGCGCACACCGCACCTTTGGGCGATCTATTTTTCCTGACTAGGGCTGGGCGATCAGGGCGAGGGACGCCGTCGGGGTGGTGCGGAATTTGTGACTCGGGACACTAGGCCGCCGCGGCCTGGACGACCGCCCGGGTGCCGCGCTCGAGCTCGTGACGGTAGACGTCGCGCGAGACGCCGAGCCGTGCCTGGATTTGCTGCGGATCGCAGCCGAGGTAGTAACGCAGCTCGATCACCCGTCGACGGCGCTCCGGGAGGTGAGTCACGGCATACTGAAGGCGCCGAGCCTCTTCGCGGGCGATGACCCGCTCCTCGATCGACGGCTCGGGCGAGGACAGCTCGGCGCACTCGTCGAGGTCGAGTGAGACGAGCTGGCGGCGGGCCGCTCTCTTGCCCTGGTCGAGTGCCTTGTGGATGGCGGTCTGGGTGAGGTACGCGCGGGCCCGGGCGGGGATCATGTCACCGGCGTCGAGGGCGCCGCTCGCAAGCTTCTCCAGCAACACCACGTAAGCGTCGTGGAAGGCATCCTCGCGCTGACTCGGGTCAAGCCAGCGACAACGTCGGCTGAGGACGCCGAGGACGTACCGGCGGTTGTCCTGGTAACTGACGGAGGAATGGTCGGCGGGACGGGGTGAGTTTTCTGCGTGAGTTTCCATGCACCCCAGGCTGCTCTCGGGGTGACTTCCTCACAATGACCTCAGGGCATGACTCCCGAGGCCCAAGGGTCACTGTGACTGACCCTTGGGTGGGTTCCTCGGGGTGAAGCAGACGCCCAGGCCGATCGGGTCCGACTTGCTCGCGGGCAGCGGCCGGCCACTCTCGTCGGTTGCGGGCAGGGTCCGCACCGCCGCCTCGTAGCCGTGTGCCTTGGCCCACCGCCTGACGTTGTAGCGGAAGCTTTCGGTCGTGCTCTGGTAATCCTCGCCGCGGACGAACTTCCAGGCCTTCCCATCTGCCCATCTCGAGAAGTCGTAGCGGGACCAGGTGGTCCGGTCGGGTAGTCCCTCCGGCATGATCTGTGGCATCGAGGACCTCCAGGAGTCAGTGAACGATAAGGGCGCTACGCATTTGATTGCCGCGCTGACATCCACTGCGCCCAGGCCCACCTCCGTGGACGCTCAGAGGCCGGTGGGGTGCGACGCCGTGAACCCCGCCGTGTCCATCAACGGTTGCCACATGCTGACGTTCGTGCCGTTCGGGCCCTTGCCGTTGCGCAGGTAGTCGGCGGAGTCGTCGAACCTGATCCCGGCGATCGTCATGAACGTGTGCTCGCCGTTGGAGTAGACGGTCACCCACTTCCCCGGCCCTGACACCAGCCCGCCGACCGATCCCCCGGCGACGAAGTTGGCGGCCACGAAGTCGGTGTAGAAATCCCCCGCGCTGAATCCGGCCGTGCCCGCGGGCAACAAGCCACCCGCATACATCACGTAGGAGACCGCACTCGAGCAGTCGTACCCGTTGGTCGGACTGCCGAGCGCATGGTGTCCGCCCCACACATAGGGAAGCGGGGCGATCTGGTTGCCCGCAGCGATCATCGTCTTGACCTGCTGCGGGGCGCCGGCGGGGGCGGCGGCAAGCCCGTTGGAGAGGATCTGCGCGCTTTCGCCCGCGACGGTCGAGGTTTCGCCGGTACCGCCGCCGCAGGTGGCGCCGGCGGTCGATTCCGATTCCGAGCCGGCGGTCGATCCCGCTCCCCCTCCCGCTCCCGATTCCGATGCCGGGGCTTCCTTGGCACTCGTGGAGGAGGCGCCGGGGGGCACCGCGGCGGAGTATTCGCGCGCGTATTTCTCGACCTCTTCGACGTACCAGTCGGCGTGGTTGTAGCCGAAGATCGCCTTGTACCAGTTCCCGGGGGCGCCGTCCGCCTTCAGCAGCCGGGCGGCGGCGAAGATCGCGTCGTGGGGGTCGTCGGGGTTGCCGCCGTCGCCGTACTCTTCCCAGGTGGCCGGCTCGAACTGCATCCAGCCGACCGCCCCAGCGCTCGAGGTTCCCAGGTCTTGGCCGAAGTCCGTCTCGACCCGGTTGATGCCGGCGAGGATCGCGGGCCCTTCGGGGTTGAGCCCCGCCGCGGTCGAGGCGGCCTGGTAGATCGGGATCAGGTAGGCGGGCGGCCCGTTAAGGGCCACCGGCGCGGGACCTCCGCAACCGCCCGACGCCGCTTCGGATTCTCCGGCGACGGCCCCGATCGCGCCGAAGATCCCGGCGAGGACCGCCAAGACGACGAGCAGCACCGGCAGCGCGGCGATCGCCGCCTTCGCCCCCAGCGCCAGCTCGACGGCCTTCCCTGTCCGGCCGGGGAGGAGGCGCCCCGTCAGCGCCTGCACCGCCCGCTGCGCGGGGCGGGCGCCTAGCCCAGGCCGCTTATCCGCCATTCCCGTCCCGATCGCAACAGCAGCTCCGTGAGGGAGCTGATCTTTCCGCCCACGGCCAGCAACTCGACGGCGACCGCCGCCTGTCCCCCTTCAGGGCCGTTGGCGATCGCCACCGAGCGCACCCGCGCGGGCGGCGGCGGCCGGACGCCGTTGGGGATGCTCGGCGGCGCCGACAGCAGGCTCGAGGCGAACGACAGCGTCGCCGTCGACTGGATCGTCCGCCGCGCTCCCGTCGGCAGCCTGCCGACCTCGTACTGGACGAAGGCGGCGGTGAAGCGTCGCGCGGTCACGATGATCGACGCTTTTTCGGGGAGCGCTCCGGCCTGGTGTGGGAGCCGCGGCGCCGGCGCCCCCGCCTCGCCGGTCGACGGGGCGGGCGCGGCGGCGCCGAGCACGAGCGGGCTGCGGTTGGGCGCCGTCGCGGCGACCCCCGTCGCGCCGCCGGGGCGGGGACGCTCCACCGCCCACACCGCGACGCAGACGGCCGCCGCGAAGAGCACCGAGAGGGCGAACGCGCGATGACGTCGGCGATCACTCATCGCACGTTGCGGCGGTGACGCTGGTCGCGCAGGCTCCGGCGGTGCTGCTGGGCACGTTCGTGCGCGATCTCTCGGTAGTGGTCCATGCGCCCGCTCGCGCGCACCTCCTCGCGAGCTTTCCGCCGCTCCCGGAAGCCCAGCGGCTCGCGCCCGTCGCCGTCGAGCCCGGCGCGCTCGAACAGCGCCTGGTGTCGTTTCATCGTCTCGCTCGATCGCGTCCGGGCGGCGCCCTGTTCGTCCGAACCGGCTCGCTTGAACGCCTGCGGATCGATGCCCGCGGCGCGCAGGTTCTCGGGCGCGTCCGGACGGCGGGAGAGCTCGGAGCGCCGCTGCGTGATCCACCCCTGGACGTCGCCGTCGGTCACCTCGCGCGGCCGTGAGCCGCTTGCCGACCGCGCTCGGTCGTACTCGGGTGAGGAGCGCAGGGTGTGGAGCTCCTGCTGGACCTGGGCGCGGGTTTCCGTCAGCCCTTCCAGCCGCCGACCTTGCGGACGAGCGCCGTTGCGCTGCCGGGAGGCCGAGCCGGCGCGCTTCTGCCGGATCTGGGAATCGAGGTCGGCCAGCCTCGTGCTGAGCCGTTTCTCCCGCCCGAGGACCCGGGCGCTGTCGGCGAGCTCGGTTTGATGCCGTTCGGCGTTGCGTCGTTTGAGCGCGGCGCGGCCCTCGCCCTCGAGGTCCTCGCGTGCAAGGCGGCGCGCCGCGTCGCTCTCGCCCAGCCGCCTGCCCTCCACCCCCCGACCGACGGCCTCCCTGCCGCGCCGCCCGACCGCACGCGGCGCGGCGGTGGCGCCGCGGGCGAGTCGCCGCGCCCCGCGACGGGCGTCGCCGATCAGCTGCCGTGCGTAGAAGAGCTCGGCGAGCGAGTGCCCGCCGCCGGCACCGTTGAAGTCGATCCCCGAGGGCGTCGCGGCCCTGGCGTCGAGCGAGAGCAGCGCAAGCAGGTCCTTGCGCTTCAGCAGCACGCCCCACCAGAGGGCGATGAACACGATCCACTCCGGGAAGAAGCCGAGGTTCAGTTCGGCGACGAGGTTGCTGGCGGCGATGATGACGGCCAGGAAGAGCGCAAAGACGACCTTGGTGAGAACCGCGCCGCAGACGCGCTTGAGCCAGGCGAAGACCGTCGCGCGGCCGGTGTCGCCGAGGGCGGCGACGAGGAACATCGCCGGTGCGAACATCACCAGGATGAGCACGAACAACGCGGCCATCAACAGCCGGACGGAGAGATAACAGAAAAGGCAGATCGCACCGACCAGGCCGACCACGATCAGCAGCAGCAACCCGAGCCGCGAGAAGGTCGAGTCGCCGCTGATCAACGCCACCTTCTGTGGATTCCCGGCGAGGTGGTACATGTCGCCGAGGTTCGTGTTCTTCCCCGGCGCGTCGATGCCGTAGCTTTCGTCGCGCGCTTCTTCTTCGCTCGAGCTCTTGGTGATGTTCCAGAGCGAGGTCCGCCATTCACTGTCAGGGGGCGCCTGCAGCCAGGTGTCGGCGACCGACTGGTTGAGTCCCTTCGGTTGCGAGAGGCAATATTCGATGTCGGCGAACTGCAGGGCGCACCACGGCCTCAGGATCACGGTGTCGAACAGGGATTCCTCGGTCGAGCCGACGGCCTGCTGGGGATGGCTCACCGAGCCGCCGGTGATCGAGCTGAGCATCTCGGTCGAGGCGCCGTTGGCGGCACTCGTGAACTGCCCGAGGGTTTCGACCGGGTTGCCGATCACCACCAGCAGCGCCGCCATGCAGAGCAGCGAGGCGGTCAGCCCGCGGAGGGTGTCGATCGACTTGTTGCGGACGAGCCCGTTCCAGATCCCCCACAGGGCCATCGCCGCGACCGCCGCCAACCCCCACGGGGTATCGATGTTTTCGCGCATCGTCTGCAGCGCGTCGGTGAGCTTCGACATCGACTTCTGCAGCAGGTCGAGCGAGAACGCCCACCGGAGCATCACCATGATGCCGTTGAAGACGTAGAGCATCAGCTGCCAGATGCCCTGGATGACCCACTGGGTGATGCGGTCGAAGGTGTTGCCGAGGTGGCTCACCCCCCACTGAACCTGCTCGTCCAACCCGTAGTTGTCGAGCGGGAACGGATGGCTGTGCGAACCGCCGCCCAGGGTGGAGAGCGGATTGGAGTCGCTCGTCGCGCCGCCTTCCATTTCGGCTTCCCCTTCCGTGGGCAGCCCTTCTTCTTCGACGCAGGTGGTGGCCGACGCGGTCACCGAGGAGCATCCGCCGCCTTCGCCGCCGGGCAGCGCCGGCCCCGCGAGGGCGGGCCCCGCCGTCACCATCGCCACCGCGAGGATCGCGGCGAGCAGCATCAGCGCGACGCTGAGTCGGGCACCGCGGCTACTCATCGACGACACCGGTCGCGACGGTCTCCTCGGGCGGTTGCTCGGCGACCGGCGTCGTGTCGAGCGCCTCGAGGAGGCGCCGATCGAGGAGGTCGATCTGCACCGGGGCGACCCGTCCGTCGAGGTCGCGCATCATGCAGCGTCCGCGCCGGAACGACATCAGGGTCTGGCGCAGGTCCGCGTCGTCCTCGTCCATGCCGAGGAGCCGCAGGGCGCCGCGCGCTTCCCGCTCTCCCTCGACCCCGAAGCAGAACATCGGCCCGATCAAGCCGTCGAGCGAGTCGGCGTCCTCGAGCACCTGGGTCGCCAGCAACGGGGTCGCGTTCTGGGCCCGGCCGAGGCGCGAGATGCGGTCGATCAGGGCGCGACCGGCGGCGTCGGAGAGGAGCACCCAGGCCTCGTCGAAGCCGAGCACCGAGTGGCGGCGACGGTCGCTGCTGGTCAGCTGCAGCGCGTACATCGCCAGCAGGTGCAGCACCGCCCGCGCGATCCGCTCCTCGTGCTGGAGCTCCGAGCGCGGCGTGCCCGGCAGCGGCAGGGCCAGGTTGCGGATCCGCAGGCTGGTGAGCGGCCGTCGGGCGGGCTCCGGCAGTGGCGTCCCGGGCCGCGCGAACCCCAGTCGCGCGAGCCCCGATTCGGCGTGGACCCGCAGCGCCCGGGCGGCGAGCCGAGCCTCCGGATTGCCCCCTTCGAGCTCCACCAGCGCGTCGTCGCAGCTGGTGCCACCGCGGGCGACGACCGTCCGGACGGCGCCGCGGACCTCGGTCTGCCACTCGGGCGCCACCGGCTCCGGGAGGATGCCGAGCAGGAAGTTGACCGCGCGGTCCTCGCAGGTGTCCCTGGGGCCGATGCGGAGCGGGTCGAGCAATCCGCGATAGCGCTCCTCGGCGCTCAGCTCGACCACCTCCATCCGCTCGGCGACGCCGGGCAGGCGGTCGAGGGCGTGGTCGCCCTTCGGGTCGATGTCGCAGACCGTCGAACCGGCGAGCAGCGCCTGGTACATGATCAGCTCCATCGCCAAGGTCTTGCCGGAGCCCAGCTTGCCGACGAGCAGCGTCGCCGGTGAGCGGCTCGCGCGGGACGCCTCGCCGGAGTCGAAGAGCACCGGCTGCGCCGCCCCGGCGAGCGTGTGGCCGATGTAGGGACCGTGCTCGGAGCCGACCGCGTGGGTCGCGATCGGCACCATCGCGCCGACCTGCTCGACGGTCAGGTAGTCGGCGTAGCCGCGCACCCGGTCGCGCTGCCCCGGCAGGTGGGTGACGAACAGCTCCAGCTGCTCGCCGAGCGGCCGGTGGAGGCGGACCGCGCCGAACTCGCGCCGCAGCTGCTCGACCCGCTCCTCGACCAGCTCCGGCGTTGGCGCGCCGACGGCGAGCGAGATCGTGCTCTTCAGCAGCGGCGGGCGGTCGCCGCCGGTGAGGTACTCCTCGAGTTGGCGGGCGAGCGCCGGGCGGTCGAGCGCCGAGGCCGAGGGTCCGTGCTCGCCGTCGCTCTCCTCCGCGTAGATGTGGTCGGCATCGATGATCCGGCGGCGGACCATCCGCACCGCGTCGCGATTGGGCACGAACCGGGCGGCCAGTGCCGCGTCGACCGGGAAGGGCAGCTCCTCGAGCGGCGCGAACAGGAGCTCCGCCTGGCGACCGGGGAAGGTCACCTCGTCGGGCAGCGCGCCGAGGCAGAGGAACGCCTGGTGGCTGTCGCCGTGCTCGGACTCGATCCGCAGGCCGCGGGCGGTGATGTTGATCGGCTCCTCGAAGAGGCGCAGGATGTCGGCCTCGAGCGGTTCGAAACGGGCGCCGCCGTCCGCCTCGGAGGCCTCGACGACGAGGGCCTGGGGCTCGAAGCGCCCGTCGAGCAGCGGGTCGCCGACGCCACGGGAGAAGCCGCGGCGGATCAACCACTGCAGCTCTTGGGCGGAGGCGCGGTCGGCATCGACGACGTCGAGCAGGCGCCGCAGCAGCTTCTCCTCCTCGTCGAGCAGCATCGCCAGGCGGCGTTTGCTGATCGCGCGGGCGTCGTCGAGGCCGAAGGCGCGCCGCAGGCCGCCGACGAGGGGCAGCCCGCGGAGCGGATCGAGGTCCTCGCCGGGCAGGCGCACGGAGACGTAGACCTCGGGAACCCGCGCCCCCCGCTCGCCGAGCAGCACTCGCTGCGTAGCGAGGTAGTCGTCGAGCTCCTCGCGCAGCGCGTGGCGGCGGTCGACCAGCGAGCGGACCCCGCGCTCGTAGTCCTCGACCGTCCACGGACGCGAGACGCGAAGCAGGGTGAAGTCGGCCTCCAGCCCGAAGGCCATCGAGGCGACGGCTGCAAGCAGCTCCCGCTTGCCGGACCGGCTGAGGCCGGCGTAGGACTGCATCGGCAGGCGGAAGACGGCCCAGGCGTCGCCGGGACCCTCGCCGAAGACGAGGTTGCGGTAGGCGAAGCTGATCGGGGTCCTCATCGGGTCACCAGCCGCTGGCCCGAACGGAGGGTCACCTGGCGGCCGCGCCACCGCGCCGGGCCGGGCTCCTGGGAGACGCGCAGCGCGCTCCCCGAGGCGCGCGGCCTGAATGGGTAGCGCAGCACCACGGTCGCCGGGCCGCGCACCGTGCCGCGCCGCATCCGGGTGCTCGACTCGTCCGGCGCCAGCGCCACGTCACCGAGGCGAACCTCGGTGCCCGGCCGCGGCGCCCGGCGAAACCCGGTGATCCGGCGGGGGCCGAGGTGGAGTCGCGCCATGCTCGCGAGGGCGACGTGGGCGGGGCGCCCGTCGATCTCCCACAGGTAGAGCAGGTAGGCGCCGCAGCACGGCGCGACGACCAACCGGATGGCCGGATCGATCGCCGTGACCGCCGGGCCGAGGATCGGCAGGTGGCCGAGCATCAGCATGGCGATCAGCAGCGCCGCGGCGTAGCCGATGCCGCGCAGCGGCACGCCGAAGGGAACCGGTATCCGCCAGCGGTCGACCCGGTGGATCCGCCGCTCCAGCGAGAAGCACATCCGGTAGCTGCGGATCGTGAAACGTCCGTCGTCACCCATCAGACAACTCCTTCTTCCGTAGCCGGCTACTAACCGAGGACCTTCTTGGCGACTTCCTCGACCAGGCTCTGCACACCGTGTGAGTCGAAGGCGAACATGCCGACGATCAAGACGATCACCAAGGTGATCAGGGCGTGGCCGACGTCACGACGGAACAGCGCGGGCAGCGCCATGATCGCCGCAGTCGGGATGATCACGAGCTTGGCCCAGTCGAGCAGCTGTTCGGCCAGGTTGCCGGCCACGTCCGCGCTCGGCAGCGCCGCCGAGGCGGCCGATGCCGACAACAACAGTGCGGCGAGGCTCGCGGCGATACCGATCGCCAGGCGTCGACGAATGGACATTTCTACATTCCTCCTTTGAGAGTGGGATCGACCTGGATCGAGTCGATGTACCAGCGGACCCGCCGCACGACACCGACCTGGTAGGTGAGGGTGAGTCGCGCGCCTTGTGCGTCTTTTGCCTCGACCCGTACCGCGACGGTGCGCTTCGGCACCAGCCAGTCGAAGGAGTCGATCGCGCTCACTTCCAGCGGTTGGGTCGGCAATGACACGACCGCTTCGGCGGTGAGGTCGGCGCGCAGGTTGGTGGCCTGGCCGGTGAGGTAATTACGCAGGCCGCGGGACACCACCGTTTCCAGGCCCTTGTCTTCGATCGCCGACAGCGTCAGCGCCGCTTCGGCGGTGTCGGTGGCGGGCGGGCCGACCAGTGCGGGGTAGGAGACGACGGCGAGCAGGCCGCGTTCACCCCGGGCGACCGGCACGCTCAGGTACTGCGTGCCCGCGCTCGTCTCGGCGACCACCAGGACGTCGGTGACCGTGCCGACGCGGCGCTCCTCGGCGACCTCGGTGCCGGCGACCGAGTCGGCGGTCCGCGGTGCCGGTGCGAGGCCCGCGTCGGCTTCGAGGCCCTGGGCGAGGAATGGCTTCAGCGCGCCGATCCGGGCGCCTTCGGGCTCCTGCGGGCCCCAGGTCAGGTAGGCGGCGGTGAACGACTGGGCGAAGGCCGCGGCGCCGACGTCGTAGCGCGGCCCGGCCGCTACCGGTCGGGCGCTCGCCGCACGGCCGCCGAAGATGCTCCGCAGCCCGGCCACGCAGAGCACCAGCACCAGGAGGGCGAGGAGGATCCGCGGCCCGCGGGCGCGCAGCCGGATCATCCGCAGCGAGGGATGGGCGTCGGCGCGGTGCGACCGGGGGGAGAGCTTCGGCAGGCGGGTGAGGCTGGACACGAGCTGCCTCATTTCGACCCCCCGTGGTGCGAGGCGGGCTTGGTCTCGTGCTTGCGCGGCCGATAGTGGATGTGTGCGGTCGCGGCCGGTCCGGTGTGGGTGTGTGGGCGCTTGGTGGTGTGGTGATGTAGGTGTCGCCGCTTCTTTTGGGTGTGTCGAAGCTTGGGGGCGGGCTTCCCGGCGGTCGGCTTCCTACCGGTGAGCGGCTGCCGAGCCCGAGGTTCCTTGGTCGGCGGGCCGAGCACTACCGCATGGGCGACGTGCGACGCCAGGTCCGGTCGCACCGTGACCTTCGCCGCCGCCGTCCCGGACGAGGACGGTGACAACACCAGGGCCGCCGCGAAGGCGACCAGCATTCCACCCACGAGGGCGCCCTCGCCGGCGATCAGCAGGGTCCGCATCCGCTCCGAGGCCTTGACGATCGTCTCGCCCTCACCCTCACCTGACACCTCCGGTGAGCTGTCGGCGCCCTGCGGATCGTCCCGATCCCACTCCAGACGCTCGTCCGTGATCGTGAAGCTGTTGTTGTTACTCGACATCTGACTCGATCTCCGTTCTGTCCCAGGGCGGGTTCACAGAGGTCAATTGAGCGAGGGTCGGAGATGCGCCAGGGAGTCGGTCCGGCGGGCGGCCACCGTGAGCTCCGGGGATCACGCCAAGGTGTCTAGGAGGGATTCCGCCTCCTCCAGGCGGAGCACCCCCGCGGCGCGCTCGAAGACGGCCGCGCGCCGCTCCCCCGCCGACTCCTTCTCCTCGGCGACGTCGAGCGCGGCCGCCACCGCGGCACGACGGCCTCGCAGGTCCGCGGTGAAGCCGTCGCCGTCACGTATCGCCGCCACCGCCTCGGGGCCGAAGCCGAACTCCTCCGCAGCCTCCCCCCAGCCTGCGCGGGCGACGGAGCGCGGCAGCTCGCGGCTCTTCGGCCGGCGCGTCTGCATCGCTACCACTGCCCGCTCGCGCTGGGTCAGGCGCCGTCCGTTCGCGGCCTCACGCTCGCCGACCACCTTGGCCACCTCGCGGGCGCGGCCCGACATCCGCTCGATCAGCCCCGCCGGCACGCCGCGCACCTCGAAGTAGCGGCCGCGGCGCTCGATCCCGAAGCCGAGGTCGACCAGGGCCTCGGCCAGGCGGGCGCGGGCAACCGCACCGCCCTCGAGCGGCGCCCCGTACCGGTACATCCCCGACAGCTCGGGCGAGGCGAAGAACCCGTCGCCACGGCCGACCCCGACGACGACCGCGTGCACGTGCAGCTGCGGCCAGGGCATCGGCTCCTCGCGTGCGGCCCGCGCCACCACGTGCAGCGCCGCCGCCGCGGCGAAGCCCTCGGCCGGGATCAGGTCCCGGCGGTAGGCGACGACCGGCTTGCGCTCGGTCATCTCCCGCAGCATCGCCCCCGTCGCCACCAACATCGCCGCCTCGATCTCCTCGGCCAGGCCGCGATCGGCCTGGCTCCAGATCACCGAGACCGACTTCGGCGCCGAGAAGGTGAGGTCGACGCTCTTCGTCCCCCGTACCCGCTGCACGATCTCGCGGCCGTTCTCGTCGCGCAGGGGATGGCCGTGCTCGTCGCTCAGCGGCACCTGGATCATCCCCTCCGTCCGCACCCGCTCGCCGCTGCTCGCGTGGCGCCCTTGTAGCACCCGGCCGAACCCGGTCGCCACCACCGCCTCCGCGGGCGCCACGCCGAGCCGGCCGAGCAGCTCCGGCGCGCCCATCCAGACCGCGGTCGGCCGCCCCGGCGCCTCCCCAGGCGCGAGCAACGCCGCCGGGCTGCTGCCGCGGTCGAGCACGTAATCCGCCGCCCGCCGTGCACGGCCCCAGTCCGCCGACGGGACCCGGATCTTGCGGATCGTCAGCACCGGCGCGGGAGTCGAGGGCCCGCAGTGTCCATGCAGGGTGGATTGCGCGGAGGGCTCGCGATGCCCCGACCGAGCGGCCGGCGAGGGCAAATTCCGGCTCTGCGTCAATCGATCGGACGATGGACGACGATTTGAAGAAGGTCCTCGGCGAGGTCCTGGTCGAGAGCCTGTTGGACGTAGGACTCTCGGTCAGGAACGTGGCGGACTCGGTGGAGAAAGTGGAGGAGGCGCTGCTTGAGAAGGGGGTCTTGTCAAGCGGGATCTCCGGTATCTCCAGGGCCGCCGTCGGGCGAAGAAAGGTCGACATCGGGGAGGCGAGGCTTTGGAGACTGGAGAACCGACGCTTCGACGACGAGCCGATCGTCGCCGCCTTCATCGACGGCACCGCGATCGGAGCCAAAGGCAAGAAGGACACGGTGATGATCGTCGTCGGCGTCACCGCCGAGGGCGACAAGCGCGCCCTCGGGATCGGAATCGCCAACGGTGAGAATTCGAAGGACATCGGTCCGTGGCTGAAGGAGGTCGTCGAGCAGCGCGGCGTCGATCCGGGGATCCTCTGGGTCACCGACCAAGGCGGCGGCATCCGGGTCGCGTTGACCAGCCTCACCACCGCGGAGAAACGGCATATCCAGCTCTGCACGACCCACGTCGCGCGCAACGTGGTCAAGCACCTCGACGAGGCGGACGCGTCTGCGGAGGAGCAGAAAAGATTCTTGGCGCAGCTGTACGAGGCCTGGGAGCCAGAGGATGCAGACACCGCCCGGGAGAAACTGACGGAGCTTGTGGCCGAGCTGCAGGAGAAGCACTACGACACCGCAGCAAAATCCTTGAAAGAGAGCATCGAGGGCACCATCACCGTCCAAAAGCTCGGTCTCACGGGAGCCATCCGCCGCCAGATGCGCACGACCAACCCGCAGGAGTCCATCAACCGGGGGGTCAAGAGTGTGCTCGGTGATGTGACCCTCTGGAGGATCTTGAAGGACGAGAACGGCGAGGAGGTGGCCGGGACGAGCGAGGAGGTGGACGGGACGGGCACGGAGGTGGACGGGAGGAGCGAGAAGAAGGTCGCCGAGCGCTACAAGATGCTGCTGCGCCAGGTGGCCTCGAGGTTGATCTACCTGGAGGAGGAGCGCTGGAATCGGCTCGCCAATCCGGAGCAGCTGGTCGAGCTGATGTCCCGGCTCGGCCTCGAGCGGGACCCCGAGAAGATCCTCGCGAGGCTGCCGCCGAGCATCTCGGTCGCCCGCCTGCCCGTCACCCTGGGCGACGACGAGGGGATGCTGGAGGTCGCGACCCGCTGGTGCGAGGAGCACCCGGAGGCGATCCCGATCGGCTCGCCGGAGACGCTCGGCGCCCTCGGACTGACCGGAAAGGCGCTGACGCCGGCAGTCCTGGTCGACGCGATGCGATCCCGGGATCCGAAGACGGGCGCCATCAAGCGACCCACTTATGACATCGCGGTCGAGACCCTAGACGCGGAGGGCGCCGTGGTCAAAGCGAAGGCCAAAGGGCTCCTCAACCTGAAGTGGGAGCTCGCGGCGTCCCCCTCGGCGATGCGCGAGTGGCACGAGGGCGGGGCCGCACGGGAGCAGGTCGAGGCGAAGATGCTGCGAGCCGCCTCGGCGGCGGTCGAGCGGCTGACGCTGACGACCGAGCGCCACCATGGGTTCGCCGCGGTCGCGGCCCTTCAGCGACCCGCGGCCGAGAGCCCCGACCAGCCCTTGCGCGTCAGCGGGATCGCCTTCGCGGTGCAGCGGGGCAGAGGGGCGGACCTCAAGTTTCCGCCGATGGACGAGATGCTCCGCTCGGCGACGGCGCGGGCCGCCGAGGACGCGGCCAAGGCTGCGCTTACCGGGGATGGCGTGGAGGCGACGACGGCGGCCCCGCGCGTTGCGCCGGGCAGGGACGTCGCCCCGGAGCAGCCCGTCGCCGTTCCCGGCGTGCCGCCTCCGGTGAGCCGGGAGCTGCTCGCCGCCGTCAAGGCGCGGGCGTTGGAGCTCGCCCCGCGGATGGTCGCCGAGAAGGGCGAGGAGCTGGAGGCGCGCGCCGCCCGCTTCGCCGAGGCAGGTGCCGGCCTCGGCGCGGTCGCCGGGGAGGTGCGCGAGTGGCGGGAGGCGCACTGGGACGGCGCGGCGCGGCAGATAGCCGCCGCGGGCATGCGACCGGACCCGCCGTCGTCTCCCCAGGGCATCTGGGGCCCGCTCGGCCGCGGCGAGCGGGCGGTGCTCGGCGAGAAGGACTCGCAGTGGCTGCTCGGCGACGCGGCGCTCGTCGCCGGGTTCGCCGAAGGCGACGCAGCGGCGCGCGACCTGCTCGAGCGCGGCGAGGACGCGCTCGCGGGACTGCGGCAGCCGGTCGCCCGAGTAGAGGGAGCCGCCGAGGCGCTCGCCGCCCGGCGCGAGCTGGCGCGGCGGCGCCAGTTCGAGGCCGCGCGCGTGGGAGACGACCGCGAGGCACCGCCTCCGCCGGCGCTCCGCGATAGTCGCGGCGAGCTCGCCGCGGCCCCGGTCGAGCGCTACCGGCGCGCGCTCGGCAGCGACCGGGCGGCGGCGCTCGACCGCTACGCGCGGGCGGTCGCCCCCGAGCTGCGGGGGATGGACGACGACGCCGTGCGGCGACTCGCTGCCCGGACCACGGCGGCCTGGACCGAGCTCGACCCCGCCGTCGGGATGCGACTCGCCCGCCTCGAGCGCGACCGCGACGCCGCCCTCGGCGAGCGGCTGCGGGCGCTGCGCGAGGTCGGCCGGGAGACCGCGCACCGAGAGCGGGCCGAACGCCGCCGCGACACCTCCGCGTTCTTCGCCGCCGACGACCGCGTCGCGGTCGCCAAGGACCAGGCCCGCGGCCACTGGGAGAGGCTGCGCGAGCTGGAAGGCCAGGTTGCCACGGGTCGAGACGTCGAAGGCAACCCCGAGTCGCTGATCGAGGACCACCCCGAGGCGGCGATCCACCACGCCGCTCACGCCGAGCTCTCGCGACGCGAGCTGGCGCGCGAGGTCTCGCCGCCGACCCCCGAGCCGGCGCCCGCGATCGAGGCGCCGGTCGGAATCGGCGCCTAGTGTCCTAGAGGATCGATTCCACGGCCGGGGGCGAGCAAGCTGGCGCCCGGCGAGGGCTCAGGCCGGACCGACTGGCGACGTAGCGCCCGGGACGAAAGCTTGCGTGGGTTCGGACACAGGGACGGCACGTTTGCCACGACACACGGTTGATGGGCCGAAAACCCGTCAGATAGTCCGGTTTTCGGCCCGTCGACGTAGAGGCCGGGCGCTCGTCACGGAGGAGCCGGGAACGTCGCGCGGGGACGCCGGATCGCAGGGAAGGCATGAGCCTACGTGGGGAGACGTGCGCCTTGGGGGAGGGTCCCGGGCGGCCACGATCACGCGGTGCATGTCGGGGCCCTCCTGGGTACCCAACATGCGTCGCGTCCCCCCGGCCGTCGAGAAGCGTGACGGACGCGACATCTCCCTAACGCACCCGCGACGTTCCCGGCATGTCCCTCACGTCCCGGTCCCTGGCGCGGTGAGTTCGCAGTAATCCACGCCATACGTGGGTTACTGCGAACTCATCCCCGTGCTCGCCCGAACCCTCGGCCGTCTCCCCACGACCCTTCCCCCGCGCGCCAGCCGGCGTCCCGCCGGGGCACCCGGCCACTACTCGATCGCGGGCACCTCGACGGCGGGGGTTTCCACCTGCGGCTCCAGATCCCGCAGCTCGCGCAGGTCCTCGATCCGCCGGTCCAGGTCCCGCAGCTCGCGTTGACCCGGCTCGGCCGCCGCCAGCTCGCCCGCCGCGATCAGCCGGTTGGCCTCCAGCTCGCGGACCACCGCCTCCCACTCGGCGCGCGCCGGATCGCCCGCGACCGGTGCCGGTCCGACCGCCGCCACGATGTCCGCGGGCGGCTCGCGCAGGACCGCGTCGATGTCCTCTTCCAGGGCCTGCCGGTTGCGCGCGAACAGCTCGCGATCGAGGGCGACGTAGCGCCCGGCCGCGTCGCGCTGCTCGTGCATCCAGTCGTCGAGGTGGCCACCCTCGCGGCGCAGCTCCTCCTCCGCACCGAGCAGGGCGTCCCGCCGCTCGAGCAGCTCCGCCGCCAGCCGGCGATCGGTGTCGGCGATCTGCTGCAGCGCCTCGCGCTCCTCGCGGCTGCTCCACCCGTCCAGGTCGTCGGCTTGCCGCTCCAGCGACTCGGCGTGGCGCATCGCCCTGTCCACCTCCACCTCCACCGCCTTGCGATCCCGCTGCAGGGCGAGCGTCCGCCGCGCCCCCTCGCGGTCGAGGGCTTCGAACGCCCCGCCCACCTCCGCTCGCTCCGCCCGCAGCACCGCATCGTCCATCCTGCCGACGACGGTGGCGTAGCGGTCCGCGTGCCGCTCGATCCAGGCAACCCGTTCCTCGCCGAGCACCGGGCGGTGGGCGGCAAGGGGGTCGAAGCGCTCGGCCAGCGACCGCCCCCTCGGCGGGCGCGCCACACCGCCCCGCGCGACCGCCTCCGGCAGGGTGTGTCCGGCGGCGAGGTCCGCCTGGATCTTCCGGTCGGGCGCCTCCGCGTAATGGATGCTCGCCTGGCGCCGGCGCGAGGTCGTCAGCCTCCGGGCATACTCCTCCAGCCACTCCTTCTGGGTCTCACCCAGGAAGTCCTCGCAGTTGACGTGGTCGTGCAACTCGGCGATCTGCCGCGAGAGCCCCACGTAGCTGCTCTCCTGGTCCTGGCTCCGGTGACCGCCGAGATGGTTGACGGAGAAGATCGAGAGACCCTGCGCGGGATTCGGATGGCGGGCGTAGCCAAGCCGCCAGGAGGGCTCGCGGAACTTCTCCTCGCCCGGCGCCCGCTCGCGCGGCGGCCGGTTCAGGTCGATCTCCACCCGCCGCGGATCGGCGCCCGGCTCCCGCACCTCGACCCAGATGCGCCCCGTCTCCGGGTCGAGGTCGCGCACGATCCCCTGGGTACCGTTCTCCACCTGACGCTCGCGGGCGCCCTCGGCATCGCGGTCGAAGCGGTAGGCGGCTCCTCGCAGCACCACCTTGTCGCCGACGAAGAAGCGCGCGTCGTGATCGGACGCGCCCACCGATCGGCCTCCGATCTCCCCCTCCTGCAGCCGCCGCTCCTGTGCCAGGTCGTTGACCTCGTCGACGTCCAGGTTGGAGCCCTGGACGATCATCGTCGCGCGCTCGCCGCCGTGCTCGCGCTGGGCGGCAAACCAGCGCTCGACCATGCCCTCCTGCGCTTGCGCCTTGGTCGGATAGAGGGTGATCGCGTCGTTCGCCTGCAGGATCTCGACGGCCAGCTCTCCCCTGCCTTCGTCGATCGCCACCTGCAGTTTCTTCATCCATTCGTGGCGGTGACGACGGATCTCGCCCAGCTCGGCGACCTTGACCAGCTCGCGGTGACGCGTCATCTCCTCGAACATGCCCGGCAGCTCGATCGCGCCGATCTGCCCCGCGTGCCCGATCGCCAGGACGCGCGCCCCGGTGTCGTCTACCAGCCGCGCCAGCTCGCGCCAGTCGGTGAGACCGACTTTGCCTGCCTCCTCGATCAGGATCAGCGTGCGGTCGCCGATCGGGAGTTTCCCCTTCTGCCCCCGTTCGATCAGCTGCCGCAGCGACAGCGGCTCCGTGTCGATGTCCTCGGCCAGTTCCTGCGCGGTGCTCCAGGCGAGGGCGGCCGCGACGACGTCCCAGCCTTCGTGCCGGTATGCCCCGGTGATCGCCTGCAGGACCGGCGTCTTGCCGGTCCCGGCGCGGCCCGTGAGGATCGACCAGCCGGCGCCCTCGCCGATCGCGGCGATCGCCTCCTGCTGTTCGGGGTCCAGCTCGTGCTCGCCGAGCTTCTGGTTCGCGAACCGCTCCCCGGCCGCGATCGCCTCCGCCTTCAGCGGCTTGCTCGGTCGCGCCGCGACCTGGCGCAGGGTCGCCATCACCTCGAGCTCTTCCCCGCGGATCGAGGGGACCGTCACCCGCCCCTCCGCGAGCGCCAACAGGGAGCCGCGCGCCTGCATCGCCTCGATCATCTCCTCCGCCCTCTCGACCGTCATCCGCCCCGGCGCCGCGGCCATCACCAGCGCCCGCGCCGCCGCCCGGGTGACGGTCGGGCCGCGTTTCCGCATCGCCGCCTCCACCGCCGCCGCCACGGATTGCGCCGCCGCCTCCGGATCGACTCCGTAACCGGGCTCGCCGATCAGCCCGGCGACCGCCCGCGGGCCGAACTCGAACTCCTCCGCCTGCGCCCGCCACCAGGCGCTGATCTGCGCCGGGGTCGCCTCACCCCCCTTCCGCATCCGCGTCAGCATCGCCAGCGCCGCCCGCTCCCGGTTGGTCAGCGGCCGCTCCAGGTCGTGCCCCTGGCGCTCCGCCTCCGCCTCGATCTCCCGGGTGCGCCCGGACATCGCCTCGATCAGCCCCTCGGGCACCCCCGCGATCTCGAAGTAGAGCCCGTCGCGACCGGTGCCCGATTCGATCTCGAAACCCATCTCGGCGAGTCGCTGGGCCAGCAGCGCGCGGGCATAGGCACCCGCCTCCAGCGCCGGGTCGCCGAAGATCACCGAGGAATTGATCCCCGCCAGCTTCCCGTCGGGACGCTCGAGCCCGACCAGCAGCCCGTGCACGTGGAGCTGCGGCGCCGGTGCCGGGTCCCCTTTCGCCCGCCGCGCCGTCGCGTGCAGCGAGGCGGCGGCGGCAAATCCGGCGGCGGGCCCGTAGGCGCGCTCACCCCCGTCGCGCCCCTGCATCACCACGTCATGCGAGCGGATCAGGTGCTCGGTGGCCAGGTTCCAGGACTCGAGCATCGCCCGCTCGATCTCCCTCCGCATCGCCTCCCCCGCCTGGCTCCAGACGACCGAGACCGACTTCGGCGCCGAGAACGTGAGGTCGTAACTGGCGACCCCCAACCGGCGCTCCAGCACCAGCGCACCCTCGGAGGTCCGCTGCGGTCGACCGGCCTCGTCGCGCACCTCCTGCCGCACGAAGCCCGGCCGACGCACCTGCCCACCGCCGATGCCCCGCCCCTGCAGCGCCAGCTCCAGGTGCTCCTGCTCCACCGCCTGTCCCGGCTCCAGGCCCAGTTGCCGCAGGGCGCCCTCTGACCCGAGCCAGTAGGCGAGCGGCCGCGGCGCCTCGCCCTCCTCCCCACCGGGCGAGAAGGCGAGCGGCGAGTCGTCGGGCTCGAGCGCGTACCGCGCGGCGGCGCCCGCCGCCCCGCGGTCGCCGATCGCCACCTTGACCTTGCGCATCGTCCACATGCCGACTCGATTGCGCCGAGGAGCCCGGGCGCGCCAGGTGTCGATCTAGTCTGGTCGTGATCGCCCGCACTGCGGTGCACGACGGCGACGGACGGCGACCGCACCCCGAGCCATAGCGGGGACGGTCGGGCGTCAGCGGCGCGAGTCCCTAAAGGGGGGCGCGCCGCTGACGTATGTCTGGATCGACCTCGGGACAGTGGGACATTCCCCAGGCGGGGATGTCCCACCCCCACCGCCCCACCGTCCCGACCACACGTGCCGATCTCCGCGTCACCGCCACCGACACATCCACCCCGACCCCGCGGACACCGACCACCCACCCGACGAGGCCCGAAATCCGCG
>JAFDWF010000094.1 GCA_018268575.1 Actinomycetota bacterium
CTCCACACAGACGCCCTTGAGCGATGCACCCGTCCCTGTGCAAGCTTCCCCCGCAAGACCTCCCGTCCCGGGCGTCTCGGAGGCGGCCACGGCCTGCCCGGGTCGCCTCCGGGACGCCCGGGACGACGGAACTCCGATCGGTCCGGCCCGAACCACCCCCGTCCCGCACCCCACCCCAGGCGCCAGCCCTCCTCGACCACGTCTCTGCTCTGCCGGACCTGTCGTGGAGTCGATCGTCTGGCCGGCTCAGGCGCCCGCCGGCAGCTCGGCCTCGAACACCGCATAGGGCTCGAGCTCGAGGCGCCCGCCGACGGCCTCGCGCTCGGCTGGGTCGAGGCCGTCGAGGCGCAGCGCCAGCGGTCCGGCGGTCAGGTTGGCGATCAACAGGCGGGGGCGCGCAGTGGAGCGCAGGAGCAAGCCCGAGGCGGTGAAGCGACGGTCGGCGTGTAGCGGCCGCACGGTTCCTTCCGTCCAACCCGCGAGAGCGGCGAGTGCCGCGTGCGTCGGGGCGGCCGCCCCTTCCGCGTCGACCAGCCCGCCTGGTCCCGTCGCCTCGAAGAGCGTCGCCGAGGCGGCACCGGCGGTGGCGAGCGCGATTGCGCAACCGACGGCCCAGGCCGCCGCGAACTGGGTCGCCTGGCGCCGGTCCGGTGGCTCGTCGGGCGCGGCCAGGGTGATCGGCGTGACTGCGATCGGGGCCCCCGGGGCAAAGGTGCGCGCCGTCTCCAGCATCGTCGGCTGCGCGCTCAGGGTCTCGACGATCGAGCGCTCGTCGGCGGCATGGACCGTCGGGCAGACGGGGAAGGCGAGCGTCTCCAGCGAGCCCGGGGAGGGACGGGTCCGGTTCAGGGCGACGAAGCCGAGGGAGCTGCCGCCGCCCACAGGCGCGACGATCCCCGCGCCGCGCGCCAGACGGCGGACCAGCCCGACGAGGGCCGACGGGGTGGTCTCGGTCGGCTCGAGCTCGGCCGCGTCGGCGGCGAACACGAGGATCCTGGCCACCACCCCCGCCGGCAGCGTGGCGAAGAGGTCGCGCAGCGGTGCCGCTTCGGCCTCGCGGACGTGGAGGGCCAGCTCCAGGTCGGCCTCGATCGCCGTCGCGCTCGCCAGCGCCGCCCGCAGCCGCTCCCCCGCTTCGGGGTCGTCGGCGGCCAGATCGATGCGTAGGTGGGCGAGGCCCGCCGCCCGCAATCTCTCCGCCGCGCCCGCCGGCCACGGGCCGGAGACGACTCGGGTCCCCAGCGCGGGAGGGGCCGAGGTCAGCGCCGGGCCGACCGTGAGCGTGACCGCGCCGTCGTCGGCGCCGGGCGGCAAAGGGCGCCGGGCCGCGCCTGGCGTGACCGCCCGGCGCGGTGGGCCGCCGAGGCTCAACTCGATCCGCTGGCGAATCCGCCCGCCCGCCGCCACCCGGTGCGGATAGCCGAGCGCCAGGGGCGTCGAGTAGGCCTTGAACGAAGCGTCGCTCCAGTTGCGCTGGTCCTCGATCTCGAAGCGGTCGCCGCTGAAGCGGAGCCGCAGCGAGCCGGGGTTGGCGAGCTCCAGCCGCAGCTCCTGGAACGGGCCGAGCACCGGCTCCTCGACGCCGTCGACGAGGGCTTGTGGCGCCACCAGCCGCGGCAGTTCGGCACGGCGGCCGTCGACCTCGAGGAGCCGCCCGGCCCAGCTCTCCGGCGGCAGCAGCGCGCAGAGGCCGATGCGGTTGTGGGAGAAATCGCTCTCGGCGCTCCCGTCCAGCTCATAGCTGATGCGTCCGGAGTCGCTCCCCTCCACCGTGCCCCGCCAGGCGAACCGCAGCGGGCCCCCGCGGTGGCGCGCCTCGAAGCGCAGCCGGAACCGCTCGTCCTCGCGCTCGAGCTCGAGCCGGTCGACCTGGGCGGGGACGGTGCCCCAGTCGGTATCGCGAACTGCCGCCTGCAGCCGTCGCACGAGCTCGATCTCGCCGTAGCTCACGTAGCGCAGGTCGATTCCGTCGAGCATGACCCGCAGCGGCCCGGCGCGGAGCTCGAGCGGGGACGAACCGGCGGGAAACGATTGGTATGCCACGTGCCATATGATCACTGATGTGCGGCGCCTCGAGTCGAAGCGAACCCTCGTCACCGGGGCGGGCGGCGGGATCGGGCGGGCAACCGCGCTCCGCTTCGCCTCGGAGGGCGCCCGGGTCGCGCTCCTCGACGTGAACGAGGAGGCCATCGGCGAGACCGCGGAGCTCCTCGACACCGTCGACGGGCAGACGATCGACCTCCTCGCCGACGTCAGCCAGGAGCCGCAGGTCGCCGCGGCGATCGACCGGGTCCTGGCCGAGTGGGACGGGCTCGACGTCGTCGTCGCCAACGCCGGCATCGAGCTGCAGGGCCGCGACGCAGCGGTCGACGCGCTCGATCTCGAGGTCTGGCAGAGCATCGTCGATGTCAACCTCACCGGCATGTTCCTCACCTGCAAGCACGCGGTCCGCGCCCTCCGCGCCGCCGGCGGCGGGGCGCTCATCTGCACCGTGTCGCCGACCTCCCTCTACGCGCTCGGCCCCGGCGAGCACGCCTACAGCGCCAGCAAGGCCGGCGTCTACGGGCTGATGCGGGTGATGGCCGCCGACTACGCCGGCGAGGGCATCAGGGTCAACGGCGTGATGCCGGGGTTCACCGCGACGCCGATGAACGATCCCGTGATCGCCAACCCGGGGGAACTCGAGGAAGTCCTCGCCAACGTGCCCCTGAAGCGACCGGGGACCGCCGAGGAGGTCGCTGCCGCGATGGTCTACCTGGCCTCCGACGAGGCGGCCTACTGCATCGGCGGGACGATCGTCGTCGACGGCGGCATGACCGCCGTCTGACCGAGCCGCCCGCCGCTCCGCGTCGCGGGGGCAGGCTCCAGGTGCTGTCCGGGGCGGGTCGTCTCAGGCGTGGGTGACGGGGGCGACGGCGGCGAGCGACGGCACGCCCTCGGCCTCCCCGTAGGCGCGCACCACGCGGTCGAGCCGGGCCACGCGGCTGCCCTTGACGAGCGCCGCATCGCCGCCCTCCAGCGCCCGCAGGAGGGAGACCGCCTGGTCGAGGTCGGTCACCGCGGCGCCGCCGTAGAGCCCGGTCCCGTAGCCGACGACCTCGATCCCGAGCTCCGCCGCCAGGCCGGCGATGCGGCGATGCTCGGCCTCGCTCTCTTCCCCGAGCTCGGCCATCTCGCCGAAGAGCGCCAGCTTGCGTCCGCCCCCCAGGGCGGCCAGCGAGCGCAGCGCCGACTCGGTCGAGGCGGGGATCGCGTTGAAGCAGTCGACCACGAGGACGGGGCCGCCGGGCAGGCGGTGGACGTCCATGCGCAACGGCGAGCCCTGGTTCCCGGCCAGCGACTCGGCCACCGCCTCGATCGAGACCCCGCACCAGAGCGCCGCGGCGGCGGCGGCCAGGGCGTTGGGGACCTGCTGCATGCCGTACATCGCCAGCCTCACCTCCGCCCCACCCCACGGCGAGGCGAGGCGGAACCGGGCGCGCAGGTCGCCGTCGAGGGTGACCTCCTCGGCCCGCACGTCGGCGTCGGCACCGACCGCGTAGCCGAGGACCGGACAGTCGACGCGCGAGGCCATCGCCCGGACCCGGGCGTCGTCGAAGTTCAGCACCGCGACGCCCTCCTGCGGCAGCGCCGCCACCAGCTCCCCCTTGGCGCGGGCGACGCCCTCGAGGCTGCCGAAGTACTGCACGTGCGCCATCGCCACGCTGGTCACGACGCCGACGTCAGGGCGGGCGACCGCCACCAGCTTCTCGATGTCGCCCTCGCGTTTGGCCCCCATCTCGAGGACCGCCCAGCGCGTCGCGGCGGGCGCGTTCAACAGGGTCAGCGGCAGGCCGAGCTCGTTGTTCAGCGAGCCGGCGGTGGCGGCGGTGGGGAAGCTCGACGCGAGGCAGCCGGCGAGGAGGTCCTTGGTGGTCGTCTTGCCGACCGAGCCGGTGACGCCGACGACGCCGACGATCCGGTCGCGGGCGGGCGATCCGAGGCTGAGCAGCGCCGCGGCGGTAGTGCCGGGGACGCGGATCGCCGTGCCGCCGACCGGCTCGTTCGCGGTCAGGTAGGCCGACGCCCCCGCCGCCAGCGCGGCGGGGATGAAGGCGTGGCCGTCGCGCGCGGCGACGATCGAAGCGTAGAGCTGCCCCGGCCGGATCGTCCGCGAGTCGATGCCGGCGCCGTCCACGGTGACGTCGGGGCCGATCAGCTCGGCGCTCAGGTGCGCCGCCAGCTCGGATGCCGTCCAGTGCATGGCTCAGCCGATCGGGAAGTCGAAGTAGGTGTCGGGATAGGGCTCGTCGTGCAGCGTGTAGTGCCACCACTCGCACTCGTAGGAGCCGAACCCGGCGGCCTCCATGACCTCGCGTAGGCAGCGGCGGTTGCGCGCCGCGGCGGGCGCGATCCCCGCCGCCCCGTGGTGGGAGACCGCGTCCATCAGGTCGTGGTCACCGTCCATCGGGGTCCGTCGCCCGGTGGCCAGGTCGTAGAGCGTCAGGTCGACGGTGCCGCCGCGGCTGTGGCCCGAGCGGGCGGCGACGTAGCCCTGCTCGATCATCTCGCCGCGCTCGATGTTCGGGTAGTGGCGCGGCTTGCGCCGGCCGTCCTCGGGCTGCTTCGACCAGCGCAGGAAGCTGTCGACCGCGCGCTGGGGCCGGTAGCCGTCCCAGAGCAGCAGGCCGAGGCCGCGCGCCGCGGCCTCCTCCCGCGCCCTGACCAGGGCCGCGCACAGGTCCCGCGTGCCGACGATCCGGTTGGCGAGGTAGCCGTCCACCGGCTTGCCGGTGAAGTTGTCCCAGGTGGCGTACTTGGAGTCCCAGTAGATCCCCGGCACGTGCTCGTCGACGAAGACGAAGCCCTCGTTCACCGTCGGCCTCCCGCCGGCGCCGCGGCCACCAACCGGTCGATCACGTCGGCACGCGACTCCCCGGCCGCCGCCATCATCCGCGGATAACGGCTGTAGGAGGTCATCCCGGGGAAGGTGTTCACCTCGTTCAGCACCACCTCGCCGGCGTCGGTGAGGAACATGTCGACCCGCGCCAGGCCCGAGCAGCCAAGCGCCCGGTAGATCGCCTTCGCGGTCTCCTGGACGCGCGCCCGGCACTCGGCCGGGACGTCGGCCGGGACGATGAAGGTGGCGTTGTCTGAGCCGCTCTCGGGATCGCTCTCTTGGTGGATGCGGAAGAAGCCGTGCGAGAGCTCGATCCGGTCGACCTCGCCGACAAAGGGGTCCGCGGCGACGCCCGCGAGGGCGCAGCCGACCTCGCTGCCGACGACGGCCTCCTCGACCAGCACCTTGGGGTCGTACCGGCGCGCCACCTCGACCGCGCCCGCCAGCTCCTGCGGGCCGCCGACCTTGCTGACGCCGAAGGAGGAGCCCGAGCGGGCGGGCTTGACGAAGACCGGGTAGTCGAGCCCGGCGGGATCGACCTCCTCGCCGGCGCCGAAGACGCGGAAGCGCGGCGTCGCGACCCCGGCGCCGGCGGCGACCACGTAGGCGAGCGACTTGTCCATGCAGACGGCCGAGCTCTGCACGTCGCAGCCGACGTAGGGGATGCCGGCGAGCTCCAGCAGTCCTTGGATCGCCCCGTCCTCGCCGAACCTGCCGTGCAGGACGGGGAGCACGAGGTCGAGGCCGATCGTCTCGCAGCGGCCGTCGTCGAGAACGAGCAGCCCGCGCACCTCACGGTCCGGGGAGATCACGGCGGGGCGGCCGCCGGCGCCTTCCCAACCCTCGGCGGGGCCGTCGCAGAGCCGCCAGGCGCCGGCCTTCGTGATCCCCAGGTAGTACGGCTCGTAGCGCTCGAGGTCGAGGTTCCGTGCAACCTCCTGCGCCGACTTGACCGAGATCGGGTGCTCCTCGGAGGCGCCCCCGAAGACGACGCCGACCTTCAGCCTAGTCATGGCGCTGCCCGCCCCGTTCGAACCGCAGGCAGTTGAGGATCGAGTTTTCGACCGTGTCGCTGAGCGAGTGGTCGGTGTAGTAGGCGGTGTGCGGGCTGACGATCACGTTCGGCATCGCCCCCAGCCGGGCGAGCAAGGTGCTCTCGATCGGCCTTCCCCGGCAGTCCTCGTAGAAGATCCCTTCTTCGCCCTCGAGCACGTCGAGCGCCGCGCCACCGAGGGCACCGCTCCGCGAGCAGGGCCTCGGTGTCGAGCAGCGCCCCGCGGCCGGTGTTGACGACGACGGCGCCCTGCCGCATCCGCCCGATCCGCGCGCGGTCGAGGAGGTGGTGGGTGTTGGCGTCGAGCGGGGTGTGGAGCGTGACCACGTCGCTCTCGCGCAGCAGCTGGTCGAGCGGCACCCACCCGGCAGCGGTCTTGGGACGACGGTCGTTGGCGAGCACCCGGCAGCCGAAGCCCTGCAGGCGGTCGACCACGGCAGCGCCGATGCGGCCGGTCCCGACCACGCCGACGCTGAGGTCGCGCAGCTCCCGGCCGCGCACCTCGCCGAGCCGATAGTCGTGGGCATCGGTGCGCCGGACCATCGACTTGGCGCCGCGCACCGCCATCAGCGTCAGCATCAGCGTGTAGTCGGCGACGCTGTCGGGCGAGTAGGTGACGTTGCCGACGGAGATGCCGACCCGCCCCGCGTAGCTCAGGTCGATGTGGTCGTAGCCGATGCTCCGGGTGGAGATATGCCTCACCCCGGCGCGACCGAGCGCCTGCAGGGCGGCGTTGGGGATGCGCGCCTTGTGGCCGATGCTGACGCACCGGTTGCCCGCCGCCAGCCCGGCGTTCTGCGCCGAGGCGGGTGCCGCGGTGATCGTCGGCGCCACCCCGAAGCCCGGCGCCAGCGCCCGGAAGAGGGCGGCCTCGTCGCCGTCGCAGCCGTAGATCGTGATGCCGGTCATGGCGCCATTCAAGGCAGCGCGATGTTGCGGCCGGGTAAGCGGTTTTCGATACGTCGGCGATACGCTCGGCGGTGGAACATCGAGACCGTGCGCGTACTGATCGTCGAGGATGAGCCCTACCTGGCCGAAGCCATCCGCGATGGCCTCCGCCTCGAGGCGATCGCCGCCGACATCGCCGCCGACGGCGACAGCGCCCTCGAGCTGCTCGGCATCAACGCCTACGAGATCGCCGTCCTCGACCGCGACATCCCCGGCCCCTCCGGCGACGAGATCGCCAGGCGCATCGTCGCCTCCGGCAGCGGCATGCCGATCCTGATGCTGACCGCGGCCGACCGGATCGACGACAAGGCCTCGGGGTTCGAGCTCGGCGCCGACGATTACCTGACCAAGCCGTTCGAGCTGCAGGAGCTGGTGCTGCGCCTGCGGGCGCTCGATCGGCGCCGCGCCCACAACCGGCCGCCGGTGCGGGAGATCGCGGGCCTCCGCCTCGACCCGTTTCGGCGTGAGGTCTACCGCGAGGGCAACTACGTCGCCCTGACCCGCAAGCAGTTCGCCGTGCTCGAGGTCCTGGTCGCCGCCGAAGGTGGCGTGGTCAGCGCCGAGGAGCTGCTCGAGCGGGCCTGGGACGAGAACGCCGACCCGTTCACCAACGCCGTGCGGATCACCGTCTCGGGCCTGCGCAAGCGCCTTGGAGAGCCGGCGGTGATCGCCACCGTGGCGGGCGTCGGCTACCGCATCGACGCCGGCCCGGATGCCGCCGGCGACCAGCCGGACTAACGATGTCCCGCCTCCCCCCGATGACCGTCCGCCTGCGGCTGACCCTTCTCTACAGCGCCCTGTTCCTCGTCTCGGGAGTGGTGCTGCTGGTCGCCAGCTATCTGGTCTTCCGCAACGCCGCCGTCCCCAACCTGATCGTCGTCCCGGGCGGGTCCGCGCACGTGACGGCCGCCCGGGAAGCCGCGACCCAGATGAAGTATCAGCACGTGATCCGCAACTCCACCGACGCCCTCCATCAAGGGCTCCTCCGCTCGGTGATCGTGCTGGCGGGGATGACCTTGGTCTCGATCGCGCTCGGCTGGTTGGTCGCCGGGCGGGTGCTGCGTCCGCTGCGCGAAATGACGGCGACCACGCGCCACATCTCCGAGCGCAACCTGAACGAACGCCTGGCCCTCGCCGGCCCGCGCGACGAGCTGCGCGAACTCGCCGACACGATCGACGGCCTGCTCGCCCGGCTGGAGACGCACGTCGCCGAGCAGCAGCGGTTCGCCGCCAACGCCTCGCACGAGCTGCGCACCCCGCTGGCGCTGACGCAGGCGCTGCTCGAGGTGGCCCGCGACGATCCCGACCGCGACGACGGCGAGCTGGTCGAGCGCCTCCACGAGGTCAACGCCCGGGCGATCGATCTGACCGAAGCCCTGCTGATGCTGAGTCGCACCGATCGCGAGTCCTTCACCCAAGAGGAGGTCGACCTCTCGCTGCCGGCCGAAGAGGCCACCGAAACGCTCCTCCCCTTGGCCGAGAAGCGCGGCGTCACCATCGACACCTCCGGCGACCCGACCCCCACCCACGGCTCGACGGCGCTGCTGCTGCAGCTGGTCACCAACCTCGTCCACAACGCGATCGTCCACAACCTTCCCGCCGGGGGCACCGTCTGGGTGAGGACCGGCGCGCGTCCCCAGGGCGCCGAGCTGACGGTCGAGAACACCGGCGAGGAGCTGAGCCCGCAGTTCGTCTCCACCCTCACTGAGCCGTTCCTACGCGGCAGCGAACGCGCCCGCACCGATCACGCCGGAGTCGGCCTCGGCCTGGCGATCGTCAGGAGCATCGTCGACGCTCACGAGGGCATCCTCACCCTCACCCCGCGCCATGGCGGAGGCCTCCGGGTCTGCGTGGAGCTGCCCCGCGGCCGGGAGAGCTAGCGGCGGCCGGCGGCGGCCAGTGGGCGGTACTGGGCTCGAACCAGTGACCCCTTCCTTGTAAGGGAAGTGCTCTCCCAACTGAGCTAACCGCCCGCGCCTGCGGAAAACCGCATGGGAATGGGATTCTAGAGGGTCCGGAATGGGGACGACGCGGTGCCGCGCGAAGGGGCCGGGCGTGAGGAGACGGGCGGCGGCGGTGCCCGACCGCGGGCGGCTCTGACGATACGTACGATGCCCTCCGTGACGCCAACGCCCAGACGTCGGAGCGCTGCCGCCGAGGTCCCGGCCGAGTTCACCTGGGAGGCGCCGCGACCTCAGGACCTGGTGATGACCCTGCTCGGCACCTACATGCGCGGCAACCACCGCACCGTCTGGTCGGGCGGGCTGGTCGCGTTGCTCGGGGAGCTCGGCTTCTCGACCGGCGCGGCGCGGGTCTCTCTCACCCGGCTCGCCGACCGCGACCTCCTGGCGCGGGTCCGCGAGGGACGGCTGATCCACTACCAACTGACCCCGCGCGCCGAGCGGGTCCTGGCCGAAGGCGACCTGCGGATCTTCGGGCTCGGCGAGGTGCCGGCGGAGGTCGAGTCGTGGACGATCATCTGGCACAAGATTCCCGAGTCGCAGCGCCCGGAGCGCGGTCAGCTGGCCAAGCGCCTGCGTTTCCTCGGCTTCGGCAGCCTCCAGGACGGACTGTGGGTGTCGCCGAGCGACCACGAGGCCGAGCTGGCGCAGCTGATCGAAGAGCTCGGGATCTCCGGGCGAGCCGGCGTCTTCGTCGGCCGGCTGTCGCAGGCGAGCGCCGCCGAGGCGACGCTCGAGCGGGCCTGGGACCTCGACGGGCTCTGTCGCCGCTACGAGGCCTTCGTCGTCGAGTTCGCGCCCTACCGGCGGAGCCGCTCTCTCGAGGAGCGCGAGGCCTTCCTCGTCCGCACCAGGCTGGTCCATCTCTACCGCACTTTTGCCAGCCTCGATCCCGGCCTGCCCGACCGGATGATGCCGCGCCGCCGGGCCCGCGCCCAGGCGGTGGCGGCCTTCGACACGATCTACGCCAACCTGGCCGAGCCCGCCCAACGCCATTTCGATCGCCTCACGACTCCTTCCTGAGGAGTGGTTCGGGGGTGCTCCGGGGGGCGGCTGAGGGACGGGGGCGTCGCCGGCTGGCGCCCGGACGCGAAAGGGACCCGGCCTTCTCGGAGGCGACCCTGGCAGGCTGTGGCCGCCTCCGAGAAGGCCGGGTCATGGGGGGACGGCAGAGGGTCCTACGCTCCGCTGTTCCTTATGCCGGGATGGTGGGCA
>JAFDWF010000095.1 GCA_018268575.1 Actinomycetota bacterium
CACGGTGAAGCCGGCGAAGACGACGGCGCCGCCCGCCGTCGCGGTCGCCCGCGCGATCGACTCGCGCAGGTCCATCCCTTCCTTCAGCTGCAGTATGTGGCGGGTGACGATGAAGAGCGCGTAGTCGATGCCGACGCCGAGGCCGATCATCGTCGCCAGCGTCGCCGCCACGCCCGGGACCTCGAGCACGTGCTCGAGCAGGCGGATGATCGAGAGGGCGCAGGCGAGCCCGATGATCGCCGAGACGATCGGCAGCATCATCGCCGTCGCCGTGCCGAAGGCGAAGAGCAGGATGATCACCGCCGCGACCAGGCCGATCACCTCGGATTTCTCGGTCGACGGTTTGGAGAGCTGGTTGCCGACGTAGCCGCCGATCGAGGCGTTGCCACCCGCCGCTTCGAACGGCTTCGCCGCGTCGAGCAGTTCCCGCGATTGTTCTTCGTTGATTTCGCCGGGCCCGACCCCGAGGACCACCGGGATGTAGCCGATGTTCGGGTGCGTCTGGCTCAGCGTCTGCGAGCCGGGCGCCAGCGGACTCATCGCCGAGTTGACGTCGGGCTGCTTTTCCAGCTTCTTGGCGGTTTCTTCGACCGCCTTGGCGTACTTCGATTCGGTCAGCTTGGCGCCCGCGGGCGCTTCCAGCACCAAGGGGTTCGAGCCGTAGGCCTGCTCGGGCAGGTTTTCTTCCAGCAGTTCGGTGGCCAGGGTCGAGCCGGTCCCGGGCAGGGTCAGGTTTTCGCTCGTCTTCGAGCCGGAGGCCTGGCCGATCGCGACGAGGGCGATTGCCAGCGCGATCCAGGCCCCGATCACGGGCCAGTGATGGCGCGAGCAGAAGCCGCCGATCCGGTAGAGGGGCCCGGTCACGTCGGGCAGTATTCCTTAAGCGACGGCCGTCGACCTCCCCAAAAGTGGGTCGGCCGCTTCTCGTACCCCTATTCGGGCGGCTGAATCCCTATTCGGGGGGCGGCGCGGTGCCGTTCTCGAAGGGCACCGGGACCGAGGCGAGCGGGCCGGCGCCGAGCTCCTGGCGCAGCAGGGTCAGATGCTCGCCCTGATCGGCGACGACCGAGGCGAGCAGCGAGCGCGGCCAGCTCGCTTCCAGCTCGGAGATCGCGCTGAGCTCCTCGTCGATGCTCGCGCCTTCGACTTCGTAGAGGAATTCAAGCCGTTCGCGGTCGGTCTTCAGGGCCCCTGGTTCGAGCGGTTCCGGTGATGGTTCGGCGGGGCTCCCGATCCCCCGCATCGCCTTCAGCACCGCGTCGACGTGTTCTTGCTCCTGGGCGCGGAAGTAGGAGGCCAGGCGGGCGAGCCGCGGCGACAGCTGCGGGATCACCTTGCCGTAGGCCTCGATCGCCGCTTCCTCGCGCGCGAGCACCTTGTCGAGGAGGACGCCGTCGGCGGTCGGCTCCGGGGGCGACATCGGCGTGTCGACGTTGGTGGCGGTGCCCGTGGTCGCAGTGCCGGCGGGCGCGGTCGTCGCAGGCGCCGTGGTCGAGTGCGCGGTGCTGCCGGTGCCCCCTCCGCAGCCCGCCGGCACGAGCGCCAGGGCCGCCAGAAGCGCCCCGGCCGCCGCCGCGCGAGAGCGGCCGCGCCGCACCCCGCCGCCGCGCATGATTCCGTTTGGTGCCATGAATCGGTGGCCAACCTTAGTGTCTTCATGAAACCGGGCCGCGCGGCGGCGCTCGAGGCGCTCGCCGAGGAGGTCCACGCCTGCCGGCGCTGCCCGCGGCTGGTCGCCTGGCGCGAGGCCGAGGCGGCGAACCCGCCGCGCCGTTATCGCGGCCAGGACTACTGGGCGCGGCCGGTCAGCGGCTTCGGCGACCCGGCCGCGCGGATCCTCCTGGTCGGCCTCGCCCCCGCCGCCCATGGCGCCAACCGCACCGGGCGGATGTTCACCGGCGACCGCTCCGGCGACTGGCTCTACGCAGCGCTGCACCGTGCCGGGCTCGCCAACCGGCCGACCGCGGTCAGCCGCGACGACGGCCTGCGGCTGATCGACGCCTACATCACCGCCACGGTCCGCTGCGCGCCGCCCGCCAACAAGCCGACCCCGGAGGAGCGCGACAACTGCCTCCCTTATCTGGAGCGCGAGCTCGACCTGCTCGACCGCGCCCGCGTCGTGATCGCGCTCGGCTCCTTCGGCTGGGACGGCTTCCTGCGCGCGGCGCGGGCGATCGGCGTCCCCACCCCACGCCCGAAGCCGCGCTTCGGCCACGGCGCCGAGGCCGACCTCGGGCGCTGGACCCTGCTCGGCTGCTTCCACCCGAGCCAGCAGAACACCTTCACCGGCAAGCTCACCGAGCCGATGACCGACGCCGTCCTGGCGCGGGCGAAGGAGCTCGCCGGGGCGGCCAAGGGCCCTCTGAACGGATAGCTCCGAGGGGCGGAAGGGACGCGGCCGCTGCCGGCTGGCGCCCGATGCTAGAAGGACCCGGCCTTCTCGGAGGCGACCCTGGCAGGCTGTGGCCGCCTCCGAGAAGGCCGGGTCATGGGGGTCCGTCACGGAGACGCCGGGAACCAAGCGGGTGACGTGAGGGAGACGTCACGGGTTCCACGCTTCCTCCACGGTCACGAAGACGTGACCACGGACTACCCGTGCCATGGCACGGGTAATCAACGCAACGCGAGATGGGGGCCCCGAACCCCCCGCGAAGGCATACGTCTTCCCTGCGATCGTGGCGTCCCTGTGACGTCCCCGGCGTCTTCGTGACGGCAGGGCGCCTCGTATCCCGTCGCCCGACCGGTCAGGGACCTGTGTGTGGGGTTTCGGTC
>JAFDWF010000096.1 GCA_018268575.1 Actinomycetota bacterium
CTCTTCCGCATCCGCGCCTTCACCTTCGGCACGCTCTCGACCTTCCTCGCCGCGATCGCCCGCGGCGGCCTGATGTTCATGCTGATCATCTGGCTGCAGGGGATCTGGCTGCCGCTGCACGGCTACGACTACACCGAAGCACCGCTGCTGGCCGGCATCTACATGCTGCCGCTGACGGTCGGGATGCTGATCGCCGGGCCGACCTCGGGCTACCTCTCGGACCGCTTCGGGGCGCGCGGGTTCGCCACCGGCGGGATGCTCGCCGCGGCGGCGAGCTTCGCCATGCTCACCTTCCTCCCGGTCGACTTCTCCTATCCCGTCTTCGCCGCGATCCTCGCCTTCAACGGGATCTCGATGGGGATGTTCGCCTCGCCCAACCGGGCGGCGGTGATGAACAGCCTGCCGCCCGGCGACCGCGGCGCGGGCGGCGGCATGAACCAGACCTTCCAGAACTCGGCCCAGGTGATCTCGATGGGGATCTTCTTCACCTTGCTGATCATCGGCCTCTCCGCATCGCTGCCGCACGCCCTGGCGAGCGGCCTCGAAGCACACGGCGTCTCCGCCGCGCAAGCGCACCAGGCAGGCGAAACGCCGCCGATCTCGGTTCTCTTCGCTGCCTTCCTCGGCGAAAACCCGATCGAACACCTGGTCGGCGCCTCGACCCTGCACGAACTGCCGCAGCACGCCCAGGCGGTGCTGACCGGCCACGGCTTCTTCCCGCACTTGATCGCGGAGCCGTTCGCGAACGGCCTCGACACCGCCTTCGGCTTCGCGATCATCGCCTGCCTGATCGCCGCGGGCGCATCGCTGATGCGCGGCGGGCGCTACACCCACGTCGAGCCGAGCGAGGTGGAGGCGCCCGCGGCGGCCCCATCTCTACGCGAACTGGAGGAGAGCCATGCGAGTTGATTGGCACGGGCAGTCGGCGTTTAGCCTGGACGGCGAGGCGGCGACGGTCTTCATCGACCCCTGGGGCGATATGTCGAGAGCGGCCTCGCGGGGGATCGAGTGGGACTACCCGGAGTACGAGGCGCCGGGCGAGACCGACCTCCTGATCGTCACCCACGAGCACGGCGACCACAACGCGGTGGAGCGGATCGGCGGCGAGCCGACGCTGGTGCGCTCGTTGGCGGGGACGCACGAGTCGCCGCTCGGCAAGGTGGTCGCGATCGCCTCCGAGCACGACGGGGCGGCGGGGACCGAGCGCGGCCCGAACACGATCGTCGTCTTCGACCTCGACGGGATCCGGGTCGCCCATTTCGGCGACTTCGGCCAGCCGGCGCTGCGGCCCGAGCAACGGGTGCACCTCGACGGGATCGACCTGCTCTTCCTGCCGGTCGGCGGCGGGCCGACGATCGACGGTGCCACAGCGGCGGCGATCGCCCTCGACCTCGGCGCCGCCTGGGTGGTGCCGATGCACTACCGGACCGAGCGGGTCAACTTCCTCGACACCGAGGAGGCCTTCGTCGAGGCGATGCCGAGCACCGAGCGCCTCGCGTCGAGTTCCTTCGATACGGCAGACCTGGAGCGCGGCCCCGAGCCAACCGCGATCATCCCGGCCGCCCCGTAGCGACCCTTGTCCTTTTGTCACCCACAAGGCGACAAAAGGACAAGGGATCAAACGCCGGCGGCAGCGCGGGCGCTGGCGTGGGCGGCGCGCTCCAACTCATCGGGGAGCGGCTCGAGGCGTGGGCGCTCGCCGCAGCGGCGCTCCAGCGCCAGCTCGATCAGGTGGTCGGCGAGCCAGGCGTTCTTCGGCAGCAGCGGCCCGTGCAGGTAGGTGCCGACCACGTTCTTCTCCCAGACACCCTCGAATCCATCGTCGCCGTTGTTGCCGTGGCCGTGGCCAGGGACCACGCGACCGAGCGGACGGGCGCCGGAGCCGAGGTAGGTGCGCCCGCCGTGGTTCTCGAAGCCCGCCAAGAGGCGCTTCTCGCCGCCCAGCTCGGTCTCGATCGCGACGTTGCCGATCAGCCGCGGGCCCTCCTCGCGCACCGTGCGCAGGTCGGCGAGCCCGAGGCCCGGCAGCGTCTCCGCGCCGAGCTGGTAGCTCTCGCCGAGCAGCTGGTAACCGCCGCAGACGGCGAGCAGGGCGGCGCCATCCTCCACCGCGGCGGCCAGCGCCAGGCGCTTGGTCTCGACCATGTCGGCGGCGACGACGCGCTGGTCGCGGTCCTGGCCGCCGCCGATGTAGAAGAGGTCATGCTCGGCCGGATCGACCGACTCGCCCGGCCCGGCGCCGCGCCACTCGAAGCCGATCTGCCGCCACTCGCAGCGCCGCCGCAGGAAGAGGATGTTGCCGCGGTCGGCGTAGATGTTCATCTGCTCGGGGTAGAGGCTGAGGACGCGGAGCTCCATCACTCCTCCTCGCCGAGGACGACGACGGTCGAGCCGACGTGGTCGGCGGTCGGGTCGATCGTCAGGCGTTCGACCGGCGCCAGGCCGACCTCGGCCGCCTCGGCCTCGAGCGCCTCCGCGCTCAGCGTGCAGATCGTCACCTCGTCGGGAGCGTCGGTCAGCTCACCGGACGGCGAGACCCGCTGGCGCAGGCGACGCACGTGGATGCGCTCTGGCCCGACCACCGCCTCCAGCGGCAGGCTCGAGTAGATCCAGCCGTCGACCTCGCGCACGTCGGGGAAGAGCGGCTCGCCCTCCTCGGGCTCCGGCATGCCCTCGACTATGGCCGCGGCGAGGCGCCCGCCGGGGAGGAGCTGGGACGCGATCGAGCCGAGGCAGGCGAGGCGCTCGGCCCGATCGGCGAGCATCTGCAAGAGCTGCATCGGGGCGAGCGCCAGGGCGACCGGCTCGGGCAGCTCGAAGCCGCGCGCATCGGCGAGGAGCGGGGTGACCGGGAGGCCGGCGGCGCGCTCGCGCTGGGCGGCGATCAGCTGCTCGTCGTAGTCGAGGCCGATCACCCGATGGCCGCGGCGGGCGAGGTGGATCGCGAGCCGGCCGGTGCCGGCGCCGAGCTCCAGGATCGGATCGCCGCAGCGGTCGGCAAGGTCGCTCCAGACGCGGAGGTCGGCGGCGTAGGCGCCGCACTCGACGTCGTGCCAGATCGCGGCTTCGGAGGTCGACGCCGAGCCGCCCGGTGGGGCAGCCGATCCCGGGGAGGGCGGGGCCTCTGGTCGCTCCGCGCTCACTGCCAGAACTCCTTCGCCAGGCCACGGTCGGCGAGCAGCTTGCGCAGCTCCAGCAGCGCGGTGTAGGTGGGGAGGGCGAAGAGGCGGCCCGGGGAGGCCCCCACGGCGGCGTCGAGCGAGGCCGCGATGTCGGGCTCGACCGCGACCCGGTCCACCGGCCAGCCCGCGTACTTCAGCCGCAGCGCCATCTCCGGCGCGCGGGTGCCGGAGCAGGTGACGCGGCGGACGGCGCCGGTAAGCACCTCGAAGTCGGCGTCCCAGACCCAGGAGACGTCGCGCCCGTCGGCGATCCGATCGTTGAGCGCGATCCAGAGGTCGATCCCGGCGCCGCCGCCGGTGCGTTCGCAGTTACCCACAACTGTTGTGGGTAACTGCGAACGCACTTGGCTGGGCGGGCGCTCCGCCTCCAGCTTCAGCGTCCGCAGCACCTCGTTCGCCCCCGCCGGGTTCTTGATCAGCAGGATCGAGACGCTCGCGCCGCCGACCGGGATCGTCTCGACGCGCCCGAAGGCTGCCCGCATCCCGCCCAGCGCCGCCGCGGCGCGCTCGGCCTCGACCCCCAGCTTCAGCGCCGCCGCGATCGCCGCCAAGGCGTTGTAGACGTTGTAGAGGCCGGGGAGGGGGAGCTCGACCTCGATCTCGCCGCCCGGCACCCGCACCGTCGCCGCCGAGCCCTCCATGCCGCGCAGCTCGATCCGCGTCGCCACCACCTCCGGCCGCGGCCGCTCGGCGCCGCAGTTGGGGCACGAGTAGTGGCCGAGGTGCCCGACGAACGCCACCTCGTAGGCGTAGGGGTGCCCGCAGCGCCGGCAGTGCTTGGCGTCGAAGGCGTGCTGTAGCTCCGGCAGGGCCTGGGAGTGGTCCTCGATGCCGAAGTAGAGGACGCCCTCGCGTGGGCGCTCGGTGTCAGGATCGCGGCCGAGGTCGGCGATCAGCGGGTCGTCGGCGTTCAGCACCAGGCCGGTCGCGGCGGGCGCGACGGCGAGCGCCTTCGCCCACTCCTCGGCCAGCGCCTCCATCTCGCCGTAGCGGTCGAGCTGGTCGCGGAAGAGGTTCCCCAGGACGATCAGCCGCGGCTCCAGCTGCTGCGCCACCCGCGGCAGCCAGGCCTCGTCGACCTCGAAGAGCCCCTCGGCGCCGCGCTGCTCGAGCAGCGCCGTGGCGACGCCCCAGGTCATGTTCGACCCCGCCCGGTTGTGGACCGGCGGCCGGCCCTCGGCGGCGAGGATCGCGGCGATCATCCCCGCCGTGGTCGTCTTGCCGTTGGTCGCCGAGACGATCGTCGCGCCGCCGCGCAACTTCCTCGCCGCCAACACGGCGATCGCCTCCGGCTCCATGCGCAGCAGCACCCGCCCCGGCAGCGTGGTCCCGCCGCCGCGCCCGCTGCGCCGGCTGGCCGCGCCGATCGCCCGCGCCAGCGCCCGCTTGGCGCCGAAGGCGGCCCCGCCGCGTCCCTTCCGCTCGGTCGCCCGGGCGCTCAAGCGGCGGGGGCCGGGACCAGCACGCGCAGGGCGCCGGGGATCACGCGCAGGTCGGCCGGGAGGTCGGTCAGGTGCTCGCCGTCGGCGTAGACCGCGAAGGGGCGGCTGGCGCTGACGTTGAGCCGGGCGGCCCGCGTCACCTTCACCTGCGGGATGCGGACGTGGGTGCCCTTGAACACCTTCGGCAGGTTACCCAGGTAGCGGAGCTTGCCCAGATTGGCGAGCGTCACCACGTCGAAGAGCCCGTCGTCGAGCTCGGCGTCGGGAGCGATGTACATGCCGCCGCCGTAGGCGCTGTTGTTGGCGACGACGACGGAATAGCCTTCGATCCGGGTGCGCTCGTCGCCGATCGCGATCGTAAAGCGGGCGGGCTTCCAGGCGATCAGCGTGCGCAGCGCCGCGTAGGCGTAGACGAGGTTGCCGCGCAGCCAGCGGGTGCGGTTGGCGAGCGCGTTGGCGTCGGAGTCGAAGCCGAAGCTGGCGATGCCGAGGAACGGCCTGCCGTTGGCCTCGCCGACGTCGATCGCGCGGGCGTGGCCGGCGAGGACGACCTCGATCGCCCCCTCGGGCTCGGTGGGGATGCCGAGCACGCGGGCGAGGTCGTTGCCGCGGCCGACCGGGACGATCCCCAGCGGGGTCTCGCCGCCGGCGATCGCGCCGCCCACGGCGCCGACCATCCCGTCACCGCTGATCACCACCGGCAGCTCACCCGCCTCGACCGCCGCCAGCGCCTTGGTGACGCCGTGGTCGAGGCTCTTGGTGCGGACGACGCGGAAGGAGACGCGACGGGCGTCGAGCACGGCCTCGACCCGCGGCAGCAGCTTCACCGCCCGGCCGCCGCCCGAGGCCGGGTTGACGAGCAGCACCAGGGGCCGTGGCTCCTCGCCGACGAGCCCGATGCCACCGAAGTCCGGGGTCGGGCTGACCTGGGACGCCTCCATCTCCCCAGCCTAAGTGACCATCGCCGAGAGTCCTCTAAGAGTCCCTTTCAGAGCGCAGGCGGGCGACGGTGAAGCTGCCGGCGCCGGCGCGCTCGGCGACGACGGTCTCGAAGCCCTTGGCGCCGAGGCGGTGGGCGAAGATCCAGGCGCCGGGGCCGCTCCCGGCGGCGGCGCCGCAGGTCGCGGCGAGGACCAGGTGACCGCCGGGGCGCAGCACCCGCGCGACCTCGCCCACCGCCGAGCGGGCGTCGACCAGCGCGACTAGGTCGAAGTGGTCCTCCGGATAGGGGATCTTGCGCGGCCCGCCGAGCTTGAAGGCGACCCGCCCCTCCGGGTCGAGCCCGATCCGTCCGCTCGCCGCGTGGACCAGGTCCGGATCGGCGTCGATCCCCCGCACCCGGGCGGCGGGGAACTCGCGGGCGAGGAAGAGTGCTCCCTCGCCGTCCCCGCAGGCGATCTGCAGCGCCCGCTCCGGGGCCGGGACGTGGAGCACCGCGGCGGCCAGGGGCGTCAGCGGCGGCGGGCTCGACATCGGTTCGATCGTAATTGCTCTACTCTCCTGGACCGATGGCGGGGGAACAGTTCGATCGGCGCTGGATCATCCTGGGCGGTTTCGCCGTGCTGGCGGCGGTGATCGTCGGCGTGATCCTGATCTCGCGCAGCGGCGGCAGCGGCGATTCCGGCTCGAAGACGACCGCGAGCAAGGAAAGCGGCGCCAAGGAAAGCGGCGCCGAAGAAAAGCCCGCGGCGAAGAGCGCCAAGGGCTGCAAGTCGGTCGCCCAGCCGGAACCGCGCGAAGAGAGCCTGCCGAAGCCGAAGATGACGACCAAGAAGGGCGAAAAGGTCACCGCGGTGGTGGAAACCAACTGCGGCACCTTCGACATCGCGCTCGCCACCACGGAAGCGCCGACGATCGCCAACTCCTTCGCCTACCTGGCCGAAGAAGGCTTCTACGACGAACTTACCTTCCACCGGATCGTCCCCGAATTCGTCATCCAGGGCGGCGACCCGACCGGCACCGGCGGCGGCGGCCCCGGCTACGAAGTCGTCGAAGCGCCGCCGAAGAACCTCAAGTACACGCTCGGCACTGTGGCGATGGCGAAGACCTCCGAAGCCCCGGCCGGCGCCTCCGGGAGCCAGTTCTACGTGGTCAGCGGCCCGCAGGGCGAAACGCTGCCGCCGGAATACGCGCTGGTCGGCCACGTCACCAAGGGCCTCGACGTGGTCAAGCGGATCGGCGCCCTCGGCGGCGCGGAAGAAAAACCGACCCAGCCCGTCGTGATCGAAAAAATGTCGATCGAACGCGGGTAGGTTCCGCTTCGTAAGCTCCTACAGTGGCCAAGGTCGACGTAGGGGACGTGGCGCCGGAGTTCGAGCTCCCCGGGACGGGCGGGCGAACGTACCGGCTGTCGGATTACCGTGGCGGGAAGCTGGTGATCGCCTTCTACCCGGGCGATTTCACCGCCGTCTGCACCAAGCAGTTCTGCTCCTACCGCGACGAAGGCGAGCGCCTCGACCAGATCGGCGCCGCGGTGATCGGGATCTCGCCCCAGTCGGTCGACTCGCACGAGCGCTTCACCGAGGAGAAGCGGCTGAACGTGCCGCTGCTGGCCGACGAGGACAAGGCGGTGGCGCGCGCCTACGGCGTCGTCGCCGGCCCGCTGGTGCGGCGGGCGGTCTTCGTCGTCGACGAGGAGGGCCGGATCGGCTATCGCAAGGTGACCCTGGCCGGGCTCACCTACGAGTCGGTGGCCGACCTCGAGCGCGCGGTCGCGGGGGTCGGCTGATGCCCGCGGCGCCGGCGGGTGCCGAGTTCGCGGTCGGGCCGGCCCCGGTGCTGCGCGGGTCGGCCGCGGGGGAGGGGACGCCGATCGTCCTCTGCCACGGGCTGACCGCGAGCCGCCGCTACGTCGTCCACGGCTCGCGGGTGCTGGAGCGGGGCGGACACCGGGTGATCACCTACGACGCCCGCGGGCACGGCGAGTCCGACCCCGCCCCGGCCGGGCAGAGTTATGGATACCCGGAGCTGATCGCGGACCTCGAGCGGGTGGTCGAGGCGGAGGTCGGCGAGGCGCGCTTCATCCTCGGCGGCCACTCGATGGGCGCCCACACCGCGGTCGGCTACGCGCTCGCGCACCCGCAGCGGCTGCGCGGCCTGGTGATCATCGGGCCGACCTACACGGGTGAGATCTCCGCTGCGGCGCTGGCCTACTGGGACGGCCTCGCGGCGGCCCTGGAAGGGGAGGGGATCGACGGCTTCGTCGAGTACCTGACCCGGGAGGGGTCGACGGCGGAGGCCTGGCGCGAGCCGGTGGCGCGGATCAGCCGCGAACGGATGAAGCTGCACCGCAACCCGCGCGAGCTGGCGCGGGCGCTGCGTGAGACGCCCGCCTCGCGGCCGTTCGGGTCGCTCGCGGAGCTCGCCGGGCTCGACCTCCCGGCGCTGGTCGTCGCCTCCCATGACGAGGCCGATCCGGGGCATCCCTACGCCGCCGCCGCGGCTTATGCGGCGGCGTTGCCACGGGCCCGCCTGATCAGCGAGGATGAGGGGCAGTCGCCGCTGGCCTGGCAGGGTGGGCGCCTCTCGCGTGAAATCGCCTTATTCGCCCTTGAGCCAGACGTGGCACTATCCACCTGAGAGATTGCTTATGAAAGTCCCGAGTGAACGAATCCTGCGTTTGGCGATCGCCTTCATCGGCGTGCTCGGCGTCGGCGTGGCCACCTACATCCTGATCTCCGACTCGACCTCGGGCGCACCCGCCTGCCTGGCGGGCGGGACCGGCTGCGAGACGGTCGCCAAGAGCGCCTACTCGCACATCCTCGGGATCAACGTGGCGATCTTCGGGATCGTCGGCTGGATCCTGATCCTCGGCACCGTGCTGTTCGGCAACGACTATGCGCGCCTGGGCGGCTTTCTCCTCACCCTCGGCGGCTTCGGCTTCAGCATCTACCTGACCTACCTGGAGATCTGGAACATCGAAGCGATCTGCCAGTGGTGCGTGACCAACGCGATCCTGATGACGATCTGCTTCCTCCTCAACCTCACGCGGCTGCTCGGCTACGTCGGCACGCCGGACGGCGGGGCGGTCATCGGAGGAGGAGCGCCGCGGCCCTTGGCCGAAGACGGCTAGCCGCCGGGCCGTCTAAGGTCGCGGTCGCAGGGAAAGTTCGATTTCGCACGTAAACGACACGGAGGACCGATGAGCAACCAACGCGACAGGGAGAAGCGCCGAGAAGAACGTCTCGCGGCCGAACAGAAAGCGGCCGGGGCGGATCGGCGGACGCGACTGCTCCAGCTCTCCGCCGGGGGCGTCTTCCTGGCGATCATCATCGTGGTCGTGGTGATCATCGCCGTCGGCTCGGGCAGCAGCTCGGGCGGCGACTCGTCCAACCTGGTCGAAAAAGCCGCGGTCGAAAAGCTGTTCGCGGGGATTCCGCAGAACGCGACCGTGCTCGGCAAGAAGAGCGCCCCGGTGAGGATCTTCGAGTACGGGGACCTGCAGTGCCCGGTCTGCAAAGAGTATTCGGAAGAAGTCCTGCCCCCGATCTTCGAAAATCAGGTGCGGAAGGGCGAAGCCAACATCACCTTCCGCAACTTCATCATCATCGGCCCACAGTCCGTCCCGGCCGGCGAAGCCGCCCTCGCGGCGGGCGCCCAGGGCATGGGCTGGACCTTCATCGAGACCTGGTACCGCAACCAGGGCGAGGAGAACTCGGGCTACGCGACCGACGAATTCATCGAATCGGTCGGCAAGTACATCGGGATCCCGAACATCGCCCAGTGGAACAAGGAACGTAAGTCGGGCAAGTACAAGAAACAGGTCGAAGCCACGAGCAGCCAGGCCGAAAAGTTCGGCTTCTCCGGCACGCCGTCGTTCGCGATCGAAGGCCCGCACTCGGAAGGCATCGAACTCCTCGGCACGCCCGGCTCGACCGAAGCGATCGAAGAAGCGATCAAAAAGGCCGCTTGAGGACCTGGCGGGGGAAGCGGCGACCCGGACACGGGGCAGTTGTCCGGGTCGCCGCCCCTCCCGCGCACGAGTTGACATAACCAAGGTTATCGTGCGTTGGCTCCGGGCTTGGCCCTGGGGCCCTGGGCCTCCAGCCTGTCACGCCGGAGGTCGCGGCTTTTCCGGCGCGAGCGCGACGCCGTGGCCCTCCTTGCCCTTCAGTGGACGAACGACCGCAACGCAACGGCGACCTCGGCGGCCCTGAGCGGTCCGAATCGCAACGTCCACCGGTCGCCGAGCTCTTGGACCAGCTTGAACTGGATCCCGGCAGACTTCAGCGCCGCCTCGTGGGTCTCCATGCGTTCGTAACCGCTGCGGCCCTGGAAGCTCGCATCCAATCCATATTGGCCCGAGTCGAGCAGCCAAATGCTCAGCTTGTCGGCAACCGGGCCGACGGGATAAGCAGGGAGCGTCTCCATCTGTGGCTCTGTCGACCTTGCGCGACCTCCCCTTGAGCATCCGGGTCGACTCCTCCGCCGAGTCGACATAACTCTGTCGGCCTTCGACGGGCCGTACCGCCGTGGCTAGCGGACGATCGTGAACTTCGCCGACGCGGGCGCTGAGCTGTTGCCGGAGGCGTCGCGCGCCACCAAGGTCGCCCGATGGCCACCGGGTGCCAGTGCCTTGCCGCCCACCTTGCCGGAGAACGCGAACTTGTTCGCCCCCGCCTTGCCGGTCAGCTTCAGCTGGCCCCTGGGCACGAAGCGGGAGCATTTCTGCGCTCCCGGCTTCGCCTTGCCCGGCGCCACGCAGTTCTTGCCGACGCGGCGCCCAGGCGCCTTGAGCGCGAACGTCGCCGTCACCGAGGCGGCCTCGGAGAGCGAGAACTTCAGCGTGCTGCCGGAAGGCGCCCCGCCGCTGGAGGAGGCAACGGCCCTCGGGCCCGCGACGCGGAAGCGCGCCGGTGAGAAGGCCGGGGCGGCGGTGAAGCGCGGCGCGATCGTGCCGGTCGGGGGCGGCGGGGGATTCCCGCCCGACGAGCCTCCGCCGCCGATCGTCAGCGGATCGGGGACGAGCCTGCCGATCTTGCCCATTTCGGTGTCGGTGAACCAGAGGTTCCCGTCCGGGCCGACGGTGATCCCGGTCTGCCCCGTTTCGCCGCTCGGAATCGGGTATTCGTTGGTGACCTGGCCGGCGGTGGTCATCCGCGCGATCTTGCCGGTCCCCGACTCGACGATCCAGAAGGCTCCGTCGGGCCCGAGCACCAGGTCGTTCGGCTTGCTGCCCGGAGGCAGGAGAAACCTGGTCCGCGAACCATCCGGGCCGATCCGATCGATCGCGCTCGCTTCCCACATCGCAACCCAGGCGCTGCCTTCCGGGCCGATTGCGATCCCCACCGGTCGCGAGCCCGCGGGCAGATCGATGCGTTTGGTGAAGCCGAAGGATTGGACGGTGCTGATGAACACCGCGTTGCTGCCGGACACGGACGCCCAGAGCGTGCCGCCGGGCGAGGCGGCGATGCCTTCGACCGCGTTCCCGTTTAGTTCGCCGGCGCAGGTGAATTCGGTTTCGAGGTGGTCGCTGGTCGGATCTTTCGGCGAGCAGATGACGGTCGCGCTGGCGCCCTCGCCCCCACCGAAGCGGACCTGATTGTTGGGTGCGACCGTGATCGAGCCCGCCCTGAAGTTGCTTGCCGATCCCGATGATTCCCGGTAGACGACTCCGGACGGACTGCGCGAGCCGAAGCCTTTTTCCGATACCCAGGAGACCCAGCCGCTGGGGGCCACCGCAAGATCGATCGGACGCCCACTGTCGGGGATGATCGGGAACCGTTCCCCGGTCGGGCTGATCCGGCCAATCCCCGGTTCGGCTCCCGATTCGGTCCACCAGAGGTTCCCGTCCGGGCCGGCGACGATGTAGTTCGGGGTGGCGAGTTTGCCCGGGTTGGCGTCGAACTCGGTGATCGTAACCGCGCCCGCGGGGTCCGCACCGGCCAGCGCGCCCAACATCGTGATCAACAACGCGAATCTCCCCAGTTTCACGCCGGAGAGCTTAACCGGGCAAGGGTAACTGCGTTGAGGGTTTCCCGTGGTCTCTAGCTCGCCAGCACCGCGGTGCCGCTGATCAGGGGACGGACGATCGGGATCGCCTTTGGCAGTTTGCCGTGTTCGAGGCGCTCGACCCGGAAGGCGGACGCGCCCAGGGTCGCCGCGGTGTCGCGGTTGCAGTGACAGCCGTCGGCCATGAAGCGCCACGGCTTCTCGAAGCGGTCCTGCCAACGGGCACTACCGGCGTCGGCGGAGCGAACGTGCTCGATGAAGAGGAGCCGGCCGCCGGGCTTGAGCACCCGGGCGAGCTCCGTCACCGCGGCGGCAGGGTCGGGGACCGTGCAGAGGACGAGCGTCGCCACCGCCGTGTCGAAGGTGTCGTCGGCGAACGGCAGTGCTTCGGCCGGAGCTTCGACCAGGCGACGCGGCACCCGCGCGCCTCTCCCAACCCGCTCCCGCAGCCGCGCCGCCATGTGCTCGTCCGGCTCGACCAGCGTCAGGTCCTCGACCCCCGGCCCGTAGAGGTCGACGTTCACCCCGGTCCCGGCGCCGATCTCGATCACCCGGCCGCGCGCCTCGGCGAGCAGGGCGGCGCGCATCTCCCCCAGCCCGTTCTCCTCGGTCGCCTTCAGGGCGCGGTCGTAGAAGCGGGCGAAGGCTCGCCCCCACGTCGCGTCATATGCCTTTCCAAGGGCTCCGGCTGCCATTCGTTCATTTGAACACACTGGGTGTGCTCGGGTGAACGTGCGTACGTCGCCCGGCCGCCCCGGGTTCAACGGCGGCTCAGTTGATCGCCCGGTCCTCGGCCTGGATCTCGCCCACGTCGGCCTCCGCGGGTACCCCGCGCTCGCCCTCGCCGCCGCTGTGCGTGACCCGCTCCTCGTACTTGGCCCGCGCCGCCTGGTCGACCTCGGTCATCAGCTTGTCGGTGCCCATCGCCCGGGCCATCGCCTCGGCCGCCGCCCGCGGCATCAGGGCGCCGGCGCGGATCAGCGCGCTGTTCGACCTCGGCACGAAGACGTCGAAGTGCGGCAGCTCGAGCGCCCCGACGATAGATGCGGCGACATCGGTCGCCTCGACCGGTTTCACCCACTTCTGGCCGACGCCCGCGGTCAGCTCGGTGTTGACCACGGTCGGCATCACGCAGGAGACCTCGATGCTCCGGCCGCGCAGCTCCTGCCGTACCGCGTCGCTCAGCCCGACCACCGCGTGCTTGGTCGCCGAGTAGGTGGCGATGCCGGGCGTCGGGACCTTGCCCGCCAACGAGGCGATGTTGACGATGTGGCCCGAGTTACGCGGCATCATCAGCCGCATCGCCAGCTGGGTGCCGTGGATCACCCCGATCAGGTTGATCGCGATCTGGCGGTGGATCGACTCCTCCGACTCCCGGGCGAACGGGGTCACCGGCATGATCCCGGCGTTGTTGACGATCACGTCGAGCGGCCCGAGCCGGCGCTCCACCTGGTCGAGGAAGGCCTCGAACGAGCTCCGGTCGGAGACGTCGAGCGCCAGCGCGACGGCCTCCCCGCCGAGTCCCGCCGCCGTCTCCTCGGCGAGCGCCAGGTCGACGTCGCCGATCGCCACCCGGCAGCCGCGCCGCACCAGCGCCGCCGCCGTCGCCTTGCCGATCCCACGGGCGCCGCCGGTGATCGCCACCACCTTGCCGTCCAGTTGCCGCCGCTCCTTAGCCATCGCTCCTCCTCCCCGGCCTCGCGGCCGGACCCGGCTACCCGGCCGGTTTGTAGACGGTGACCACGGCGGCTCCGCCGAGGCCGATGTTGTGCTGTAGGGCTACCCGCGCCCCTTCGACCTGACGCTTGCCCGCTTCGCCGCGCAGCTGCCAGGTCAGCTCCGAGCACTGGGCCAGCCCGGTCGCCCCGAGCGGATGCCCCTTCGAGATCAGCCCGCCCGACGGGTTGACCACCACCTGGCCGCCGAAGGTCGTCGCCTCGGCCTCGACCAGCTTGTGCGCCTCGCCCTCGGCGGCGAACCCGAGCGCTTCGTAGGTGATCAGCTCGTTGGCGCTGAAGCAGTCGTGGAGCTCGCAGACGTCGACCTCGTAGGCCGCCACCTCGGCTTCCTCGTAGGCGGCCTGGGCCGCCGTCCGCGACATCTCCGAGCCGACGATCGTCATGCAGTCGGCGCCCTCGTCGAAGGTCGAGGAGAGGTCGGTGACCATCGCCTGGCCGACGATCTCGACCGCCTTGCCCCAGAGGTCGTGGTCTTCGACGTAGCGCTCGGAGGCGACGATCACGCAGGCGGCGCCGTCGGAGGTCGGCGAGCACTGCAGCTTGGTCAGCGGCTCGTGGATCATCTTCGCCGTCTTGATGTCGTCCAGCGAGTACTCGTCCTGGAACTGGGCGTAGGGGTTGTTGACCGAGTGCTTGTGGTTCTTCCAGCCGATCCAGGCGAAGTGGTCGGGGGTCGAGCCGTAGCGCTCCATGTGGTCGCGGCCCGCGTTGCCGAACATCTGCGGGGCGGGCGGCGACGCCTCCGGATCGCGAATTTCGAACATTCGCGTCGCGTGGCGGTCGAGCGCGTTGGTGCGGTCGGTGTACTTCACCCCGAGGCTGCCCGGCTCCATCTTCTCGAAGCCGACCGCGAGCGCGCAGTCGACCAACCCGCCCTTGACCGCCTGGCGGGCGAGGAAGAGCGCCGAGGAGCCGGTCGAGCAGTTGTTGTTGACGTTGACCACCGGGATCCCGGTCAGGCCGAGCCCGTAGAGGCCGCGCTGGCCGTAGGTCGAGTCGCCGTAGCAGTAGCCCGCGTAGGCCTGCTCGACGTCCTCGTAGGGGATGCCCGCGTCGGCGAGCGCCTTCTCCCCCGCCTCGACCGCCCAGTCCGGGTAGTCGCCCTCCTTCGTCCCCGGCTTCTCGAACTTGGTCATCCCGACCCCGATCACGAACGTACGGTTGCTCAAGTTTGCTCCCTCCCAAGATTGGCCAGCCGGCCAGTAAGTTAGCGCGCTTCGTCGGGGCCGGGATAGATCCGGAAGGCGAGCCAGGCGATCAGGATCCCCACCGCGGTGCCGATCAGCCGCTGTCCGGCGGCGTCCAGGCGGGCCTCGCCGAGGGTGTCGGAGAGCAGCACCACGTAGGTGGTGATCACGGCGGTGAAGAGCGCGTACTGGACCGTGATCAGGCCGAAGGAGAGCGCCGCGGAGAGGCTGAGGACGATCACGATCGGGACCTCGGCCCCGTCGAAGGCACTCGCCATCGCGGTGGCGAGGAGGAGTCCGACAAAGGTGCCGACCGCGCGCAGGACGAGCCGGCGGTCGGTCTCGTCGCGTTCGGGGCGCAGGACGAAGAGGATCGTCAGTGGGATCCAGTAGCCGTGCTGCTTCATCCCGGCGATCCGGTAGATCGCGACGCCGATCGCGAGCGCGACGCCGTAGCGGACCGCGTGGCGGGCGACCGGCGATCCAAGGGTCCAGTTGGCGCGCAAGCGCGACCTGGTGCGGGCCCAGTCCCAGTCGCTGTCGTCGTCGTCGTGGCGGTCGTAGGCGAGCCAGACGATCAGCGCCCAGCCCGCCTGGATCAGGCCGCCGGCGGTGCCGTAGAAGAGCGCCGGGAGCGTGTCGTGGAGCGGCAGGAAGAGGCCCTGGGAGATCATCAGCGCGACCGCCGCCGAGAAGCCGACGAAGGCGAGGCGCAGGGTGTCGGCGAAGCAGTAACCGGAGGCCGCCGCGATCAGGCCCATCGCAATGGCCGCGGCGGGCGCGAATTGGCTGCTGAGCACGCCGAGCGCCGCCGCGATCCCGACCAGCGGCGCCGCTCCCGCCTGCCAGAGGGCGCGGGGACCGGCGGGGGCGTCCATCGCGGTGAACCCGCAGACCAGCGCCGCGGTGGCGATCGCCCCGTGCGAGGGCCAATCGAAAGCGAACTCGAAGAGCAGCGCCAGCGCCACCGGGACCGCGATCAGGGCGCCACGGCGCAGGGCCGGACCGGGCTCGGCGGGCCCGATCGCGAGGAGCGGGGAGGTCCGCAGTCGCTCCATCTCCCCGGAGGCGTCGTAGAGGCGGGACGGGCGCTGGGCGGACACTGGCGCGAAGTATCCTTGGGGGTCGTGATCCTTGCCGATATCAGCGGCGACCCGGCGACCGGGGTGGGGCTGCTTGCGGCCCTGGCGGCGGGGATCGTCTCCTTTCTCTCCCCCTGCGTGCTGCCGCTTGTCCCCGGCTACCTCTCGGCGGTCACGGGCGTCTCCGCCAACGAGCTCGACGAAGCCGATTGGCGCAGCGTCATCCCTCCCGCGCTCACCTTCGTCGCCAGCTTCTCCGTGATCTTCATCCTCTTCGGGCTGACCGCGACCGGCCTCGGCTCGTTCCTGTCGGAAAACAAGCCCCTGCTGACCAAGATCTCCGGCTGGCTGATCATCGCGATGGGCGTGCTCTTCGTCAGCTCGCTCTTCGTCACCCGGCTGAACAAGGAGTGGCACGTGGAGGCGCTGCTCGCCCGCGCGGGCAAAGGCGGCCCGATCGTCGCCGGCGCGGCGTTCGCGATCGCCTGGAGCCCCTGCATCGGCCCGACCCTCGGCGCGATCCTCACCGTCGCCGCGGCCGAAGGGTCATGGACCCACGGCGCCCTGCTGCTGGCGGTCTACTCGGCCGGCCTGGCGATTCCCTTCCTGGTCACCGCCCTCGCCTTCTCGCGCATGGCGACCGCCTTCGCCGTGGTCAAGCGCCACTACCGCGCGATCGTCGTGGTCGGCGGGCTGATCCTGATCGTGATGGGAGTCCTGATCGTGACCGGGGAATTCAAGCAGCTGAACATCGAAGCCCAGAGCTGGTCCTCGAACCTCGGCTTGGAACAGTAAGCGGCGGCCAGACGCTTACGGGGTCAGTTGTGGGTGACCGGGACAGTCGTCTCCAGCTCCTGGCCGACCGCCTCGGTGATCTCGAGGCCGTCGTCCTCGAGATCGCGGGAGCAGACGATGCGGAAGCGGCCGGTGCCGATCTCGGCGTCGGGGACGACCGGAAGGCCGCGGATGTGGTCCCAGCCGAGGCGCTCGACCTCGAACGGGTTCATCCTCACCTCGGCCGCCGGGAAGGGGCAGTTGGCGTTGTGCTGGTCGATCGCCTTGGAGATCGCCTCGAGGTTCTTCGCCTCCGGGGAAGCCATGAGAACAGGATAAAGAGCGCGCTCAGGCGACGAGGGGCGCGCCGGGCACCGCGCCGGGAGCGCCCGCGAGCAGCTCCCCCGCCCCGACGCCGCGCCAGCTGCCCCGCGCCGCCTCGACCGCGAAGCGGGCGAACCATGATTCGGAGAACCAGCCGCCGTCGCGCTGGGCCTTGACCGCGTCCTGGTGGACGCCGGGCGCGTAGGCGAAGGCCGTGGCGGCGGCGGTGTGGCGCCAGAAGGAGAGCGTGCCGCTGTCGAGGCGCGCCGGGTCGTCGATGAAGCCGTCGCCCCAGAGGCGGCCCTCGGCGCGGTCGAGCGCTGCCACCACGCTGCGGTCGGTGAGGAGGAAGCGGAGGAAGTCGCGCGGCCGGGTACGCGAGTGGGTGAGCAGGACGACCGGGCCGGGGCGCGGCTCGGAGCGCTCGCCGGCGAGCGGATCGCGGCCCGCCCAGGCGCCAAAGCTCTGCACCGGGCGCAAGGTCAGCGCGAGGTGCTCGCGGGCGCGTTCCCAGCGGCGCAGCGGGCCGGCGCGGAAGCGCTCCAGCGCCGCCTCGTCGCGCCAAAGCGCGAAGTAGTAGGCGAAGGTCAGCTGTGGCAGCGGCAACGGCATCGTCCGCAGGCGCATCGGCAGCAGCAGCCGGGCGAAGGCGGCGTCGCCGCGCAGGCCCGCCCGGCGCAGCGCCAGCGCCTCCCGCTCCGCCACGCCGAGCGGAAACCGGGCGAGATCCAGGGACGCGATCACGGCGGGGACGCTAGAGGACCAGAAGGAAGCCCGCCGAAAGTCACCGGGTGACCCCGAACCGCCTGGAGGCCTTCTCGGACGGCGTCTTCGCGATCGCGATCACGCTGCTGGTGCTCGACCTGCACGTGCCGCCGCCCGGGTCGGGGGAGCTCGGCCACGAGCTCTTGGCGCGGTGGCCCAGCTACGCCGCCTACGTGATCTCCTTCCTCACGATCGGCATCATCTGGATCAACCACCATGCGGCCTTCAGCCGCCTGCGCGAGGTCGACCACTCGATCCTGATCTGGAACCTGCTGCTCCTGCTGACCGTCGGCGTCCTCCCCTTCACCACCTCGTTGATGGCGGAATACCTGAAGGAGTCGAGCGGCGAGGGCCTGGCGGCGGCCGTCTACGCGGGCTCGTTCCTGCTGATGGGCGGTGTCTTCGTCGGCGCCAACCGCCAGATCCTGCTCAAGCGACCGCAGCTCCTGAAGCAGCCGATCCCACCGGAGATCGCTCGGCAGATCCTCCGCTACGCGGCCCTCGGTCAGATCCCCTACGTGCTGGCGAGCGCCCTGGCGGTCGTCTCCCCCTACGTCACGCTGGCGATCTGCGCCTGCACCGCGATCTACTACTCGCTGCCGGTCGCCTCGCGCGGCGCCGGCCACTCCGACGCCAACATCGCGTAGAGCACCGCGTCCTCATAGCCGCCGCGGATCAGCTTCGCCTCGCGCAGGGTCCCCTCCTCGGAGAAGCCGAGCCGCTCCGGGATCGCCCGGCTGCGGGCGTTGTCGACCACCACTTCGATGATCACCCGGTGCAGGTCCCAGTTGCCGAAAGCATGGTCGAGGAGCGCCCGCACGGTGGCGCTCATCAGCCCGCGGCCCTGCGCCTCGGCGGCGAGCCAGTAGCCGATCGAGGTGGTCCGGTTGATCCAGTCGACCCGGTGGAAGCCGGCCGCGCCGACGATCCTGCCGTCGAGCACGATCGCCCCCTCGAAGCCGTCGTCGGCCTCGATCTGGGCTTCTTTGCGAGCGATGTAGTCGATCGAGTCGACATGTCCGTAGGCGGCCGCCCAAGGCAGCCACCGCGCCAGGTGCTCGCGGTTGGCGGCGACGACTGCGGTCAGCGCCGGCGCATCGGACTGGGTGTAGGGACGGAGGAAGGCGCCCTCGGCGATCGACAACGTCTCCATCCGCCGATTCTGGCCGATCGACGGGCGTGATCGGGCCGGCAAGCTTGGTCGATGCCGGAGCTGCCCGAAGACCTGCGGCTCGTGGGCGGCTCGATCACCCTGCGCCCGTGGCTCAGCCGGCGAAGCGCTCCGCCAGCCAGGCCTCGATGTCCTCGTTCGCCGCCGCGGCCATCTGGGTCGGGTAGGAGAGGAAGCCGTGTGGGCACTCGGGGTAGACCGCAAGGTCGACCTCGCCGCCCGCCGCCGCGAGGCGCATCGCCATCTGCAGGCTGTCCTCGAAGAGGATGTCCTCCTGGCCCACTACGAGCAAGGATGGCGGCAGGTCGCGGAGATCACCGAAGAGCGGTGAGACATCCGGGTCCGCCCTGTCGACGGCGCCGGCGTAGGCCTCGACCAGGTACTCCTCCCCCATCCGCCGGCCGCCCGGGGTGCCGCCGCTGAGGTCGAAGGCGCCGAAGACCAGCGGCGCGCCGACGAACTGCCGGGCCAGGCCCTTGTCGCGGAGGCGCAGCAAGGTCACCAGCGCCAGGTTGCCGCCGGAGGAGGCGCCCGTGATCGCCAGGCGCGAGGTCCCGAACCTCTCCTCGGCGTGCTCCACCAGCCAGATCGCCGCCGCCTCGCAGTCGTCGGGGCCGGCCGGGTAGGGATCCTCCGGCGCCAGCCGATACTCGACGCTGACCACCGCGATCTCACACGCGTCCGAGATCCGCCGGTTCCGCGCATCGCCGCGCGCCGCGCGCCCCATGAAGAAGCCGCCGCCGTGGATGTCGATGAGGACGCCCCGCGGTTCGCCCCCGGGCGGCTCGAGGATCCGCACCGGCACCCGCAGTCCCGCGGCCTCGGCAACCGCGTCCACCGGCTCCGGCCCATGATCGGCGGGCCGGTCGCGCAGCCCCGCCCGCATCTCCCGGATCTCCTCGATCGACCCCGGCCCGGGCGCCGACATCGTCTCCACCGCCCCCGTCGCCGCGTTGTAGGCCCGCGCCTCCTCGACGAACGCGAGCAGCCGCTCGTCGATCAGGCTGTCGAGTCCGACCCGCACCCGGGGAGTTCTACCGGCTCGCGCTCAGAGCTGGTGCAGGGGCCAGTAGCCGGTCTCGGCGACGTAGTAGTCGACGCCGGGGGCCGGGCTCGGTACCGACGGCAAGGTGATCGTCGCCGCTGCGGACGCGAGGCCGCCGGCGACGATGTTGGCGAGGCTCGGGAACTGCGAGGCGCTGAGCGTCTCCCCGTTCGCCGGAGCCCATCCGGTGACCCCCGAGTTCTGGGGGTGCCCGACGAACATCCGCACCTGGCCGACCGCGACGTCGGAGATGCTCTGGCTTGCCACGTCGACCATCGGCGTCATCCCGTCCAGCGAGGGCACGTTCGGCAGCGCGATCGACGCGGCGCCTTCGCCGTACTCGGCGGCGTAGACGGGAATCTCGCTTGCCTGCACGGTGCGGCCGTCGGCAGGCAACCAGGTCCCGTCGGCCCGATTTGCGGCTATCCAGGGCGGGAAGTACGCGACTTCTCCGATCAGCCCCTCGCCGAGTTCGCCTTCCTCCGGGAACCAGCCGTTCGAGCACATGTACCAGGAGGTGCCCGCCGGTCCCTTCAAGGCCGGAAGGTGGAAGTTGGTGGTGCTGGGGATGAGTTCTTCTTCCGGTTCGAAGAGGTCCCCGATCAGCGCGTAGAGGGCCTCGAAATTGTTGATCGGAACGGCTTGCCCTTCGGCCGGCAGGTAGCCCTCGGCTTCCTGGAAATGTTCCCGCAGGCTCCCAGCTTCGACGGCCATCAGTTCCGGCCGGCCCTCGGTGCAGCCGAAGTAGAACTCGCCGTTGTCGATGAACAGGGAGGCGGCGTGGAAGCGCGCCGGGACGGTTCGGTCGAGGCGGTGTTCCAGGTCGCGCAGCCCGCCCCCGACGGAGCCGAGCGCGCGGGCGCTGAAGGTGGCGGTGTGGTCGCGACCGTCGTAGTGCCGAAGGCGCAACGCGAGCGCCATCGTGTCTTCGCCTGCCCGCGCCCCGGAGACGACGAGAGCGGCGTTCGGCGGGCTCTTGCGGAAGCCGAGCCGCCCCCAGTCGCCGAACAGGCGCGGTGCGGCAAGCAGCCCGGCGTCACGGTGCGGGCGATCGGCGAACCAGGTGACCTCCTTGTCGACTCCCCGCAGGGTGAGCGTGTAGAGACCGCGACGCGGCGTGCCGACCGGCTCCAGCCGGCCGCCCTTCGCATTCAGGGAAAACAGCAGCGAGGTGTTGGCCGGAAGCCCGGCGGGGCCCTTGGCGGAGGCGAGCGCGGGGAGAGCGAGCGAGACGAGGATCGCGAACGAGGCCAGCAGCGATCGGGGCGCCCGCACGGCGCGGAGGCGACTGTTCATCTCCCCCGGATCGACCTGACCAGGGCGCCGCTTTAGTTCTGAGCGCCGCCGGCCTCTCCCGCTGTCATCGGCAGTTCGGCGACCGGCACGAACGCACGTTCGGTCCGCCGCCCTCCCCGGTACCTTCCAGGTGTGTCGATCGCGGGCTGGAAGCGCGTCATCTCCCATATCGATATGGATGCTTTTTACGCTGGCGTTGAGTTGCGTCGGCATCCGGAGCTGAAAGGGAAGCCGGTGGTCGTCTGCGGCTCCGGGCCGCGGGCGGTGGTCACCACGGCGAGCTACGAGGCGCGCAAGCTGGCCGGGATCCACTCGGCGATGCCCGCCGCGGTCGCGCGCCGCAGGCTCCCCAACGCGATCTACATCCGTCCCGACTTCCCCGCCTACCGCGAGGCCTCCGCGGTGGTGATGGAAGTGCTGCGGGCGAACGCGGAGGTCGTCGAGGTGGTCGGCCTCGACGAGGCCTACCTCGACCTCACCGGGATCTTCTCGCCGAAGGCGACGATGCGGCGGATCAAGGCGGAGATCCGCGAGCTCACCGGGCTGACCTGCTCGGTCGGGATCTCCGAGAGCCGCCTGCTGGCCAAGATGACCTCCGAGCTCGGCAAGCCGAACGGGCTCGTCGTCGTCTCCCGCGAGGAGGCGCTGGCCCGCTTCGGCGCCGGCCCGCCGGGCGTCGTCCCCGGGATCGGCCCGAAGACCGCCGAGCGCCTGGAGAAGCTCGGCATCGCCTCCCTCGCCGCGCTCGGCGAACGGGACCGCGGCGAGCTCGAAGCGCGCTTCGGCCCCCGCTCCGGCGCCTGGCTCCACGCCCGCGGCAACCTCCGCGACGAGACGCCGATCAGCGTCAGCCGCGAGACCAAGTCGCAATCGGTGGAGACCACCTTCGACGTCGACGTGGGTGAGCTGGCGGCGCTCGAGCGGACGCTCCGCGAGCAGACCGAGGAGCTCTGCCGGCGGCTGCGCAGGAAGGAGCTCGAAGGGCGCTCGATCGGGATCAAGATCCGCCTCGACGACTGGACCAACGTCACCCGCTCCCAATCGGTGGAGTCGCCGACCAACGACCCGGAGGTCGTCTGGCCGATCGCCCTCGACCTGCTGCGGGCCTACGACCCGCCCCGCCCGGTCCGCCTGCTCGGCGTCCGCCTCGCCTCCTTCGGCGAGGAGGCCGACGCCGCCGCCGAGGAGGACGAACCGCAGCTGCGCCTCGCTCTCCCCGGCTGACGCGCTCCAGTGCGTTCGCACTTACCCACACTGAGTGTGGGTAAGTGCGAACGCATGGCGCGGGGCCTAGTGGTTGGCCATCACGTCGCCGACGCCGGGGAAGCGGAGCGCCTTCTTGGTCGCTTCGGTCAGGTCGTATTCCCGGCCGGCGACGTAGGGGCCGCGGTCGATCACCGGCACCGTGACCTGGCGGCCGCGGTAGCGCAGCTTCACCTTGGTGCCGCAGGGCAGCGTCTTGTTGGCGACGCCGAGCGTCCCCGGCTCCAGGGTGCCGCCGCAGGCGACGCCGTTGCCGTAGAGGCCGGGGCCGTAGTAGGAGGCGCCCGCCAGGCGGTAGGAGGTCAGGTGGCGGGCGGGGCTGTGGGAGCCGCGGACCCGGGCATCGTGCACGCCGTAGGCGGTGACGTCATAGTTGCCGATCGCGCCCGCGTCCCACTTCACCCGGAAGGTGCCGTTGGACTTCGTGCGCAGGGCGAGGATCTTGGCCTCGGGGCCGCTGAGGACGACCTTGACCCGGTGGGCGCCGCGCGGGCGCACCTTGCCTCGCAGGGTCACGTCGCCGCCGGTCAGGACGGAGTGCCCCGAGACGTGCAACGCGACGTGTGACTTGACCCGCTTGGGCGCCTGGTGATGATGCCCGCCGTGCTGGTGCCGCTGCTGCTGGGCGACCGCCGGCGTCGCGCCGATCGACAGCGCCACGGCGGCGCCGATCACGGGCAGGATGGATCGCATCGTGTTCTCACTCGCTTTCTGCCTGCCTACGGGGTTAGCTGACGGGCTCGCGGACGCGGCTCATGCCGGCTGTCCGCTACGAGGCGGCAAGGCCCCGATTCGCCCCAGACGCCGCGGCAAGGGTGGTGCCGCGGCAATTGGTTCCCCCGCTCCCCGTCGCACGGAGGCGAGGGGACTCGGCAGATGGGTTCTTTCCTTTATCTGCCCAACACGCTATGGACGGATCGGTAGCGCCCGTGTGACCGGGCTCACACTTATCCCTTCTCTGTAGAAGCTGAAGAGGCCGCAAATGCCGATGAACAGCTCTGAGCCTCCGTTTCAGCCCCAGCGGGACGCCGGGGGCTCAGGAGGGCGCGATTTCAGGAAGCCCCTCGATTGCGGAGAGGGCGCGTGCCGTGGCGACGAGAAGGCCCCCGAGCGCGTCTGGGGGGAACATGAACTCTCCACTGCCGAACGCTACCTCGCAGGAAGGCTGGCCCTCCACTTTCACTTTCGTCCAAGGCGGCCCGTTGCCGGAATGGAAGCGGACCCGTGCGATCTCTGTGCCGTCTTCTATCCGCTCCGGCACCTCGGTCCAGCTGGTTTCAGGGGGATGCTCGATGAGGTCGGCCATGTCGATGGCCGCATTGCGGAAGCTGATGCTGGAGGTGTCGACATTGATCGTGCTCGTGTGAATAACGCGGTGCTTGTCGATGTTCCAGAGGGTGTCGAGGTGCCCGATGCAGTCCGCCGTATCCCCTCCTTGGTAAGGCTGAAATTCCTCAAGGACTGCGATGGCGTCTTCGTGCAGAAACGGGATGACCCGATGGGTCTTGAAAAGCTCCGGTTCGGTGGTGACCGGAAAGGAGATTTTCCGGGCAGTCCGTGGCTCCCAGAGTTGATTGACCGGATTCGAGCGGCAAGCCAGAAGCCACGCCGCGTGGTCCAGGGCCGAGCGGGCATTGTGGACGACATCGCCAACCATGAGACCCATGTGGAGCCCCCGTGCATAAGGCCCGGCGTTGGACCGAAGGCGGATGATGTGGCAACCGGCCTCATCATCGAACTCGGAGACGGCACGAAGCGGCTGCGTCTCAAGGAAAGCCTTGCTCTCTGTATCGAGAGTCTCCAGCTTCTGGATTGCCCAGTCGAGCTTGGCGCGCGGCCCCTGTAGTTCCACAGTCGTACCCTAACCGGGTGTCAAGTCTCTTGACAACGAGCGGTGTGTCAACTAGCTTTACACCATGCCCCCGGCCAACAGGAACGAACCGCGACGGGCACGGTCCTCGTCGTCGGACTACTCGGTCACCGAGTTCCTACGGGACTTCCCCGACGACGCCGCCTGCCTCGACTACCTCTGGCGCACCCGCCACTCGGCGGACGGCGAGCATGCCCACTGCCCCAAGTGCGACTGCGAGCGTGTCTTCCGCCGCTATGCGACCAAACAACAGCGCCAGTCGTGGACCTGCACCGCCTGTGGGCACCACGTCCACCCGACCGCCGGGACCATCTTCCATCGCTCCTCTACCTCGCTGCGGCTCTGGTTCCACGCGATGTACCTCATGACTAGCACTCGCTGCGGGATCTCCGCCAAACAGCTTGAGCGGGAGTTGGGCGTCCACTACAAGACCGCCTGGCGCATGTTCAATCGCATCCGCACCGAGCTGATGAACGACGAGGACGAGCCGCAGCTGCGCGGTGAGGTCGAGATCGACGAGACCTCCTGGGGCGGCAGACCACGTCGGCCGATCAAAGACCGGCGCGAGCGGGCGATGTGGCGCGAGAACCGCACCACCGTCCTCGGCATGATCGAGCGTGGCGGCCGGGTGCGCCTCCGGGTGATCGAATCAAGGCGAGGCGAGCCACTTAGTAGAGCGGTGCGGACCCACGTCAACCCGTCCGCGTTCATGCTCACCGACGATTGGCCCGCCTACAAACCGCTGCGCCGCGAGTACGACTGGGCGGTGATCAACCACTCCGCCGGCATTTACGTCGAAGGCAACGTGCACACGAACACCATCGAGGGGTTCTTCGGCAACCTCAAAACGGGGATGCGCGGCGCCTACAAGCACGTCTCCGACAAATACCTCCAGTCCTACCTGGACGAGTTCGCGTGGCGCCACAACCACCGCCACGCGGGCTACCGGTCGATGTTCCACGAGTTGGTGGGAGAGGCGGCGCGCCAGTGAGCGAGGCGACGATCCTGCGGAGCATCAGGGGCGCCGCCTCACGGCGCGAGCGGGCCGACCGCGACCGGCGCAAGGCCACCGAAGACCTTCGCGAGTTCGTCCGTCAGGCGCGGGCGGCGAAGGTGCCGATCACGAAGATCGCTTCGGAGGCTGGTCTTTCCCGTCAGGGCGTCTACGACCTGCTGGGGGAGCGACCTTCTTCATAGCCGAGTCGAAGTCCCCTTTGCTGGGGACCGGGATCTCAAGTCCCTTCTCGGTCTTCTGGGTGCGACGTTTGGCCATCGGTCCAGTGTAGGTGCATCGTCCGCGCCTTCTGGAGGCCGGATATAAGTCAGACGGTGGGGGGCTTTCATGAGTTCAGGAGATCGGCCGCCGAGTATGGCCGGCGCATTGCCACGCGCTGGCAAGTGTCAGCGCTCGGCTATATCGGCGGTGTCCTGCTCATCGCAAGTCTCGCCGGGGTGCATCTGAAGTTGCCGACCTGGGTGCCGTGGGCGGTCATCGGAGGTTCGTTCTTCGCCGCGAACCTATGGGTTTTCCATGACGTTCGGACCGAACGTGATTCGGCAGCGGTGCCCAGAGATGTGCGGAGGCGTATCGAGGATGAGTTGGGCGTGATCCTCAACGAGGGTGGGTGGCTGGCAGATGAATGCGCCACGAATTACGCCACTAGGCCGCGGGAGGCGAATCCGTTGATCGCGGATTGGTGGGACCGCGCAGGCGTCTTCATCGAAGCCGTTCTCGGGACGGGCGAGAGGCACATAGTCTCGACTCCACTAAGGGCGTCCACCGGCGCTGAACTAGTCCAGAAGCGATGTGACCTTCTGCGGAAGGTGATCGAGCGACTTCCCAATGCGGATATACGGTCGGATGACGAGAGCTTGGCTCGGGCCATCGAAATTCGCCGGAAGCCGCCCGACAATGCAAGCGAAGCGCCCTATCTGACTCCGCTTTCCTGAACAGCTACTCCCTCGGGTCCCACTCAAGCCCCGGCAGCAACTCGCACGGCGACACACCGAGCGCCGTGGCCAACTTCACGAACGGCTCCAATTGAGGCGCCATCACTCCGTGCTCATAGCGATTGACCGTGGACGGAGCGACCCCGGCGCGGACGGCAAGCTGGACCTGGCTCATGCCTGATGTCTGCCGTGCACGCCTGATCTTGCGACCGAGGAGTTCGGCGAAGGTTGGTCCGGTGGTCACGGACTCAACCCGTCGATCAGTTCACCCGGCGTCACGTCGAGCGCCCTGGCCAGCAGCAGGATCGTGACGAGCCTCGGATTACGGTTGCCGTGCTCGATCTTGTGGACGGTGTCGAGCGCCAGCCCCGCCTTCCTAGCCAGCCTCTCCTGCGACAGGCCGGCTCGCATCCTCGCCATGAACAGGTTGTGACGAAAGTCCTCGGGGGCGGTCACGACTCCTCCTCGCCGAGGATGAAGCGCCCCGGCCTTCCCGGCCTGCCCGGCTCCCACCTGATCGGCCCGAGCAACTCGCCGCCGCTGACCCCGCAGGCCCCGGCGAGCCTCACGAAGGTCTCCAGCAACGGCTGGCGCCGCCCCATCTCGAGCAGGCTGATCTGCGTGCGGTGGATGCCCGCGCGCTCGGCGAGCGCCTCCTGGGAGATGTGGTGGTAGTTGAAGCGAGCCACCAACAGGCGCTCCCCGAAGGCCTCGGTGAACTCGCTCATCGCCAGGTCGGGTCGAGGGAGTGGGCGTGGCGTCCGGACACCGACGCGAAGACAAAATCGCCGATCCGGTGCGCCAGCCCCTTGGCGACGAGTCGGTCGGCGGCGTCATGGCCCGCGAGGCCCAGTTCCCGCCTCAACTCGTCGGTGGTCCACGGCCCTGACCTGCACAGGCGGTCCAACACCGCCGCGTCCATGTTCTCGTCGTCCAACGTAGGGTTTGCCTGCATCGGAAGGTTCCGCCTTTCGGTGCCGGGCGCCCGGCTGCTTCAACAGCGCGGGCGCCATTTCGCTTTACAGCCGGGGATGCTCGGAGACGGTCAGGCGGAACGAGCTTCTACAGAGAAGGGATAAGTGTGACCGGGCTCACACCCGCGCCGCGCGGCACGAAAGCGTGCAATACCGCGCAAACCGGCCTGCAAAGCCGAAGAAATGCCCTCACACGGCCTGAGCGCCGTGTGCGAAGATGAGCGCGTGGGCAACAGCGACCGGCTATCCGGGCTCGATTCGTCGTTCCTCCATATGGAGCGCAATGGCGCCCACATGCACGTCGCCTCGACGATCATCTTCGAGGGTCCGGCCCCCACACACGAGGAATTTCGCGACCACATCGCCTCGCGCCTGCACCTGGTGCCGCGCTTCCGGCAGAAGCTGCGGAGCGTGCCGTTCGGGCAGGGCCGGCCGGTCTGGATCGACGATCCGCACCTGAACCTCGACTACCACGTCCGCCAGACCGCCCTGCCGGCGCCGGGCTCCGACGAGCAGCTGCGCAACCTGGCGGCGCGGATCTTCTCTCAGCAGCTCGACCGCTCGAAGCCGCTCTGGGAGCTGTGGCTGGTCGAGGGCATGGCCGACGGCCGCTTCGCCGTGATCGGCAAGAGCCACCACGCGCTGGTCGACGGCGTCTCCGGGGTCGACATCACGACCGTGCTCTACGACCTCGACCGCGAGCCGAAGGGGCCGCCCTCCACCCCGCCGCCGTGGCTCGCCCGCCCCGAGCCGACCGACACGCAGCTGCTCGGCGACGCGCTGAAGGAGCGGCTGACCAGCCCCCGCGAGTACGGCCGCGGGCTCCGCCACGCGCTGCGCGGGCCGCGCCAGGTGGCCAAGGGCGCGGTGGCGACGACGAAGATGATCGGCGCCGGGCTGCGCGCCCCGGCGACGCCGTTCAACGTCGAGATCGGGCCGCACCGCCGCTTCCAGATGACCCAGACCGATCTCGCCGACCTCAAGCGGGTCAAGGACGCCCACGGGGGGACCGTCAACGACGTCATCCTCGCCATCGTCGCCGGCGCGATCGGCCGTTACCTGAGCGCCCGCGGCCATGACGTCGAGGGGATGGAGCTGCGGGCGATGGTGCCGGTCTCGATCCGCGAGGCGGAGGAGCACGGCGCCCTCGGCAACCGGATCACGGCGATGATGGCGCCGCTGCCGGTCGGGTGCGATGACCCGGTCGAGCGCCTCCACCTGGTCACCGGGTCGATGGGCGACCTGAAGGCCTCCGGACAGGCGGTCGGCGCCGAAATCCTCACCCGCCTGACCGACTTCGCGCCGACCACGATCGTCTCCCAGGCCGCCCGCCTGCAGCCCGCGCAGCGCTTCTTCAACCTCGTCGTCACCAACGTGCCGGGGCCGCAGTTCCCGCTCTACGTGCTGGGACGGCAGATGGAGTCGATCTTCCCGATGGTCCCGTTGGCGCGCAAGCAGGCGCTCTGCATCGGGATCATGTCCTACAACGGGCAGGTCAACTTCGGCCTGATCGGCGACTACGACGCGATGGCCGATCTCGACAGCTTCGCCCTCGACCTCGAGGCGGAGACCGAGGAGATGATCGCGACCGCGCCGCCACCGGCGAAGCCGCCGAAGCTGAAAACGGCGGCGGCGAGCAACGGCGCCGCGGCACGCGGCACGCGCTCCGAGGCCTGAGCGCGACGCGCGCTCAGCGCACGATCCGGCCGCTGACCCGGAACGGCGTTTCGTCGGTCAGGTAGCGCCAGTCGAGGTGGCGGGCGCTGTAGCCGGCGGCGCTCGCGTCGGCGTTGACCACCACCGCGGTGATCCGCTGGAAGCGGCCCGGGTCGGCGAGCTTCGCCCTCAAGACCCCGCCCGCTTCAGCGTAGGCGATCGACTTCACCGTGCGCCCGCGCCGTTCGGAGCCGATCCGCCCGACCAGCGCCAGCCCCGCGTCCACTCCTTCCGGCGCTTGCACCTTCACTTCGACGGCGCTGCCGCGGTCGGCGTGGACGCCGATCAGGCTGAAGGTGGTGTGGTTGAGGTGGCGGGTCACGGGCGCCGCGCCCAGCGCCACCGACCCCTGCCGCGGCACGTCCGGGTAGAGGTAGCTCTCGCGGAAGCCGATCCCGGTCCGCCACTCGGAGACGTCGGCGGCGAAGCGGGTGAAGTCACGGCCGAAGCTCGACGGCCCGGCCGCGCGGATCGCCCGTTCGTAGGCGGCGACGGCGAAGCCGTCGGGGTGGGTGCGGGCGGCGCCGGCCCAGGCTTCGCGCACGATCGAGCGCCCGTAATGACGCGCCAGCCACTGGTTCCAGACCGCCGTCCCGTACTCCTTGATCGAGTTCGCGGTCAGCGGCACTTCCCACAGCTTCACCCAGCTGCGCACGTAGCGCAGGTAATCGTTGATCCCGTTGTAGACCTGGTCCTCCATCCAGACCGCCGAGGACTCGGCGAACCAGGGATCCTCGTAGGCGTCGTAGCCGAACTGGAGGATGTGGTTGTACTCGTGGGCGAGGGTGACCTTGAGGTCGTGGCCCGGTTCGGTGTGGGGGAACTCGAACGGGCTGTAGTCGTTGTCGAGGACCAGGTAGCCGTGCAGGTGCTCAGGCTGGCGGCCGTTCACCGCCTGGCCGCGGTCCGGGGCGGCGTAGCCGAAGAGCTCGCCGCCGATCTCCTCGAGGTAGATATCGGTCTTGCCATGGCCGCCACCGAGGGTGCCGTCGGAGAGCGGCTCGCGCCAGCCGAGCTTTTCGTTCTCCACCTGGTGGACGTGTTCGGCGACCGCGAGGACCCGTTCGACGTAGTCGGGGATCCCGTCCCCGTTCGAGTCCTTGAGGCTCGGCGCGTCGAGGCCCTGGTCGACCCAGTGGACGCAGAAGTTGGCGTCGCAGGCGGGCGATCGGGGCGCCTCGGGGACCGTGTAGGCGTTGCGGCTCGGGTGGATCCCTTCGCCGGGGCGTTCGAGCGCTTCCGTGGGGCGCGGGCGGGGCTTGATGAAGGGCCGTGGGGCCGTGCCGGGCGCGACACGGGGCGCGCCGACGGCGGTGCCGGCGGCCGAGGCCGTGGCGGGGAACGCGGCCGCGACCATCGCGGCGGCGGCGATGGCAAGGAGGCGGCCGCGCATCTGCCGCACCCTAGCGACGCCGTTCCGCGGTTCGAAATCCACGCATCCGGTGGATAAGGAACCACGCGAGCGGCCGCCCCGCCGGCCGGGCCGGGATACTTCGCCGTCCACCCCGTGCGCATCGCCCTCTGCCAGATCAACCCCACCGTCGGCGACGTCGACGGCAACGCGGCCAAGATCGCCGCCTGGATCGGCCGTGCCCGCGACACGGGCGCCGAGCTGGCGATCTTCCCCGAGCTCTGCATCCCCGGCTACCCGGCCGAGGACCTCTACCTGAAGCCCCACTTCCTCGCCGCCAACGTGCGGGCGGTCGAGCGCCTCGCCGCCGATCTGGCGCCGGGGATCACGGTGATGGTCGGCTACGCCGAGCCCGCCGCGGGCGGCGGCGACCATCGCCACGCCCACAACTCGCTCGCCGTCCTCGCCGACGGCGAGGTGCAGGCCGTCTACCGCAAGAACCGCCTCCCCAACTACTCCGTCTTCGACGAGCAGCGCTACTTCATCCCCGGCGACGAGGGCGGCTCGATTGACGTCGACGGGGCCGGCGTCGGCCTGACCATCTGCGAGGACACCTGGGCGCCGGGACCCCCCGGCCAGGCCGAGGCCGACGCGGGCGCCCAGCTGATCGCCAACCCCTCCGGCTCCCCTTACCACCGCGGCAAGGGGCGCGAGCGGGAAGAGATGTTCGGCGAGCGGGCGCGCGAATACGGCACCTACCTCGCCTTCGTCAACCTGGTCGGCGGCCAGGACGAACTGGTCTTCGACGGCCAGAGCTTGCTGTTCGGCCCCGACGGGTCGCTGCTCGCCCGCGCCGCCCAGTTCGAGGAGGAGCTCTTGATCGCCGAGGTGCCGCCCGCGGCGGGCGCGGCGGCGCCGCTCGCCGACCCCCTCCCCGATCTCGACGAGGTCTACGGCGCCCTCGTCCTCTGCCTCCGCGACTACGTCGAGAAGAACCGCTTCGGCCACGTCGGGCTGGGGATCTCCGGCGGCATCGACTCCGCCCTGGTGGCGATGCTGGCGGTCGACGCGCTCGGCCCCGAGCGGGTGACGCTGGTGGTGATGCCGTCGCCGCATTCGAGTGATGAAACCCAGGCCGACGCCCGTCAGATCGCCCACAACCTGGGGACCGGGCTGATCGAGATCGAGATCGAGCCGATGATGGACGGCTACGCGGCCGCGCTCGAGGGGGTTCTCGACGGGCTGGCCGCCGAGAACATCCAGGCGCGGATCCGCGGCAACCTGATGATGGCGCTCTCCAACCGGCACGGCTGGCTGGTGTTGACGACCGGCAACAAGAGCGAGATGTCGGTCGGCTACGCGACCCTCTACGGCGACATGGCGGGCGGTTTCGCGGTGATCAAGGACGTACCGAAGACGCTCGTCTACGAGCTGGTCGAACGGCGCAACGCACGGGCGGGGCGCGACCTGGTGCCGGTCGCGGTGATCGAGCGGCCGCCCTCGGCCGAGCTCCGCCCCGACCAGCTCGACAGCGACTCGCTGCCCGACTACGACCTCCTCGACCGCATCCTCGAGGCCTACGTCGAGCAGGACGCCGGGCGCGAGGAGATGGTCGCCACGGGCCTCCCCGGAGATGTCGTCGACGAGGTGATCCGCCTGGTCGACCGCGCCGAGTACAAGCGCCGCCAGGCCGCCCCCGGCATCCGGATCACGCCCCGAGCCTTCGGCCGCGACCGCAGGCTCCCGATCACGAACCGCTTCGGCGGCTGAAACCTTGGTCAGGGTCGTCCCGACCAAGCCTGACCAGGACGCAGGGAGCGTGGCGTGCTCTGCACGCGAGCGACCGAGGACGCCGTCAGGCGCCGGTCGGGACGGGCCTGACCGCCATCGTCATCTTGGCGACAGCACAGAGACGTTCGTCGTCGTCGAGGACCTCTACCTGCCAGACCCAGGTGGTCTTGCCGCGGTGACGGGCGACGGCGCGGGCTTCGGCGTGGCCCTCGGTGACCGGACGCAGGAAGCTCACCTCGATCGCCTGGCCCATCGCGATCTTGCCTTCCTCGTAGACGGCCGCCGCGGTGGCGTAGGAGCAGAGGCTCTCGACCAGGCTCGAGTAGACGCCGCCGTGCAGGATCCCATAGGGTTGGCGCAGTTCGTCGCGCATCGCGACTCGCGCGCGGGCGCCGTCGGGATCGAGGGTGATCCACTCGGTCTGAAGCGTCGCGTCGAAGTTCGATTGACCCTTAATCAGATCATCGTTCGCCATCGCCGCGGACCCTATTAGGGTTCCCCCGCGTGGCGCTGAGCGACGAGCAGAATGCGATGCTGCGCCTGCTGGCCTCCGGCGAGCAAGGCTACGGGGACATCGCCGCCCTCCTGGGCCTGAGCGAGGACGAGGTGCGGGCCAAGGTGGTCGGCGCCCTCGCCCAGCTGCAGGCGGAAGGCAAGCCCGCCCCCGACATCCCGCCGCCGCTTCCCGGCGGGGCGAAGCCGGCGGCGGAAGCGGTGCCGCCGAAGCCCTTGCCGCCGCCTCCGGTCAAGGAGAAGCCTCCGGTTGAACCCGTCGTGGCTGAGACGGTCGCCCCTAAAGCTCCCCCTCCTCCCCCGTCCGGCAGGCGCACGATCACGCTGCCCAGCGGGCGGGGCGCCTGGCTGCTCGGCGGCGGGATCCTTGCGGCGATCGCGGCGATCGTCGTCGTGGTCCTGCTCATCTCGGGCGGTGGCGGCAACGGCCCTTCGACCACCTCGACCGAAGCCGGCGGCACCACCAGCACGACCGCCGAAGGTGGCAGCAGCGAAAAACCGGCGACGCAGGCGCAGCTGAGCGCCGTCGACGGCAGCAAAGCGGTCGGCCTCGCCACCTTCGGCCGGATCAAGGACAAGCTGGCCCTGCAGGTCGAAGCGACCGGGCTCGAACCGACGACCGAAGGCACCGACTCCTACACGATCTGGCTGGCCCAGACGCCGCAGAAGATGCTGCCGCTCGCCTCGACCGGGGTGAAGGGCAGCGGCAAGGCCGCCAACGCGATCGCCGCCGAGTTCGAAGTGCCGGTGGAAATCCTCGCCTACCTGGCGAACGGGACCTTCGACCAGATCGCGATCACGCGGACGCGCAACAAGCCCTTCACGGCCTCGGTGGCGGTGGCGAAAAAGAACAAGACGACGCCGCGGTACACCGGCGAAGAAGTCCTGCGCGGGACGATCACCGGCCCGATCGTCGGCCTCGCCAAGCGCGAAGCCGAAGAAAAGGGCAAGTAGCCGATCTCCGCCCGGTGAGTTCGCAGTTCCCCACACTATGTGGGGCTAAGTGCGAACTCATCGGTCAGGGGAGGAGCTTGCCGGGATTCATGATCCCGGTCGGGTCGAGGCGCTCCTTCACCGCGCGGAGCACCTCGATCCCGGTCGTCCCCACCTCCGCCTCCATGTACGGGGCGTGGTCGCGGCCGACCGCGTGGTGGTGGGTGATCGTGGCGCCATTGGCGACGATCGCCTCGCAGGCCGCCCCCTTGACCGCCGCCCACTGCTCCACCTCCGCCCCATCACGGCGCCGCGCGATGAAGGTGAAGTAGAGCGAGGCGCCGTCGGCATAGGCGTGCGAGAGGTGACAGAAGACCAGCCCCGGCGTGCCTTGCGCCGCCAGCGCCCCGGCGATCGCCGCGCCGACCGCGCGGTGCAGCTCGCCCAGCCGGGTCCAGGTGTGCGAGGTCTCGAGCGTCTCCACCATCGCCCCCATCTCCATCAAGAGGTCGCGCTGGTAGGGGCCGCCGTAGCGGCCGTGCTCCCAGGCGCGCCCGGCGGCGCGGCCGAGGTAGACCGCACCGCCGCCGCGCAGCGCCCGCACGGTCAGGGCGCGGCGCCGGGTCACGGTCTCCTCGTCCCCCTCGAAGCCGACGATCACCAGCGAGCCGCCCTCGCGCCGGCGCGCCTTCAGGTAGCCGTCGAAGGCCTTTCCGGTCATCCCGCGCGGCCCCGAGAGCGCCAGCGAGCCGAGCGTCTCCTCCTCGTCGGAGACGCGGACGATCGTCGGCAGGCCCGGTCCCTGGGCGAGGACACGGACGATCTCCGTCCCCGCCTCGAAGCTCTCCGCCATCCAGGCCTCGTAGCGGCGCTGCGGCGGCGCCGGGCGCACCCGCACGGTCACGTCGGGGATCACGCCGAGCGTCCCCTCGGAGCCGATCACAAGCTCGCGCAGGGCGGGACCGGCGGCGGTGTGCGGGGTCTCCAGCGTGCTCAGGTTCCCGGCCGGCGCCAGCAGGCGCACCGAGCTGACCAGCGAGTCGAAGCGCCCGTAGCCGCTCGACGCCTGGCCGGCCGAGCGGGTCGCGGCGAAGCCGCCGACCGTCGCGTACTCGAACGACTGCGGGAAGTGGCCCAGGGTGAGGCCCTGGGCGCCGAGCGCCGCCTCCGCCTCGGGCCCGCGCAGCCCCGCGCCGAGGCGCGCCGTCAGCGAGGTCTCGTCGACCACGACTTCACGGAGCGCGCTCAGGTCGAGGCTGATCAGGGCGTCGTGGGACCCGCGTAGGGGCTCGACCCCGCCGACCACGCTGGTGCCACCGCCGAACGGCACCACGGCGACGCCGCTCGCCGCGCAAGCGTCGATCAGGCGTCCCACGGCGGCCGCGTCGGCGGGCACGACGGCGGCGTCGGGCGCGTCCGCCAGCCGCCCCGAGCGCAGCCGCGCCAGGTCCACGTAGCCGCTCCCGTGGGCGTGGCGCAGGCGGTCCTCCTTGGCGTCGAAGACCGCCCCGGCCCCGACCGCGTCGATCACCGCCTCGGGAAGTGAGCGCGCCGGGGGCAGGGAGAAATTGTCGATCCGGGTCGCCAGCGGCCACGGCTCGAGCTCACCGATCCGTTCGCCCAGCACGCCGAGCGCGGTCGGGTCGAACTCGGTGCGCCGCGTCGGGTCGCCCCAGCCCCACCAGTTGGTGTCGCGCCGCGGCTCGCTAGGCATAAATTTCGCGCTCCCCTCCCGGCGCGAAGAACCAGAGATGCACGCTTGGTCGGTCCGCACTCATCCGAGCGCCTCCTCGATCCCGTCGAGCGCCCCGTCGAGGATCTCGCGCTGCCCTTTGCGCATCAGCCAGCCGCCCAGCCGCGACATCCCGCGCATCGTCTGCACCGAGGTGAGCACGACCCGCGTCTCCCCCTCCCCCGCGCCGTGCAGCTCGATCTCCACGCTCGAGTCCTTCAGGTGCTTGGCGAACGGCGAGCCCTCGAGCTGCTGCTCCCACGCGTAGCGCTCCGGCTCGGTCGAGGCGACGCAGCGATAATCGGCCCGCACGCCCCGCCCGTGCTGCGTCTCCAGCACCTTCGTCCACTGGCTGCGCCGGCCGCCCTGGCGCGCGTCGACGTCCTCCACCCGCGACACCCGTGGCCACCAGCGGGGCAGTGCGTAGGGGTCGGAGACCAGCTTCCAGACCGCCGGGACGGGCGCCTCGACCGTCCGCCTCCGGGTCACCCGCGGCATGCGTTCGCGCTAGTAGTCGCCGGCGAGGCGGCGCAGGTCGCGGACCAGCAACAGGTGCTTGAGGTGGCTGACGGTCGCGGCAAGGTTCTCGAGGCTCTGCAGCGCCTCTTTGCGCCGCTCCGGGTTGCGCGAGCGCAGCGACGGTCCCAGCAGCGCTTCCAGCAGCTGCGCCTCGCGATCCGCCGAGGAACGGAAGACGCGCAGGTTCCGCGCCCCGACACCGACCCGTGACAGTTCGTTGGCGGCGCGGATGATCTCGCGGTCCGTCTCGTCGTAGACGGTCCGCCCTTCGCGCTTTTCCGGCTGCACGATCCCGTAGTTCTCAAGCTCCGAGACAAGCTCCTCGCGCGCCCCGGTCTCCTCGACGATCTCTTCCAGGCTCAAGTAGGTGCGCGAGGTGTCGACCAGGATCGCCCTCCGCACCGCGCCCGAGACCGGCTTGCGGTCGCCGTCGCCGAGCACCATATCGTTGCCGGCGGCGAGCTCCTGGCGGATCACCCGCAGCGGCAGGAACTCGTCGCGCTGCAGGCGCAGGATCGTCCGCAGCCGCTCGACGTCGGACTGGCTGTAGAGGCGGTAGCCCCCCGAGGTCCGACGCGGACTGAGCAGCTTCTGGTCCTCCAGGTAACGGATCTTGGAGATCGAGACGTCGTCGAATTCGCCCTGCAGGATCTTGCAGACGGCACCGATCGTCAGCGCCTTGCGGGGTCGGGAGGCAGACTCCGGCGAGCGCCGGGCAGGTTCGGAGACGGAGGCCATCAGCGCTCCAGGTAGCTCAGCTTGTACTTGCCGATCTGGATCTCGTCGCCGTCGGCGAGCCGGTGCGACTCGATCCGGCGCCGGTTCACGTAGGTGCCGTTGAGCGAGCCGAGGTCATCGATGTAGAGGCCGTCGCGGCGCCGCACCAAGAGCGCGTGGTTGCGCGACACGGTCACGTCGTCGAGGAAGACGCCCGCGTCGGGACTGCGGCCGATCGAGGTGCGGTCCTCGTCGATCGAGAAGCTCTCGCCGGCGCGGCCACCACCGGCGCGGATCACCAGTGCCGCGCCCGCGGCCTCGACCACCTCGTCGATGTCGACCGGCTTCATGTCGCCGGTCTCGTCGACCCGGTAGGTCATCGTCGTCGGGTCCTCGCCCGCCTCCGCCGGACCGCCCAGGTAGGCGCCGCATTTCTGGCAGTAGTTGGCGCCCTCGGGGTTGGCGAAACCGCACTCGGGGCAGTGGACGGCGGACATCGGGGCCTCTCCCGGCGGGCCTAGGCGGCCGGGTCCTCGCCCTGGGCCTTGCCCGCGAGGATCTGGGTCAGCTGCTCGACGTCGTCGCCGGAGATCAGCGAATCGCCCCGCTCGCGTTTCTGCCGCAGGCGGTTGACCAGCTCGGCGCGCAGGATGTCGATTTTCCCGTGCAGGACGCGTCGCTTGTAGGAGATCTCGTTCTCCTCCGCCGTCAGGTTGTCGATCAGGTCCTTCAGCTCCTTGTCGCTGAGCGAACCGAGATCGGGAAAGGTGTCCTCCATCGTGCTCCTTAAAGAGAGAGTTGCGCCTGCCCGCCCGGTTGAGCGGGAGCGCAGTATAGATCGGTCGAGCAAAAGGTTCAACCGCAGGTTGAAGGTTTTCAAAGGGCTTGGGGAGCGTTTGGCTCCGGAGCGCCACGCAACCCTCACCCCACCCCCGAAGGTTCGCACCTTCACCCGCCGTGCGTTTGCACTTCGCTCCGGACAGCGGCCAGAACTGCGAACTCACCCGCGGGTCAGGTTGCCCGGCTTGGCAGATCGCGCAGCGAGCACGCCGTCGCGAGCGTAGGCGACGGTGGCGATCAGCGCCATGAAGAGGCCGAAGAGGAGGAACGCGGTCGGCACCCAGCCGGCGAAGACCATCGCGAAGAAGATCCCGGCCATGATCCAGAAGACGGCGATCCGCCCCGGCCAGTTGATCGCCAGGTCGACCCCGTGGCGGAGGCCGTACTCGGCCAGCCCGAGCATCGCCAGTTCACGCGCCGCGAGGACGAGCAGCGCCCAGCGCGGCAGCAGTTCGAAGCTCCAGCAGACCGCCGCGCCGGAGATCACCGTGAGGCGGTCGATGAAGGGGTCCATCAAGGCGCCCATGCGGCTGTACTGGCCGGTGGCGCGGGCGAGGAAGCCATCGACGTAGTCGCCCGCGGCGATCAGCCAGAAGACGGTCGCGGCGGCGGCCGAGCGCCCGTCGCCGGAGGAGTAGGCGAGGATCAGGAAGACGGGGATCCCGGCCAGCCGCAGGTAGCCGACCGCGTTGGGGATCGTCCAAGGGTTGAGCGGCTCCCCGGAGCGCGTCTGGCGCGGCTTGGGACCGCTGCGGTCGAGACCGAAGAGCCGGCGGACCCGGCCGCGCCCGAACGGATCGACGTCGGTCATGTGCGAAATCTATATGCCCTCCTGAAGGCCGAGAACCAAGTCGGGCAAGGACGCAGGGAGCGAAGTGTGCTCTGCACATGAGCGACCGAGGACGCCGCCCGACGCCGGTTATCGGCCTTCAGGCGCGGGTGAAGCGGCGGCCGGCGGTCGGGCTGGCGTCCTCCGACAGCAGCACCTTGTCCGACTCGCCCTTTTCGACCGCTTCCTTCTCCATCGCGGCGATCTTCTCCGGGGTGAGGTCGCCCGCGTTCTGACGCTCGATGTTGGCGACCCACTCGGCGCCCTCCCTGGACTCGGCCTCGTCGAACTCCACCTTGCCGCCGCGGTCGAGCGACTTGTCGATCTCCTCGAACAGGGTGTCGACCAGCTTCGCCTGCGGCACCTTGCGCAGCGGCTTGCCGCCGGCGAAGATCAGGCCCTCGTTCTTCGCCCCGGCGATGCCGAAGTCGGCGTGGCTCGCCTCGCCGATCCCGTTCACCGCGCAACCGAGCACGGCCACCTCGACCGGCTCCTCGTAGGCTTCCAGACGCTGCTCGATTTCGGCCACCACCGAGTCCATGTCGAACTGCAGGCGGCCACAGGTCGGGCAGGCGATCAGCACCGGGCCGCGCTCGCGCAGGCCGAGCGCCTTGAGGATCTCCCAGGCCACCTTGACCTCTTCCTCGGCATGGAAGGTCGAGAGGCTGACCCGGATCGTGTCGCCGACCCCGTCGGCGAGCAGCGTCCCCAGCCCGACCGCCGATTTCAGTGCCCCCGACCATTTCGTCCCCGCCTCGGTGATCCCGAGGTGGAGCGGATAGGGGATCTTCTCCGACAGCCTGCGGTTGGCGGCGATCGTGTACGGCACGTTGGTCGACTTGATCGAGACCTTGAAGTTGGTGAAGTCGAGGCCCTCCATCAGCTCGACGAACTCGACCGCAGCGGCGACCAGTGCCTCGACCGGCGCTTCGCGCTCGAGCGCGTGCAGGTGCTTGGGCAGCGAGCCCGAGTTGACCCCGATCCGCATCGGCACGTTCCGCTTGTTGGCCAGCTCGGCGACCTCCGCGACTTTCTCCCGCCCGCCGATGTTGCCCGGGTTGAGGCGGATGCAGTCGGCCCCCGCTTCGATCGCCTTCAGCGCCAGCGTGTGGTTGAAGTGGATGTCGGCGATCACCGGGATCGGCGATTCGGCGACGATCGTCCGCAGCGCCTCGGCGTCCTGCTCGCGCGGCACCGCGCAGCGCACCACATCGGCGCCCGCATCGGCGACCTTGCGGATCTGCTCCATCGTCGCCGCGAGGTTCGCGGTCTCGGTCTTGGTCATCGTCTGCACCGCGACCGGCGCCCCGCCGCCGATCGGCACCCGTCCCACGAATATCTGGCGCTTGGAGGCCATATCTGAAGGTTATCCGGGACGGTCGGCGGGCCCGTCCGAGCCCGGCCGCGCGGGCGCGGGCGCCCTATTTGGAGACGTTGAAGCCTTCGCCGGTGAGACGGCCGATGTCGTTGGAGACGCCGATGAACATCAGCATCAGGACGAGGGCGAAGCCGATGATCGTCGCCCGCTCCATCACCCGGATCGAGACCGGGCGGCCACCGCGCAGTTTCTCCACGATTGCCCAGAAGATGTGACCACCGTCCAACGGCAGGATCGGCACCAGGTTGATCAGACCGAGCGAGAGGCTGACCAGGGCGAGGAGGAAGAAGGCATCGCGCCAACCGTTGTTGACGGCTTCGTGACCGACGTCGCTGATGCCGACGACGCTCGAGATTTCCTTGCGCTTTTCCGCTTCGAAGATGTGCGAGAAGACGGAGCCGGTGCGGCTGATCACTTCGCCCATCAGACCGAGGGAGCGGTTTGCCGATTCGCCGGCGCTGACCGAGGCCCAGTGGCTCGACGGTGACCAGGCGACGCCGATCAGCATGTGGCCTTCTTTGGCGCTGTAGTGAGGCGTGAGCTCGAAGCTCCGCAGTTTGCCGTCACGGTTCACGGTCACCGTCACCGGCGTTTGTGCGGCGCATTCGTTGGTCTGTTCGCCGGCGCATTCGTGCGATCTGATCAGTTCACCGAATTTTGCAATCCGATCCGCGCCGCTGAGACCAGCGTAGGAATGGCCTTCGACCGCGACGACTTTGTCGCCAGGCCGCAGGACGCTGGCGGCAGCCGAGCCCTTCGTCGTTTCAGCGACCACCGGCTTGCCGTCCTGTAGCCCGCCGATCGTGAACACCGCGAAGAGGATCACGAAGGCCAGCGCGATGTTCACCGCCGGGCCGGCCCCGATGACGACGATCCGCTTCCACACCTTCTGCTTGCAGAAGGCACGATGCTCTTCGCCCGGAGGCATCTCCTCCTCCGCGGTCATCCCGTTGATTTTCACGTAGCCACCGAGCGGGATCGCCTTGATCCCGTACTCGGTCTCACCGCGCTTGAACGACCAGATCGTCGGGCCGAAGAAGAGGAAGAACCTTTCGACCCGCATCCCGGTCGCCTTTGCCGCCACGAAGTGGCCCGCCTCGTGGAGGACGATCAAGAAGCAGAAGCCGAGGAAGACGTAGACCCAGCTCATGCCGGGGTCAGCTCCCGGGCGGCCGCGGCGGCGCGCTCGCGCGCCTCGGCGTCGGTGGCGAAGAGGTCGTCGAAGTGGGTCACGGGCCGGGCGGGCATCGCGGCGAGGATCCGCTCGATCACGGCGGCGATGCCGGTGAAGGGGATGCGGCCGTCGAGGAAGGCGGCGACGGCGACCTCGTCGGCGGCGTTGAGGACGGTCGGCGCGGTGCCTCCGGCCTCCCCCGCCTCGAGCGCCAGGCGCAGGCAGGCGAAGGTGTCGGGATCGGGGTCTTCGAAGGTCAGCGCGCCGACCGCGGCGAGGTCGAGCCGCGGCACGTCGACAGGCATCCGCTCGGGGAAGTGCAAGGCGTAGGAGATCGGCACCCGCATGTCGGGATAGCCGAGGTGGGCGAGCGTCGAGCCGTCCACCAGGTGCACCATCGAGTGGATCAGCGACTGCGGGTGGACGACAACGTCGATCCGCTCGTAGGGGACGCAGAAGAGGTGGTGCGCCTCGATCACCTCGAAGCCCTTGTTCATCAGCGTCGCGCAGTCGATCGTGATCCGGCCGCCCATCTTCCAGGTCGGGTGGTCGAGCGCCTCGGCGACGCTCACGTGGCTGAGGTCGTCGCGGCCGCGAAAGGGGCCGCCGGAGGCGGTGATCTGCAGGCGGTCGACGGTCCCCGGAGCCTCGGCGCCGATCAGCTGGTGAAGCGCCGAGTGCTCGGAGTCGACCGGCAGCAGCCTTGCCCCGGTCGCCTCGGCGAGCGCCATCACCAGCTCGCCGCCGAGCACGAGGCTCTCCTTGTTGGCCAGCGCGACGTCGATCCCGGCGCTGAGCGCGACGACGGTCGAGCCGAGGCCGGCGGCGCCGACGATCCCGTTGAGGACGAGGTCGGGCTCGGTCGCGGCGATCAGCTCGCGCACGCCCTCCTCGCCGGCCAGCACGGTCCCGTCCCCCCAGTTGGCACCGGCGCGGGCGGCGGCATCTGAGTCGACGAGCGCGATCGCCCTCACCCCGTGCTCCCGCGCCTGGGCGACGGTCGTCTCCCAGTTGCGCCCGGCGGCCAGTCCGACCGCTTGGAGCTCCGGCGAGCCCTCGATCACCTCGAGCGCCTGCGTCCCGATCGACCCCGTCGAGCCGAGTATCAGCACCTTCCTCATCCCGTCAGAGGATAAAGAGGGCACCTTCGGGCCCGTTAAATGCGCGGGCGCGGCTCCTCGGGCGGTAGGCGCCCTTCCGCGCGCCACCTTGCGACGATTGCCTTCTTTCTATCCACCCTCGTCCGTAATTCGCCAAGAAGCTGTCGGATTCGTTCCTGGCGGGCCTGCATCTCGTCCTCGGTCTGGCGACGCTTCTCAGTGCGCATCTTGTCTCCCTTCCCGCAGGCCATCTACCTGCTCGGCGAGTTCTTCGAGGAGTTCCATCGCCAGGTCCTCGTCGACCGAGTCGTCGGAGACCGCCGCCAGATCTCGAGCCTTGATGCCACCGCTACCGATCTCGGTGAACCCTCGATTCTGCAGGGCAAGGGCAAAGGCCATCGTCCCGACGTAGAGACCGAAGAACACCGCCGCACCAACCTCGACTCGGTAGACGGCCGACGATTGGAGTGCAACGGCCGGGATGTCCGTGGGAGGCGCAGCCGTCAAGGCGATGCCGATACCGACCGCGATTGCCGCGGCGACCATGGCGGCAAATCCCCACCGCTCCAGCAGCAGGCATAAGAATGTCCGACGCCTCACGGGGGCCGACGGTACGCCGACGTCCTGATCAGGTCAAGAAATGTGACAAGACTCAGTAGACGAGCGCCACGGCCAGGTAGTAACCCACGACGACGGTGAAGAGGACGGCGTCGAGGCGGTCGAGGACGCCGCCGTGGGGGCCGAAGAGGGTGCCGGTGTCCTTCTTGCCGAGGTCGCGCTTCAGCATCGACTCGAAGAGGTCGCCAACCGGGGCGACGGCGGCGACGGCGGCGCCGATGATCAGTGCATCCGTCCCGCTGAGCCAGTTCTGGTAGAGGCCGGCGAACCAGAAGCCCATCGTGCCGATCACGAAGCCGCCGACGAGGCCCTCGATCGTCTTGTTCGGCGACAGGTTCGGGGCGATCTTGTGGCTGCCGAACATGCGGCCGGTCGCGTAGGCCGCCGTGTCGGTGACGAAGGTGCCGACCAGGACGTCGATCAGGAGCGCGGCGCCATGGCTCGGCAGGTCGCGGAGGAAGACCGCGTGGGCGAGCGGGATGCCGATCCAGACGATCCCCAGCAAGGTCACCCCCATCGATACCGTCACCCCGTCGCGGTGCTTGGCGTCGGCGCCGAAGGCGAAGAGCAGCGGGAAGGAGGCGGCGAAGACCAGGAGCACGCTGTAGGAGGTGCCGACGTGGGCGGCAACCACCATCGCCGCGACCGCCGCGTAGGCCGGGATCGCCAAGGGCCGCGCGGTCGCGGTCAGCTCGAAGTACTCGCGCAGGCAGAGGATCCCGATCGCGATCATCGCCAGGGCGAAGACCCAGCTGCCGGCGACGGTGATCGCGATCGCGAAGATGATCGCCGGCACCGCGACGAGGATCCGCCGCATCGTCTCGCCACCCCCGCCGACGCGTTTCTTCCGCGGTGGCTTCGGCCCTTTCGCCTCGCGCCGCCGTCCCTTGTCGCGGCCACGGCCTTTTTTCGCCCCGCCGCGCCCGCCCCGCCGCCGCCGCGGTGGCTCCGGCTCGACCTCCGGCTCGGGCCGTTCTTCGAACATCTCTTCTTCGAAGAAGTCGCTCATCAGCGCCCCCCGAAGCGGCGCCGCCGGTCGGCGAACGTGGTCAAGGCCCGCTCGAACGCCGGCCGGTCGAAGTCCGGCCACATCTCCTCGGCGAACACCAGCTCCGAGTAGGCGCACTGCCAGAGCAGGTAGTTGGAGATCCGCTGCTCGCCGCTGGTCCTGATCAGAAGGTCTGGGTCGTGCATGTCGGGCGCGTAGAGGTGGCGTCGGAACTCCTCCTCGGAGCTCCCCTGGAAGTTTCGCGCCGCGTCGACGATCTCCGCTCGGCCGCCGTAGTTGAAGGCGATGAAGAGCGCGAGGCGCGCGTTCGCGGCGGTCTTCGCTTCCGCCCACTCCATCCGCTCGACCAGGTCCGCCGCGACCCCCTCACGCCGGCCGATGAAGCGCATCCGCACGCCCTCCTCGTCGAGCTCCGGCGTCTCGCCGAGGATCCGCTCGCCGAACATCGCCATCAGCCCGCTCACCTCCTCCTCGGAGCGCGACCAGTTCTCGGTCGAGAAGGAGAACACCGTCAGCTCCTCGATCCCCAGGTCGACCGCGTCGCGCAGCCGCGCCTTGACCACGTCGGCGCCCGCCCGGTGCCCCTCGATCACCGGCAGCCCGCGCGCCTGCGCCCAGCGGCCGTTGCCGTCGGTGATGATCGCCACGTACTTGGGGGCGCTCATGAGCAGACGTGGAGCGCGTGAGACGCCGAAAACCAAGCAGCTCGAGGGACGCAGGGAGGTCGGTGCAGGGAGTGCATTTCTAATGCGTGACCAAGCTGGCCGACCGAGGACCCCGAAATGCGCCGGTTTGCAGGCGTCTCACACCTCGAGGACTTCGGCTTCCTTGCCCTTCAGCAGCGCGTCGAGCTCGGCGATCGCCTCGTCGGTCTGCTTTTGCAGGGTGGCCTCCGCGCGGCGCTCGTCGTCCTCGCCGACTTCGCCCTCGCTCTTCAGCTCGCGCAGGTCGCTCATCACGTCGCGGCGCACGTTGCGGATCGCGACCCGCCCCTCCTCGGCGACGCCGTTGACGACCTTGACCATCTCGCGCCGCCGCTCCTCGGTCATCTCCGGGATCGCCAGGCGGATCACGTTGCCGTCGTTGGACGGCGTCAGGCCGACGTCGGACTCCTGGATCGACTTCTCGATCGCGCCGATCGCGCTTTTGTCGAAGGGGGTGACGGTGAGCAGCCGGGCGTCGGAGGCGGCGACGTTGGCGAGCTGCTTGAGCGGCGTCTGGGCGCCGTAGTAATCGACCTGGATGCGGTCGAGCAGGTGGGGGGAGGCGCGGCCGGTGCGCACCGTGGCCAGCTCACCACGGCTCGACTCGACCGATTTGGCCATCCGCTCCTTGGCGTCTGCGAGCAGTTCGTCGGTGATTGCCACGGTCCGTCCTCTCTAGTCGTCGGTCCCGTTGGACACCAACGTGCCGACCGTCTCGCCGCTGACGATCCTATCTATGTTCGTCTCGTCGGCCATGTTGAAGACGTAGATCGGCAGGTCGTTGTCCATGCAGAGGCTGAGCGCGGTCGAGTCCATCACCTTGAGGCCCCGCTCGATCGCTTCCCGGTGCGTGATCTCGGGGATGAACTCGGCGTCCGGGTTGGTCGCCGGGTCGGAGTCGTAGACCCCCTCAACCCCGTTCTTCGCCATCAGGATCGCCTCGGCGTGGATCTCCAGCGCCCGCAGCGCCGCCGCCGTGTCGGTGGTGAAGAACGGGTTGCCGGTGCCGGCGGCGAAGATCACGATCCGCCCCTTCTCCAGGTGGCGCATCGCCCGCCGGCGGATGTAGGGCTCGGCCACCTCCTTGACGTCGATCGCCGACATCACCCGGGTGTGCTGGCCCATCCGCTCGAGCGAGTCCTGCAGCGTCAGCGCGTTCAGCACCGTCGCCAGCATCCCCATGTAGTCGCCGGTGGCGCGGTCCATCCCGGCCGCGGCGCCGTCGAGGCCGCGGTAGATGTTTCCCGCCCCGACCACGATCGCCACCTCGACCCCGCGCTCGCGGACCGAGGCGACCTGGGTCGCGATCCGGTCGACCTCGGCGGCATCGGTGCCGAACTCGAGCCGGCCCATCAGGGCCTCCCCCGAGAGCTTCAGGAGGATGCGACCGAACCGCTCTTCAGGCATGGATGGGATTCGCTCTCCCCGTCGTCCCCGGTTGCCTACTCGGCGCCGACCCGGAAGTAGGAGAAGCGGGCGATCCGGATGTTCTCGCCCGTTTTCGCCGCCAGCTCCTGGCGCAGCTCCTCGATCGTCTTCGAGTCGTGCTTCTCGGCGTTGACGTGCTGCTGGTCGAGCAGCGCGACCTCGCTGGCCCATTTGCTCAGCTGGCCCGCGACGATCTTCTCGACGATGTTGTCCGGCTTGCCTTCTTCGCGCGCCTTCTCCTCGAAGACCCGCTTTTCGGCCTCGCGGGCCTCGGGGTCGATTTCATCGGTGGAGACGTACTGCGGCGCGGTCGCGGCGACGTGCAGGGCGACCTGGTAGGCGAAGACCTGGAAGTCCTCGTTGCGGGAGACGAAGTCGGTCTCGCACTGCACCTCGACCATCGCGCCGACACTGTTGTTGGCGTGGATGTAGGAGGCGATAACGCCCTCGTTGGTGCCGCGGCCCTCGCGCTTGGCGGCGGAGGCCTGGCCCTTCACGCGCAGCAGCTCGATCGCGCGCTCGATGTCGCCATCGGCTTCGACCAGCGCGGCTTTGCTGTCCATCATCGCGGCCCCGGTGCGGTCCCGGAGGGCTTTGACGTCGGCGGCGGTGACCTGCGCCATCACGAATCCCCTTTCTGGGTGTCGTTCTCGGTGGTGGTGGTGTCGGCGGCGGGAGCGGCGTCGGCTTTCGGAGCCTCGGCCGGCGGCGCGGCCGGAGCGGCCTGCTGCTGCGGCGGTGCCGGCGGCTGCTGCGGTGCCTGCGGCTGCTGCGGTGCCTGCGGCTGCTCGGCTTTCGGGGCCTCCTGGGCCGGAGCCGCGGGCGCCGCTTTCGCGGCTGCCTCGGCGGCGGCTTTCTGCTTGTCGGCCTCGGCTTTCGCGGCGGCCTGTTTCGCCACTTCTTCCTCGGCTTCTTTGGCCTGCTGCGCCTGGATGCGAGCTTTCTCTTCCTCCTCGCGTTTCTTGCGCTCTTCC
>JAFDWF010000097.1 GCA_018268575.1 Actinomycetota bacterium
GATCCGGCGGGATCCCCGCCGGATCATGGTCGGTCCGTGACGAAGGGTCCACGATCGCAGGGAAGGCGTATGCCTTCCTGCGAGGGTTCAGACCCCTCTCTTCGCGCTGAGTGAATCTGGGCCCCCATAGGGGCCCGGAACCGTGGTCACGTGATTGTGACGGTGGAAGAACTGTGGAACCCGTGACGTCTCCCTCACGTCTCCCGCGCCCTTCCCGGCGTCTTCCTCACGAACCCCGCGGCACTCTCCTTCCGCTGTTCCTTATGGCCCCGTGGGGGCCATAAGGAACAGCGGAGCGTAGGAACCACGCCGTCCCCCCATGACCCGGCCTTTTCGGAGGCGGCCACAGCCTGCCAGGGTCGCCTCCGAGAAGGCCGGGTCCCTCTGGCCTCCGGGCGCTAGCCGCCGACGCCCCCGTCCCCCAGGCGCCCGCCACAGCGCCATCGCGGAGCACGCGGCTAGGCGAGTGCGGGCTCGCGGGCCGGGCGACGCGCGTCGATCACGACCGGGGTGCCGGCGCGGGGCGAGAGGGTGATGTTGCGGCGCCCGGTGCGCTCGGGGCGCGGATCGACCTTGCGCAGCTCGCAACGGGTGAGCACCTCGCGCAGGACGATCCGCATCTCGAACTCGGCGAAGGCGGCGCCGAGGCAGCGGCGGACGCCGCCGCCGAAAGGGATCCAGGCGTAGGTGTCGGGCGCCTGGCCGAGGAAGCGCTCGGGGCGGAAGGCGAGCGGGTCGGGATAGGACTCGGGCCGCGTGTGGGTCAGCCAGATCGCCGCGGTGACGTCGGTCCCGGCGGGCAGGACGAGCCGCTCGGTGACCAGGTCCTCGGCGAGCCGGCGCCCGGCCAGCGGCACCACCGGGCGCAGCCGCAGCGCCTCGGCGATCGTCGCCTTCAGGTACTCCTCCTCCCCGTTCGCGAGCGAATCGCGCAGGCGGCCCAGCTCGGTCGGATGGCGCAGCAGCAGGTCGAAGGTCCAGGCGAGCGCCGTCGCGGTCGTCTCGTGGCCGGCGAGCAGCAGCGTCATCAGCTGGTCGCGGAGCTCCTGGTCGTCCATCTCCGAGCTGTCCTCGAAGCGCGCCGTCATCAGCATCGAGAGGATGTCGTCGCGCCGCTGGAGGTCGGGGCGCAGCCGGTGCTCGGCGATCTCGGCGAAGAGCGCCTCGTCGACCTGGGTGAGCCGGGCGCGCACCGGCCCGAGCGGGTCGCGCCCGCGCCGCCGGGCGAACAACAGGCGCAGCTGGGCCGCCGCCGAGCCGGTGTCGGCGAGGACGTCGCGCAGCAGCATCCGCAGGCGCTCCAGCCGCGGCCCCTCGGCAACGCCGAAGACCGCGCGCAGGATCACCTCCAACGTCACCGCCTGCATCCGCGCGTGGATCGGGAACTCGCGGCCGAGTGGCCAGGAGTCGATCTCGGCGGTGACGATCTCCGCCACCACGCCCTCGTAGGAGCGCATCCGCTCGCCGTGGAAGGGCGGCAGCATCAGCCGGCGGCGCGCCAGGTGCTCCTCGCCCTCGAGCAGGAGGACGGAGCGGCGGCCGAGAATCGGTTCGAGCGAGAAGGCCCGCCCCGGCGGCAGCCCGTTGCGGCGCTCCGTATATAGGGCCTTCACCGCTTCCGGGTGGGAGACGAGGACCATCGGCCGCTCGAAGCCGACGAAGCGCACGCTGAAGGCATCGCCGATCGCCTTGCGGTTGCGGTCCATGAAGGCGAGCGGCCGGAAGGTCCAGCCGAGCGTCTGCATCAGCGGGCTCTGGGACGGTTTGGGTGGCAGCGTCATGACCATGATCATGACACGGATCGGCGTAATCGCCGGCGCTTTGCGGGAGGCCCGGTCGGGCGCGGCGGTGGTCCGCCCCGCGCTTGGCTAGAGTCGGTGCATGCTAGCCGCAAGCGATCTGAAGCTGCTCTCCTCGGGGAAGGTCCGGGAGATCTACGAATGGGACGACGACCTGTTGATGGTCGCCTCCGACCGCATCTCCACCTACGACGTGGTGATGCCGACGCCGATCCCCGACAAGGGCAAGGTGCTGAACCGGATGTCGGTGTTCTGGTTCGGCCTGACCGAGGGCATCGTCCCCAACCACTTCATCTCCGAGGACGTGCCCGAGGACGTCGCCGAACGGGCGATGCGGGTGAAGCGCCTCGAGATGTACCCGGTCGAGTGCGTGGTGCGCGGCTACCTCTCCGGCTCGGGCTGGAAGGAATACAAGGAGGGCGGCGCGGTCTGCGGGATCGAGCTGCCCGCCGGGCTGCTGGAGTCCGACAAGCTGCCGGAGCCGATCTTCACCCCCTCGACCAAGGCCGAGATCGGCGATCACGACGAGAACGTCGACTTCGATCGCGCCGCCGCGATCGTCGGCAACCGGGCGCTGCTGGAGGAGCTCCGCCGCGTCTCGATCGAGGTCTACCTGCGCGGCGCCGAGCACGCGGCCGAGCACGGGATCATCCTCGCCGACACCAAGTTCGAGTTCGGCAGGCACGCCGGGGCCGAGGTCGTGCTCGGCGACGAGGTGCTGACCCCGGACTCCTCGCGCTTCTGGCCGCTCGATTCCTACGAGCCCGGCAGGACGCCGCCGTCCTTCGACAAGCAGTACGTGCGCGACTGGGCCAGCGCCCAGGGCTGGGACAAGAAGCCGCCGGCGCCGGCGCTGCCGCCCGACGTGGTCGAGCAGACGCGGGCGAAATACGTCGAGGCCTACGAGCGGATCACGGGGCAGAGCTTCTGATGCGGGGCGGCTCGCGTGGCTAGGGCGCGGGTCCTGATCCGGCCCAAGGAGGGGATCCTCGACCCGCAGGGCAAGGCGGTCGAGCGGGCGCTGCCGGCGCTCGGCTTCGAGGGCGTCGGCAACGTGCGGGTCGGGCGGATGGTGGAGCTGGAGGCCGACGATCCGGAGCAGCTCGGCGAGCTCTGCGAGAAGCTGCTCGCCAATCCCCTGATCGAGGACTACGAGATCCAGCCCCTGTGATCTGGGGCGTCCTCCAGTTCCCGGGTTCGTGTGACGAGCGCGACGCTTTGCACGCTTGCGAGGTCGTCGGCGGCGAGGCGCGCTTGATCTGGCACGGGGAGCGCGACCTCGGCGGGGTCGACGCGATCGTCATCCCCGGCGGCTTCTCCTACGGCGATTACCTGCGGGCGGGGGCGATCGCCCGCTTCTCCCCGGCGATGGAGGCGGTAGCCGAGCACGCCGCGGCGGGCGGCCCGGTGCTGGGGATCTGCAACGGCTTCCAGGTCTTGTGCGAGGCGGGCCTCCTCCCCGGCGCCCTGCTGCGCAACGAGGAGCTCCGCTTCATCTGCAAGCAGGCGGATCTGGTCGACGGGGAGGGCCAGACGCTCTCGATCCCGATCAAGCACGGGGAAGGCAGGTACTACGCGCCAGAGGAGATGCTTGACGCGCTCGAAGCTCGGGGGCAGGTTGCCTATCGCTACGCGGACGGGCACAACGCCAACGGCTCGGTCCGCGACATCGCCGGGGTGCGCAACGAGCGCGGCAACGTGGTCGGGCTGATGCCGCACCCCGAGCACGCGGTCGATCCGCTGACCGGCTCGACCGACGGCCGCCAGGTCTTCGAAGCGCTCGAAAGGCTCGCCGCGTGAGCAACGCGCCCGACCTCCCCCGCCACCGCGAGCTCGGCCTCACCGACTCCGAGTTCGAGCTGATCGTCGAGAAGCTCGGCCGCGAGCCGAACGCGGTCGAGCTGGCGATGTTCAGCCTGCTCTGGTCCGAGCACTGCGCCTACAAGCACTCGCGCAAGCTCCTGCGCCGGCTGCCGACCGAGGGGCCGCGGGTGGTGATGGGCCCGGGCGAGAACGCCGGCGCCGTCGACGTCGGCTCGGGATACGCGGTCGCCTTCAAGGTCGAGTCCCACAACCACCCGAGCGCGGTCGAGCCGTTCCAGGGTGCGGCGACCGGGGTCGGCGGGATCCTCCGCGACGTCTTCGCGATCGGCGCCCGGCCGATCGCCGTCCTCGACAGCCTTCGCTTCGGCGAGCTCGACTCGGTCCGCTCGCGCCACCTGCTCGACGGCGCGGTGCGCGGGATCGGCCACTACGGCAACTCGATCGGCGTGCCGACCGTCGGCGGCGAGATCTACTTCGAGGAGCCCTACGAGCACAACTGCCTGGTCAACGCGATGTGCATCGGCTTCGCCAAGACCGCGGCGATGGTGCGCGCGGCCGCCGCCGGGGTCGGCAACGCGGTGGTGCTGATGGGCGCGACGACCGGGCGCGACGGGATCGGCGGGGCCAGTGTGCTGGCCTCGGCCGAGCTCGGCGAGGGCGACGAGGCGAAGCGCCCGACCGTGCAGGTCGGCGACCCCTTCGAGGAGTCGAAGCTGCTCGAGTGCTGCCTCGAGCTGCTGGAGAAGGGCCTCCTGGTGTCGCTGCAGGACCTCGGCGCGGCCGGCCTCACCTCCTCGGCGGGCGAGATGGCCTCCGCGGGCGGGGTCGGGATCGACATCGACGTGGCGAAGGTGCCGCTGCGCGAGGCCGACATGGAGCCCTTCGAGGTCATGGTGAGCGAGTCGCAGGAGCGCATGCTGGCGGTGGTCGAGCCGGGCCAGGTCGCCGCGGTGCGGGCGATCTGCGACAAGTGGCAGACCGGGGCGGCCGAGATCGGCGTCGTCACCGACACCCGGCACATCCGCATCCTCAAGGGCGGCGCGGTGGTCGGCGACATGCCGGTCGAGGCGCTGGTCGACGGTTGCCCGCTGTATGACCTCGATCCCGCGGCGCCCGAGGCCTGGATCTACGGCAACCGCGAGACCCTCGCGCCGAGCGCCGACTCGGCGGCGACCCTGCTGGCGCTCCTGAGCGCCCCCTCGATCGCATCGAAGCAGTGGGTCTTCCAGCAGTACGACGCGATCGTCGGCTCGCGCACGGTGCGCCGGCCGGAGGCCGCCGACGCGGCGGTGCTGGCGCTGCCCGAGGCGGGCAACGCGATCGCGGTCTCGATCGACGGCAACGGCCGCAAGGTCGCCTGCGAGCCCTTCAACGGCACGGTCGAGGCGGTGCTCGAGTGCGCCCAGAACCTTGCCTGCGTCGGCGCCGAGCCGCTCGGCCTGACCAACTGCCTGAACTTCGGCAACCCGGAGAAGCCGGTGCCCGCCTGGCAGCTCGACCGCAGCGTCAGCGGGCTCGCCGCCGCCTGCGAGGCGCTCGACGTGCCGGTCGTCGGCGGCAACGTCTCGCTCTACAACGAGGGCCCCGACGGGCCGATCTACCCGACCCCGGTGGTGGGGATGGTCGGCGAGCTGCCCGACCCGGCGCGCACGGCACCTAGCTCCTTCGCCCAGGCAGGCGACGCGATCGGCCTCTTCGGCCCCTTCTCCCCCACCCTGTTCGGGTCGGAGCTGGCGAAGCAGCGCGGCGAGCTGGCGATGGGGCTGCCGGAGCCCGACGTCGCCGCGGTCGCCGCCGCCTGCCGGGCGGTGCGCGACGCCGTCCGCGCCGGGCGCCTCGCCTCCGCCCACGACGTCTCCGACGGCGGCCTCGCCACCGCGCTCGCCGAGTGCTCGATCGGCGCCGGGCTCGGCTGTCGCGCCGACCTGCAGGACCTGCGCGAGGAAGGCTGCACGCCGGAGGAGGCGCTCTTCGGCGAGGGCCCCGGCGGCTTCGTCCTCAGCGGCGAGCGGGCCGAGTTGGAAACGCTCGGCGCCCGCGTGATCGGCGAGGTCGGCGGCACCACGATCGAGCTCGCCGCCGGCGACCGCAGCCTGATCGTCGGCCTCACCGACGCGACCGAGGCCTGGCGCTCGCTCGACGCCCGGGCCGAATCGGTGGCCGAGCCGCCGGCCGACGCTTAGCCGTCGCCCCGGAGCTTGGGCGGACTCACGGAGCGGCGCCGGCGCGCTGGTACGGTCAGCCGATGGGCAAGGTGTTCGAGCGCATCGACGAGCATCAGCGCGAGTGGATCGCCCGGCGGGAGCTGTTCTTCGTCGGCACCGCCCCGCTTGCCGCCGGCGGCCGGGTGAACGTCTCGCCGAAGGGGCCGATCGGCACCTTCCGGGTGCTCGACGACCACACTGTCGCTTACCTCGACATGGTGGGCTCCGGTGCCGAGACCGTCGGCCACCTGCGGGAGAACGGGCGCATCGTGGTGATGTTCTGCGCCTTCGACGGGCCGCCGCGGATCCTCCGCCTGCACGGTCGGGGCGAGGTCGTCCCCGCCGACGACCCGCGATTCGAGGAGCTCTGCCGGCGCGCCGACTTCGACGCTCCGCACGAGATCGTGGAGGTGCGGCGGGCGGTGATCGTGGTCGCGGTCGAGCGGATCTCCGACTCCTGCGGTTACGGGGTGCCGCTGATGAGCTACGAGGGCGAGCGCGCCCACGCCGAGAGGTGGGCGGAGAAGAAGCTGCGGGTGGGTGGCGAGTCGGCGATCGCCGATTACATGGCGGAGAAGAACGCCGTAAGCATCGACGGCCTCCCCGCGTTCGCGAAAAATGCCGAGTGAGCGGACTTTCCGTGGCCAAAGCGCGCGTTCGGCCGCTGCTACCCTCCGCGGGTAGGCGATCCGCCTGCGCGTCACGTCTCTCAACCTTGCGAGGAAAGCGCGCTCCTTGACCACGTTCGAGCGGTTCCCGACCGACCGCGACGGCCCCCGCGACGAATGCGGGGTCTTCGGCGTCTACGCGCCGGGGCACGATGTCTCGCGCCTCGCCTACTTCGCCCTCTACGCGCTGCAGCACCGCGGGCAGGAGTCGGCCGGGATCGCCACCTGCGAGGGCGGCCACATCACCACGCTGCGCGATGCCGGGCTGGTGTCCCAGGTCTTCGACGAGGAGAAGCTGCGGGCGCTGGAGGGCGACATGGCGATCGGCCACGTCCGTTACTCGACCACCGGCGGCGGCTCCTGGGAGAACGCGCAGCCGGTCTGGCGTGACGACGGCCGCGAGGTGGCGCTCGCCCACAACGGCAACCTGACCAACGCGGTCGAGCTCTGGGGGGAGTTGAAGGAGCGCGGGATCGCCTTCCGCGGCACCTCCGACTCGGAGATCATCGCCGCGCTCCTCTCCTCCCACGGCGGCAAGCTGATCGAGGACGCGGTCGAAGAGGTGATGCCGCGGCTGGAGGGCGCCTACTCGACCGTGGTGATGACCAAGCACGCGATCGTCGCCTTCCGCGACCCGCACGGGATCCGGCCGCTCAGCCTCGGCCGGCTCGGCGAGCGCTTCGTCGTCGCCTCCGAGAGCTGCGCCTTCGACATCATCGGCGCCGAGTTGATGCGCGAGGTGCACCCGGGCGAGCTGGTCAGCCTGACCGAGCGCGGGCTGGAGACGCGGCAGGTGGTGAAGGGCGTGCGGCGCTCGACCTGCGTCTTCGAGCACATCTACTTCTCCCGTCCCGACAGCCGCATGGACGGCGTCGTCCTGCAGCAGGCGCGCGGGCGGATGGGCGAGATCCTCTGGCGCGAGGCGCCGGTCGACGCCGACCTGGTGATCTCGGTGCCCGACTCCGGCAACCCGGCGGCGGCGGGCTTCGCCCGCGCCTCGGGGCTGCCCCGCGACGACGGGCTGATCAAGAACCGCTACGTCGCCCGGACCTTCATCCAGCCCGGCCAGGAGCTGCGCAAGCACGGCCTGCGCCTCAAGTTCAACCCGCTGCCGGAGATCGTCGCCGGGCAGCGCATCGTCGTCGTCGACGACTCGATCGTGCGCGGCAACACCACCCGGCAGATCGTCGGCATGCTGCGCAAGGCGGGCGCCCGCGAGGTGCACATGCGGATCTCGGCGCCGCCGATCCGCAACCCCTGCCACTACGGCGTCGACATGTCGACCCGCGAGGAGATGATCGCCCACGGCCGCACGGTCGAGGAGATCGCCGACGAGCTCGACGCCGACAGCCTCGCCTACCTCTCGATGGAGGGCGTCTACGAGGCGATCGGAAGCGGCCCCGAAGACCACTGCGACGCCTGCTTCAGCGGCCACTACCCGCTCGGCGATCCGGAAGAGGCGAACGGCAAGTTCGCACTCGAGGAGATCGCCGTAGTGCCGGCTTCTTAGCGGCTGGCGCTTAAGCGGGGCGGCTGAGGGACGGGGGCGTCGCCGGCTGGCGCCCGATGCTGAAAGGGACGCGGCCTTCTCGGAGGCGACCCTGGCAGGCTGTGGCCGCCTCCGAGAAGGCCGGGATTTGAGAGGAACGGCAGAGGGTCCTACGCTCCGCCGTTCCTTATGCCGGGATGGTGGGCATAAGGAACAGCGGAAGGAGGTGCCCGGGGTTCGTGACGAAGACGCCGGGAAGTGCGCAGGAGACGTGAGGGAGACGTCACGGGTTCCACACTTCCTCCACGGTCACGAAGACGTGACCATGAATCTGGGCCCCTATAGGGGCCCAGATTCA
>JAFDWF010000098.1 GCA_018268575.1 Actinomycetota bacterium
GAGCGGATCGTCTTCGAGGGTCCGGAGACGGTCGCCGCGGTGATCCTCGAGCCGGTCCAGAACGCGGGCGGCTGCTTCGTCCCGCCGGACGGCTACTTCCAGCGCGTGCGCGAGATCTGCGACCAATACGACGTGCTGCTGATCTCCGACGAGGTGATCTGCGCCTGGGGCCGGCTCGGCCACTACTTCGGCTGCGAACGCTTCGGCTACCAGCCGGACATGATCACCACCGCCAAGGCGCTGACCTCGGCCTACGCGCCGATGGGCGCGGTGATCGCCTCCGACCGGGTCTTCGAGCCGTTCAGCGAGGGCAACGCCTCCTTTGCCCACGGCTTCACCTTCGCCGGGCACCCGGTCGCCGCGGCGATCGCGATGGCCAACCTCGACGTCTACGAGCGCGAGGACCTCTGCGGCCACGTGCGGGCCAAGGAGGAGGAGTTCCGCGGGATGCTGGAGAGCCTGCGCGACCTGCCGATCGTCGGCGACGTGCGCGGCGCCGGTTACTTCCAGGCGATCGAGATGGTCAAAGACAAGGAGACCAAGGAGAGCTTCAACGACGAGGAGTCGGAGAAGCTCCTGCGCGGCTTCCTCTCCGGCGAGCTCTACAAGCGCGGGCTGATCTGCCGCGCCGACGACCGCGGTGATCCGGTGATCCAGCTGGCGCCGCCGCTGATCGCCGACAGCGAGCAGTTCGAGGAAATCCACGACGTGCTGCGCGGTGTCCTCACCGACGCTTGGGAGCACCTCGGCCGCTGATGCCCACCTAGGAGGAGAAGCAGGGGTGCTTACCGTCCAGAGTCTCCTCGACGAGCTCGACCTCGAACTGGCGACCGGGGCCAAGGCTGCCGCGGCGCCGGTTCGGTGGGTCCACATCTCCGAGCTGCAGGACCCGACCCCGTGGCTCTCGGGCGGCGAGCTGATGCTGACCACCGGCATCCCCCTGGACACAGCGGCGAAGCAGCGCCAGTTCGTCGCCGACCTCGCCGAGCGCAACCTCGCCGGGCTCGGCTTCGGCACCGGCTTCAGCCACAAGCGGCTGCCGGGGGCGCTGGTCGAGGAGGCCGAGAAACGCGGCTTCCCGCTCTTCGAGGTGCCCTACTCGACCCCGTTCATCGCGATCACCGAGAAGGCCTTCACGCGCTTGGTGAACGAGCAGTACGAGGTGCTGCAGCGGGGCCTCGCGATCCAGCGGCGGCTCGAGCGGCTGGTGCTGGAGGAGCGCGGGCTGGAGGAAATCGCCGCCACCGTCGCCTCGGCGGTGGGCGGCACGGTGGCGATCCTCGACGGGCGCGGCGAGCGCCTGGCCGGGCGCGGCTTCCGCCGCCAGCTCTCCGCCGACGCGATCGGCGGGATTCGCCGCGAGGTGCTCGGCCACGCCGGCGACGGGCACCCGTTCGTGCCCTCGCACCCCTCACTGGCCGGGCGGGCGCTGGCCCACCCGGTCGTCTCGCCGGGCGGCGGGCCGCCGCAGGCCTGGGTGGTGATCGTCCGCGACTCCGGCGGCCTCGGGGATTTCGAGCGGCTGATCCTGCAGCAGGCGGTGGCGATCGTGGCGCTCGAGCTGATGCGCCGGCGGGTCGCGCGGGAGACCGAGCGGCGACTCGCCGGCGACGTCCTCGCCGGGGCGCTCGGCGGGCGGATGGAGCCGCTCGAGCTGCGCCGCCGGCTCGAGCCCTTCGGCATCGGCGAGGAGGCGGCGGTGCTGGTCTTCACCGTCGAGCACCCGGTCACCGCGGCGGCGGCGCTGGAAGCGACCCTGACCGCCGAGGGCGTCTCGGCGGTCGTCGCCCCGCACGATCTGGGCGGCCGCGAGCTGCTCTGCGCGGTGGTCGACGCCGCCGACCAGGACCCGCTCGAGGTCGCCGCGAAGGCGCGCGGGGCGCTGCTCGGCGAGGGCGGCGCCGTCCGCGCCGCGGCCAGCCGCACCGCTGCCCCGGAGACGCTCCGCCACTCCTTCCACGAGGCGCGCTGCGCCCTCGAAGCCACCGCCTTCGCCAACGGCTCCGCCCCCGAGGTCGCCTCCTGGCGCGACCTTGGCGCCTTCACCCTGCTGCTCTCGATCCAGGACGACGACGCGCTCGGCCTCTACTGCGACAGCGTGCTCGGCCCGATCGAGGAAGGCGACGAGGAGTATGGCGGCGAGCTCTTGCGCTCGCTGGAGGCGTTCATCGAGCAGAACGGGCAGTGGGAGCGCGCCGCGCGCCAGGTCTACTGCCACCGCCACACCCTGCGCTACCGGATGCGCAAGGTCGAAGAGCTGACCGGGCGTAACCTCTCGCGCGCCCACGATCGGATCGAGTTCTGGTTGGCGCTCCGCGCCAGAGAGTTGGTGAGCTGATGAAGGTAGGCGTCCCGGCCGAGATCAAGGCCGACGAGTACCGCGTCGCGATCACCCCGGCCGGGGTGCGCGAAATGGTCGAGCACGGGCACCAGGTGGTGATCGAGTCCGGCGCCGGCGAGGGCAGCGCGATCAGCGACGAGCGCTACGCGCAGCAGGGGGCGACGATCGTCCCCGACGCGGCGACGGTCTTTGCCGAGGCGGAGATGATCCTCCACGTCAAGGAGCTGCAGGCGGAGGAGATCAAGATGCTGCGGCCCGAGCAGCTGCTCTTCACCTACCTCCACCTGGCGCCGGACCCCGAGCAGACCCGCGGCCTCGCCGCCTCCGGGGTGACAGCGGTCGCCTACGAGACGGTCGAGGACTCCGACGGGCGGCTGCCGCTGCTGGCGCCGATGAGCGAGGTCGCCGGGAAGATCGCCACCCAGGCGGGTGCCTACATGCTGCAGAAACCGGAGGGCGGCCGCGGGATCCTGCTCGGCGGCGTGCCGGGCGTGGCGGCGGCGAACGTGATGGTGATCGGCGGCGGCGTGGTCGGCATGAACGCCGCTTTCATCGCGATCGGGATGGAGGCCGACGTCTTCGTCTTCGACCGCTCGATCGACCGCCTGCGCGAGCTCGACGTGATCTTCAACGGCCGCTGCTCGACCGTCTACTCGACCACGCTGGCGGTCGAGGAGATGCTGCCGCGGGCCGACCTGATCATCGGCGCAGTGCTCGTCCACGGCGCCCGCGCCCCCTACGTGATCACCCGCGAGGACCTGAAGCTGATGAAGCCGGGGGCGGTGATGGTCGACGTGGCGATCGACCAGGGCGGCTGCTTTGAAACGTCGCACCCGACCACCCACCACGAGCCAACCTTCGAGGTCGACGGCATCACCCACTACTGCGTCGCCAACATGCCGGGCGCGGTGCCGATCACCTCGACCCAGGCGCTGACCAACGCGACCCTGCCCTACGCGATCGCGATCGCCGACCACGGGCTGGCCGGCGCGATCAGCCGCGTCCCCGGCCTGCGGCCCGGCGTCAACGTCGCCGGCGGCAAGGTGACCCACCCGGCCGTCGCCGAGGGCGTCGGGATGGAGTACGTCCCGGTCGACACGGTCGTGTCGTGACCGGTGACGTTCGCGTCACCGGTCACGGCACTAGATGAGGAGACTGGTCCCGCTCGCAACCGTGGCGGCTGCCCTCTTCGCCGCCCACGCGCTTGCCGCCGAGCCAGAAGAAGAAGTCCATCGCTGCCACGGACGACAGGCGACTATCGTCGGCACCGCGGGCGACGATGTCCTCCGCGGCACTCCCGGGCGCGACGTGATCTGGGGTGGGCCGGGGAACGACACGATCTACGGCAGCCTCGGCAACGACCTGATCTGCGGCGGCGGCGGTGACGACGTTATCCACGGCGGTCGCGGCAACGACGAAGTGTTCGGCGGGCGGGGCGCCGACCGCGTCTTCGGCGACCTCGGCGACGACAAGGTGAGCGGCGGCGCGGGCGACTACGACGACGTCTCCGGCGGGCTCGGCATCGACACCGTCGACGGCGGGCCGGGGAGCTACGACCTGGTCCACGGCGATTACGGCTACGACCGGATGAGCGGCGGGCCGGGGGCGCACGACATCGCCTCCTTCGCCACCGCGGTGGCGGGCGGCAAGGGCACCGGCATCTGGGCCTCGCTGCGGGGGCACGTCGCCCGCGGCGACGGCCACGACAGGCTCTACGAATTCGAGGACCTCGAAGGCTCGGCCTTCCGCGACACGCTGATCGGCAACGGCGGCCCTAACGTGATCAAGGGCGGGCCGGGCAACGACACGCTGACCGGCGGCGGTGGGCACGACACGCTGGAAGGCGGCCAGGGCACCGACGGCTGCCGCGGCGCGCCGGGGCGGACCGTCTCCTGCGGGCCCGAAGCGGCGCCGCGGGGCACCGCCTACGTGCAGGTCGACGAGGCGCCGAACGGGGGCGGCGGGGTGCAGGTGGTCGGCGGCGCGGGCCGCGACGAGATCACCGCCTCCTTCGACCAGACGACCGAAACGCTGACCGTCGGCGGCAAGGCGCGCCTTGCCGCCGGGCCCGGCTGCGTGCATGCCACCGACGTGCCGACCAGCTTTGCCCCGAAGCGGGTCGAATGCCCGCTCGACGGCCCCGCCCGCTGGCTGATGGTCGACCTCGGCCCGGGCAACGACCGCTTCCGCGCGGTCGGCTCGCTGGTCGCGGTCGGCTTCATCCGGATCGCCGGCGGCTTCGGCGACGACGTGATCCGCGGCGGCCCCGAGGACGACCTGCTCCAGGCCGGTCCCGGCGCCGACCGGCTCTACGGCGGCGCGGGCGCCGACGGCCTGGTCGGCGGCACGCCCGGTCCGACCTTCCTCTACGGCGGCCCCGGCGGCGACCTGCTGGCGGCGGGCGGCGGCTGCGCGGGCGGCGCCCTGGTCGGCGGCGGCGGCCGCGACGACGCCTCCTTCGCCGAGACCGGCTACCACCCCGGCCGCCTCGTCGTCAGCTTCCCCAAGCACTCCGCCTGGATCACGGCGATCCCCGGCTGCCACCACGTCCACCTCTCGCCGACCGACGAGGACATGGAGGGCTCCTTCGGCCCCGATGTCCTGATCGGCAACGGCCGCGCCAACGCGATGCTCGGCCAGCCCGGCAAGGACGTCTTCATCGGCAACGGCGGCGACGACGTGATCGACGCCCGCGACGGCGAACGAGACGCCTCGATCCAGTGTGGTCGCGGCCATCCGGCCGTCCCCGCCATCCCGGTCACGAACCATCACAAACGCGTGCCGGCTCAGCCGGCCACGGGCCGCCCCGAAGGCCGAGCCCTGATCGACAGCATCGACCCAGCGCCAATCCAGTGCGCGTACGTGGTCCACGGCACCCCCGTCCCCGGCCTCCACGGCTGACCGGGGGGGAGAGATCACCAACCCCATGTCCTTAGTAACCCTGTGGGTGACAAAGGACATGGGGCGCTTGCGGATCTAGCCACGCGGCAGCACGGGGTGGTCGCGACTCGGCAGCTCGGCGAGTTGGGATACGGCAGGAATGCGGTCGCCAAGGCCGCGAAAGTGGGGCGACTGCACCGCATCCACAGGGGCGTCTACGTCGTCGGCCACAGACGATTGACGTGGCACGGGCGCTGCATGGCGGCGGTGCTCGCTTCGTCGCCCTCCGTCGCCGGCCATTGGTCGGCCGCTTGGCTTTGGGGACTGCTGCAGTCGCGCCCCGGCTCGTTGCACGTGACCTGCCGAGGCGCTCGTCGCGCCCGACGATCGTTCTTCACCCACCAGGTCGACCTGGTGCCGGAGGATCGGGCGGTCAGGGACGGGATCCCGGTGACCTCGCTCGCGCGGACGATCCTCGACGTGGCAACCGACAGCCGACCGGAGACCGTGGAGCGGTTCGTCCGGCGGGCCGACGACGCGGGCGACTTCGATCTTCGCGCCATGCATGACCTGCTCGACCGCACCACCGGTCATCACGGCCACGCCAAGGTCATCGCCGCGCTCGATATCTACGAGGACGTGGCGCCGTTCACCCGCTCGGGGCTCGAGCGGCGGTTTCTCGAGCTGGTGCGGGAGGCGGGGTTGCCGGAGCCCGCGATGAACTTCTTCGTCGGCGGATTCGAGATCGACGCCTGGTGGGAGGAGGCGCAGTTCGGGGTCGAACTCGACACCTACGAGACCCACGGGTCACGGCTGTCGTTCGAGGGCGACCGCGTGCGGGACGACGAGCTGCTGCTGGCGGAGATCGATGCGACCCGTGTCACCGGGGTGCGTCTCGACCGGGAACCGCAGGCGGTGATGGACTCCCTGCGTCGTCACCTTGCCGGTCGCGCTCGCATAAAGTGAGGCGGTGGCCGAGAAGACCGCGACCGGAGCAGAGGCAGCGGCGATCGCCGCGGCGATCGCGCGCTTCCAGTCGGAGCTCTCCGCCACCCCGGCGGAGCCCCCGACGGACGCGGCCCGGCCGTGGCAGCGCGCCGCATTGCTGGAGGGAGTGGGCGCCAAGCAGGACATCGGAGACCCACAAGCACGAGGAGGAGCGAGATGGCAGTCGTGAAAATCATCGAGCTCGTCGGCAGTTCCAAGACCTCGACCGACGACGCCGCCAGGCAGGCCCTGGCCCAGGCGCAGGGTTCCCTGCGCAACATCCGCGCTGTCGACATCGTCTCGACCGGGATCCGCGGCGAGAACCTGGACGAGTTCCGGGCTCACGTCCGCGTCGCCTTCCTGATCGAGGGATCGGAGATCGACTGATGGCGGACGCCCCCGCCGACGCCACGCCGAAGACCATCTCCCGCGCCGAGGCGCGGGAGATGGTCGAGGCGGGCGCCCAGTTGGTCGACGTGCGCGCCGAGCACGAGTGGGAGACCGGGCACCTGCCCGGCGCCACCCACATCCCCCTGGCGGAGCTCTCGGCGCGGGTCGAGGAGATCGACAAGGACCGGCCGGTGATCTTCTACTGCCGCGGCGGCAACCGCTCCTCGATGGCGACCACCGCTCTGGCCGAGGCCGGCTACGACGCGGTGAAGCTGAGCGAGGGCGCCGTGGGCTGGGAGGAAGAGGGCCTGCCGTTCGAGCCGGAGGGCGGATACGTCGCCGAATCGGGCGAGGCGGCAGCGGTTCTGGAGGCGCGCAAACGCGCTTCCTGAGCCGATCTCGGCGCCGAGATAGAAAACATCTCGGATAAATACCCTAATCCCGGTCAGGGTTTTGCTAATTTCCTCCCATGGAGGTCATAGTCGCCGAGAACAAGGAGCAGAAGGGCAAGGGCAGGGTCGGCACCCTGGAGAACCCCGAGGCCTACGCCAACGTCCCGGGACACATCATCCCGATCATCGAGCGCGAGTTCGACGATTTCGACAACGAAGCCGAGAGCTTCCTGTCGGGCCAGAAGGAGGAGCTCGAGTTCATCCCCTTCCGCCTCAAACAGGGGGTCTACGGGCAGCGCCAGTCCGACGTCCAGATGATCCGCGTCAAGCTGCCCTTCGGCGGCGTCAGCCCGGACCAGATGGACACCTTCGCGAGCGTGGTCGAGAAGTACGCGCCGCTGGTCAAAGGCCACATCACCACCCGCCAGAACATCCAGATCCACCACGTCCCGCTGCGCGACGCCGAGCTGCTGCTGCGGGAGATCGCCGAGGCCGGGCTCTCCTCGCGCGAGGGTTGCGGCAACACGGTCCGCAACGTCACCGGCGACCCCTGGGCCGGCGTCGCCGCGGACGAGATCTTCGATCCGACCCCCTACGCCGGCGCCTACGTCCGCTACTTCGTCCGCCACCCGACGACGCAGCTGATGCCGCGCAAGATCAAGACCGCCTTCTCCGGCTCCGACGCCGACCGGGCGATCACCGGCATCCACGACATCGCCTTCCTCTCCCGCGAACGCGACGGGGTGAGGGGCTTCGAGGTGCGGGTCGGCGGCGGCACCGCGATCATGCCGCGCATCGCGCCGGTGGTCTCGGAGTTCGTCGAGGCCGACAACGGCGACTACCTCAAGGTCGCCGAGGCGATCCTGCGGATCTTCGACCGCCAGGACTGGCTGCGGGTCAACCGCGCCCGCGCCCGGATCAAGGTGCTGGTCGACAAGATCGGCATCGACGCCTTCCGCGAGCTGCTCGACGAGGAGCTCGAGGGTGATTGGGTCGCCGAGCGCGACTTCGGCCCCGAGCTGGTCGAGCGGCTGAGCTTCGTCGACGACGAGGAGAGCCGCGCGCCCGCCGTGCCGCCCACCCCCGCCTCGCCGAACGGCGACCGCTCCGAGTTCGAGCGCTTCCTCGCCGGCAACGTGCAGGCGCAGCGCCAGGCCGGCTTCTCGACGGTCGAGGTGAAGGTCACCCGCGGCGACCTGACCCCGGAGCAGTTCCGCGGCCTCGCCCAGACCATGCGCGAGTTCTGTGGCGGCAACGCCCGCAGCACGGTGCAGCAGAACCTGGTCCTGCGCTGGATCCGCGACGAGTCGCTCTACGACGTCTGGCAGCGGCTGGTCGGGCTCGGGCTCGGCGAGGCCGGCGCCCGCGAGATCACCGACGTGGTCTCCTGCCCCGGCACCGACAGCTGCAAACTCGGCATCACCTCCTCGATGGGCCTCAACCGGGCGATCAAGGAGCGGGTCGACTCGATGCAGATCGAGGACGAGCTGAGCAAGCGCATCCACATCAAGATGAGCGGTTGCCCGAACGGCTGCGGCCAGCATCACATCGGCACGATCGGCTTCTACGGCGCCTCGCTGAAGCTCGGCGACCGCCAGATGCCCGCCTACATCCCCCACATCGGCGGCAGCTACGAGGGCGGCGTCGCCTTCGGCAAGCGACTCAAATCGCGGCTCCCGGCCAAACGGGTCCCCGAGGCGGTCGCGCGCTGGGTGCGGATGTATGAGGCGGAGCGCTCCGCGGGCGAGGAGTTCAACGCCTTCGCCGAGCGGGTCGGCACCGAGCGCTTCGAAGCCGAGGTCAAGGAGCTGACCCTGCCGGTCGACTTCTCCCTCGAGACCATGCAAGAGTTCATCGACTGGCAGCGGGCGACTCCCTATGAAGTCATCCGCGGCGAAGGGGAGTGCGCGATCTAGCCCGCGCGAGCGAGGGAACCAGGCAACCGATGAAGCCGCCGCCAATCACGCTCTCCGGCAACGTGCCGACAATCACCGACCTCGACCACGAGGCGATCGCCGACGAGCTCGAGGGCCTGACGGCGCAGGCGACGATCGAGTGGATGTTCGACCAGTTCGGGCAGAACCACTACATCGCCTGCTCGTTCCAGAAAACGAGCTCGGTGACCGCGCACCTGGCGAGCCAGGTCAACCCCGACGCGCGCTTCTTCTACCTCGACACCGACGTCCTCTTCCCGGAGACCTACGAGACCCGCGACCGCCTCGCCGAGGCGCTCGGGATCGAGTTCGACCGGTACCACAACCTGACCCTTGAGGAGCAGGCGAAGCAGTACGGCGACGAGCTCTGGAAGCGCGAGCCGGACGCCTGCTGTGGCATCCGCAAGGTCGAGCCGATGCGCCGTGCCCTCTCATCCGTAGACTGCTGGGTCGCCGGCGTCCGCCGAGCGGATTCCAGCAGCAGGGCCGGTTCCCCGAAGTTCGCCTGGGACAAGAAGTTCGGCCTCTGGAAGCTGAACCCGCTCGCCGATTGGTCCGAGCGAGACGTCTGGAACTACATCCATGAGCACCGCCTTCCGTACAACCCGCTCCACGATCGTGGCTACCCCTCGATCGGCTGCACCCACTGCACGCAGCCGGTGGCCCCGGGGGGCGACCTCCGCGACGGCCGCTGGGCGGGCGTCGAAAAGACCGAGTGCGGCATCAACTAGCGCGCCCGCTCGGGGTGCGGTGCGGCTCGATCCCCCGGCGGACGTGACCCGATGATGGACGAGACGACCAAAGTGCGCCCGGCCTCGGTCGAGCTGGATGACCTCGACACGCTCGAGGCGGAGTCGATGTTCATCATCCGCGAGGTCGTCGCCGAGTTCGAGCATCCGGTGATGCTCTTCTCCGGCGGCAAGGACTCGGTGCTGATGCTGCAGTTGGCGCGCAAGGCGTTCGCGCCCGCGCCGGTGCCGTTCCCGATCATGCACGTCGACACCGGGCACAACTTCCACGAGGTGATCGAGTTCCGCGACAAGGTCGTCGCCGAATACGGGCTGCGGCTCGAGGTCGCCTCGGTCCAGGAGCTGATCGACCAGGGGACGATCAAGGTCGAGCACGAACTGGCGTCCCGCAACCGTCACCAGACCCGGGCGCTGCTCGACGCGATCAAGGGCGGCGGCTTCGACGCCGTCTTCGGCGGCGGCCGGCGCGACGAGGAGAAGGCCCGCGCCAAGGAGCGGGTGTTCTCCTTTCGCGACAAATTCGGCCAGTGGGACCCGAAGAACCAGCGGCCCGAGCTCTGGCGCCTCTACAACGGCCGCCACCGCAAGGGCGAGCACATCCGCGTCTTCCCGATCTCCGACTGGACCGAGCTCGACGTCTGGCGCTACCTGGCGCGGGAGGGGATCGAGCTGCCGCCGATCTACTTCGCCCACGAGCGCGAGGTGGTCGACAACGAGGGCCTGCTGATGGCGGTGAACGAGTACTTCCCGCTGCCCGCGGGCGCCGAGTCGAAGGTGGAGATGGTGCGCTACCGCACCGTCGGCGACGCCACCCTGACCGGCGCCGTGCCCTCGCGGGCGACCGATTATCCGTCGGTGATCGAGGAGATCTCGGTTACGCGGATCACCGAGCGCGGCGCGACCCGCGGCGACGACCGCTTCTCCGAAGCGGCGATGGAGGACCGCAAGCGGGAGGGCTACTTCTAGTGATGTCCGCGGTGAGGGAGAAGCGCTGATGCCGGCCACGGAGATCCTCCGGATCGCGACCGCGGGGTCGGTCGACGACGGCAAGTCGACGCTGATCGGGCGCCTGCTGCACGACACCAAATCGATCTTCGAAGACCAGCTCGAGTCGATCGAGCGGACCTCGGAGAAACGCGGCGACGAACAGACCGA
>JAFDWF010000099.1 GCA_018268575.1 Actinomycetota bacterium
CGCGCCTCCCTCGACGATCCCGGCGCTCGCCCGGACCCTCTGCCGTCTCCTCATCACCCGGCCTTTTCGGAGGCGGCCACAGCCTGCCAGGGCTGCCTCCGAAAAGGCCGGGACGCCGGAACTCCAACACCTCAGGCCCGAACCACTCCGGCCCGAACCCTCCCCCCGGGGCGCCAGCCCTACCCGCGCCGCGCCACCCCCACCCCTCGCGCTCAAGGCCCGAAGGCGACGGCGCTGTCGATGATCGCCGCCGGCCCGGTCTCCCCGTCGCCCCGGTCCAGCAGGCCGATCAACGCCGCCTGTCGCCGCGGCTCGAGGATGCCGTCGGTGAGGTCGAGGAACTTGCGTTCGACCATCTGCCGAGTGCAACGGCCGGGGCTTCCGAGTGGCTCGGGGACCGAGGACTCGTGGCGCGCGCCGGAGTCGGTCTCGACCGTCACCCGCCCCGGCCAGGTCGCCGGGTATGCGGCGTCGATCTCGGCGTCGATCACCAGGCGGACCCGGTCGACCAGCGCGCGCAGGTCGGGGTCGCGGCGCCGCGCGTCGCCGAACTGGCGCAGGCCGACCTCGCCGTCGGCGAGCGCCGCGGCGACGCAGTAGCGCATGCTCATCTGGGCCTCGAGCGGACCGCCGGCGCCCTCGTAGGGGAAGCCGCATTGCCGGTCGATCAGCGCCGCGGTGTGAACCGTCACCCGCTCGATCCGCGCGGCGGACAAGTCGTGCCGGGCGCGGATCGCGAGGGCGCAATCGATCGAGCTGTGGACGCTGCCGCAGCAGGGATAGGGCTTGACCGCGACCCGGCCGAGCTCGAAGCGGGATCCGAGGTCGGCCCGTATCGGCTCGCTCTCCGCGCCGTCGCTGACCGCCGCCAGCAGCCCTCCGTCGTCGGCCTCGAGCGCCTGCGAAGGCGCGCTCAGCCCGCGCCGGGCGAGCTCGACGGCGAGCAGCCCGGCCTCGGCGGCGCGCCCGGCATGCAGCTGCTTGGTCATCGAGCCCTCGCGGCTGAAGGCGAAGATCCCCGCCGAGCAGGAGGCGGCGACCCCGAACGCCCGCACCAGGGCGTCGCGGTCGAGCCCGCGCAGGCGGCCGGCGGCCGCGGCGGCGCCGAACGGGCCGGTCAGGCCGGTCAGGTGCCAGCCGCGGCGGCGGGTGGCGCTGGCGTTCATCGCCAGGCCGATGCGGATCATCACGTCGTAGCCGACCACGATCGCCGCCAGCAAGTCGTCGAGGCCGTGGCCCTCGGTCAGCGTGGCGAGCGCCGCCGGGACGACCACGGCGCCGGCGTGGAGCTTTGCTCCGGGGTGGTAGTCATCGAGCTCGAAGGCGTGGGCCTGGGTGGCGTTGACCAGGGCGGCCGCGGTGGGGTGGAGCCTCGTCGCCCGGCCCCAGACGGCCGCGCTCCCCGCCCGGCAGCGGGCGCGAGCCTCCTCGTGCACGATCGTCGCGCCCGCCGCCGTCGATCCGTAGAGGCCCGCGCCGAGCTCGTCGAGGAGCAGCAGGCGGGCGCGATCGCGGACCGCGGCCGGGATCGCCGCCGGGCGCAGCGTCCTCACCAGCTCCGCCAGCTCGGCGGTCAGCGACCGGAAGGCGACTGGGTGTTGCGGCGGGGCCCCGGGCATTGTCCTGAATACCATTGCACGCGGGCGTACGCACGCAGTGTGCGCCGCGTCCGGCGCCCGGGGACGCCGAGCTACGCGGAGGCGCCGCTGCTGACCCGACGGGACAGCAGGCGCTTCGCGGTCGCGTGGTTGAAGTGCTTCAGCGCCGCCAGGCGCGCCTGCTCTTCGTCGCGCGCGACCAGCGCGTCATAGATCGCCCGGTGCTCCCCGAGCGCCTGGCGCTGCCGCTCCTCGGTGTCGAGGGTGGTGGTGTCGATGCGCTCGATCAGACCGCGGATGTGGATCAGCTGGTCTTTCAGGAAGCGGTTTCGGGACGCTTCCCAGACGGCGTTGTGGAACTCGTGGTTGAGCCGCACGACCTCGGCGATCTCGCCGCCGATCGACTTCTCGAACAGGCCCTGGATCTCCTCCAGCAGCATCAGGTCGACTTCGGTGCGGCTGCTCGCCGCCAGCTGCGCCGCGAGGCTCTCGAGGTTGTCGCGCACGGCGCAGAAGTCCTTCAGCTCCTCGGTCGAGAACTCGCTGACGACCAGGGCCCGCGCCGACTCGCGCAGCAGACCGGCCTGTTTGAGCCGCTGGAGGGCCTGCCGGACCGGGGTTCGGCTGACCTGGTACTGCTCGCTGATATCGGTCTCGACGATCCGCGCGTTGGGCGGGATCTGGCCGCTGATGATCGCCGCCCGCAGCTGCTCGTAGAGCTCGTCGCCGATCGAGTTCGAGCCGCTGCGGTCCCGTTTTTGATTCCCGTTTGAAGTAGTCCGTGCCATGGTCGCTCAGCGCCTCTCCGCTCTCTCCCGCCGGTGAACTGGAGCCTTGAATCCTAACGTGCCCACCTGTCCTCACCGAGGCGCTCTGGTCGGCTGAAGCCTGTCTGGGGGCGGCGGTTCCTAGGGGCACTACGGCGCAAGGAGCCCGCCCACGTCGGCGATCGACTCGAGCTCCAAGAGCCGGTCGTAGGGCACCCGCGTGCCCGACCCGTCGGCCGCGGCGGCGAGGGCCTCGTACTTGGCGCGCAGCTCGGGCTCGGTGAAGCGGTGGCTCTCGTGGCCGACCGGGTTGTCCACCTCGGCCTGCACCGTCCGATCCCCGAGGTCGATCGTGACCCGGGCGGGGCTGGCGGCGGGCCAGCGCTCGGTCAGCTCCGCCGCCGCGGTCACCGTGACCAGCCGCGAGAGCTCCTCGGCGCGGGGGTCGGTGGCGATCGCGTCCGGTCCCGCCTCGCCGTTGACGATCGCCGTCGCCACCGCGTACTGGAGTGAGAAGCGGTTGGAGAGCACGGGGCCGCGGGAGAGGCGGTCGAGGCGCAGGTTGTTGGTGGTGGTCTCCACCTTGACGCCGCGGACCTGGCGGTGATCGAGCGGCCCGAGCGAGAGCACGGCGTCGATCGCGGTGTGGGAGTTCGCGCAGGCGCTGTGGCGCTTCTGGTAATCGTGAGCGATCAGCAGGTCCTCGGCGTGGACCGGCGCGGTGAGCCGGTCGGGATCGACCAGCTCGCCGGCGATCTCGCCGAAGGCGGTGGGCAGCGCTTCGTCGGATCCGCTGAAGCCGGCGGAGGCCAGCCAGTTCGCCTTCACCCCGGTGGCGGCGCCGACGCCCGAGTAGACGTTGCGGACCGTCGCCCCCTCGAAGGCGGGCTGCCAGACCGAGAGCAGGGGGAGCGCGGTGGCGATCTTGGCCGGCGTCACCGGATCGGCGCGGCGCAGGCGGGCGACCGCCACGGCTGCCCCGATCGCGCCGAGGTTGCCGTGCGGGTGGACGGGGAAGCGCAGGCGGAAGGCGGTGAAGAGGCGGGCGGTGACCTCGTACCCGGAGAGCACGGCGCCGAGCAGCTCGCCGCCGCTGCGGCCGAGCGCCTGCGCCGCGGCCAGCGCCGCCGGGATCACGTGGACTCCCGGGTGGCCGCTCGGTCGCACTCCCTCGTCGAGCTCGAGCACGGTCCCGGCGGCGGCGTTGACGAAGGCGGCGGTGATCGCGTCGGTTCCCGGCTGGCCCGGGGTGACGAGCTGGGCGGGCCCTGGATGGACGGGGAAGAGGGCCGCCTCGTCGCGGCGCTCGACCAGCGCCGCGAACTCCGGTTCGGACCCGCCGCCGAGCATCGCCCCGATCGTGTCGGCGATGACGAGGACCGCATGGTGCCGGGTCGAGGCGGGGACCTGGCCGAGGTCCAGGGACGCGGCGGCTTCGACCAGCGGCCCGAGATCGAGGGAAGCGGACGGCTGGAAATCCGAAGATGAACGCATGGATACCGTAGTGTACAGTAGCCCTCCATGAAGGCCATCACGCTGCGTCGATACGGGGGCCTCGACGCCCTCACCCTGGAGGAGGTCCCCGATCCGACGCCGACCGAGGGGGAGGCGCTGGTGGCGATCGAAGCGGCCGCGGTCAACCACCTCGATCTCGACCTTCGCGACGGCTCCTCGCGCCTGCCGCTCGAGCTCCCGCACATCCTCGGGCTCGAGGGGGCCGGGCGGGTGAGGTCGCTGCCCGACGACTACGACGGCCCGCTCGGCGTCGGCGATCGGGTGCTGATCATCGAGGACCTTCCCTGCGGCACCTGCGCCAGGTGCCGCGCCGGCCGCGGCAACCTCTGCGAGCAGGGGGAATGGACCGGGGTCGGCCGGCAGGGGACCTACGCCGAGCTGATCGCCGTGCCCTGCGCCGGCCTGCTGCCGCTGCCGGAGCAGCGCTCGGCGGCCGAGTGGGCGACCGTGCAGGGAACCTTCGGCACCGCCTGGCACATGCTCGTGAGCAGGGGAAACGTCCGCCCCGACGAGTGGGTCCTCGTCAACGCGGTCGGCAGCGGGATCGGCAGCGCCGCCCTGCAGGTCGCCTCGCTGGCCGGAGCGAAGGTGATCGCCACCGCCGGCTCCGCGGCGAAGCTGGAGCGGGCGAGGGAGCTCGGCGCGAGCGCCACCGTCGACTACTCGCGTGAATCGATCGGCGAGATGGTCACCGAGGTCACCGCGGGCGCCGGGGTCGACCTGGTCTTCGAGCACGTCGGCGGCCAGGTCTTCGTCGACAGCCTGGCGGCGATCCGGGTCGGAGGTCGGATGGTCACCTGCGGGGCGCACGGCGGTGAGCAGGTCGATCTCGACGTGATCGAGCTCTTCCGCGCGGAGCGGCAGATCATCGGCTCGATGTCCACCACCGTGGACGAGGTCCGCCACGTGGTGGCGATGGTCGGCGCGGGCCGCCTCGATCCGGTGATCGACCGCGAGCTTCCCCTCGCCGAGGCGGCCGAGGCGCACCGGATCCTCGCCGACCGGCAGGCCTACGGCAAGGTGGTGCTGGTGGTGGACGCGCCTTCGAAAACCTGAGAATACGACCGTATGCAGTAGAGTACGAAAGGTGAAGGCGTCTGGTCCACTCGATGTGCTCGTCGTCGGCGCGGGCAACGCCGCGCTCTCGGCGGCGATCGCGGCGCGGCGACGGGGCGCCGCGGTGCTGTTGATCGAGCGGGCGTCGCGCGACTGGCGCGGGGGCAACAGCAAGTACACCCGCAACCTCCGCTGCGCCCACGATCCCGACGGCGTGATGCCCGGCGCCTACGGGGAGGAGGAGTTCTTCGACGACCTGATGCAGGTGACCGGGCCGGAGACCGACCGGGACCTGGCGCGCCTCTGCATCGCCGGGTCGCGCGAAGCGCCCGCCTGGATGGAGGAGAACGGCATCCGCTGGCAGCCGGCGATGCGGGGCACCCTGCACCTAGGTCGGACCAACCGGTTCTTCCTCGGCGGCGGCAAAGCGCTGGTCAACACGCTCTCCGCGACCGCCGAGCGGATCGGGGTCGAGATCCTCTACGAGACCGGCCTGGTCGACCTGGCGATCGCCGGCGACCGCTGCGAAGCTGTGACCCTGGCCTCGGGCGATCGCGAATGGGCGGTCGAACCGCGCGCGGTGGTGCTCGCCTGCGGCGGCTTCGAGGCGAACATCGGCTGGCTGGAAGAGCACTGGGGCGCCGCGGCGAGGAACTACGCGATCCGCGGCAGCCGCGAGAACGACGGCCTGCCGTTGCGGCGGATGCTCGAGCACGGGGCGATGGCGCGCGGCAACCCGAAAGGCTTCCACGCGATCGCCGTCGACGCCCGCGGCCCCAAGTTCGAGGGCGGGATCGTCACCCGCGTCGACTCGGTGCCGTTCAGCGTGATGGTCAACGAGGAGGCCGAGCGCTTCTACGACGAGGGCGAGGACCTGTGGCCCAAGCGGTACGCCACCTGGGGGCGGCTGATCGCCGAACAGCCGAGCCAGCGGGCCTGGTCGATCTTCGACCGCCAGGTCGTCGATCGCTTCATGTCGACGGTCTTCGAGCCCTTCGAAGCCGCGTCGATCGAGGAGCTGGCGGTGCGCTGCTCGCTCGATCCGGCCCAGCTCGGCGCCACGGTGGCTGCCTACAACGCCAGCCTCGACGGCGGCACCTACGACCCGAGCCGGCTCGACGGGGTGGCGACCGCGGGCATCGCCCCGCCGAAGAGCAACTGGGCCCTGCCGATCGAGCAGCCGCCCTTCTATGCCTACCCGCTCTGTCCCGGCATCACCTTCACCTACCTCGGGCTGGGCGTCGACGCCGACGCCCGCGTCCGCCTCGCCGGCGAAGGGACCTTCCAGAACGTCTTCGCCGCCGGAGAGATTATGGCGGGCAACATCCTCAGGCGCGGCTACCTGGCCGGCTTCGGGATGACGATCGGGACGGTCTTCGGCCGGATCGCCGGGGAGCGAAGCGCCGATGTCTGAGCTGCAGGATCTGGTCGACGAGGCCCAACGGCAGTTCACGATCTGCAACGCCTGCCGGTATTGCGAGGACTACTGCGCGGTCTTCCCGGCGATGGAGGAACGGCGGCTCTTCACCGAGGGGGACCTCGGCTACCTCGCCACCGTGTGCCACGACTGCCGTGCCTGCTACCAGGCGTGCATGTACGCCGAGCCACACGAATTTGCGATCAACATCCCCCAGCTGATGTCGGAGGGTCGGGTCCTGACCTACGAGCGCTACGCCGAGCCGCGCTGGCTGGCGCGGCTCTTCGAGCGGGCCCGCGGGACGCTGGTCGCGGCGGTCGTCGGGGCGGCGCTGGCGGTGGCTCTCGTCTTCCTCCTGGCGACCAGCGCCGACTCGCTGCTCATGGGCAACGAAGGCCCGGGCAGCTTCTACACCGTGTTCCCGCAGGCGGCGATGCTGGCCTTCGGCCTGCTGCTCGCGGGCTGGGCGATCCTCGTCTGCGTGGTCGGCGCGCTCCGCTTCTGGCGTGACATCGGCGGCCCCACCGGCGGCATCCGCGGGCCGCGGCTCTGGCGGCGGGCGATCGGCGAGGCCGCGACCCTTCGCTGGATGCGCGGTGGCGGCGGCGAGTGTCACTTCCCCGACGCCGAGGAGCCCTCACCGCTGCGCCGCTACACCCACGCGGCGGTCGCCGCCGGCTTCCTCCTCACCTTCGGCGCGACCGTCGCGGCGGCGATCGAGGAGAACATCTTCGGCATCCTGCCGCCGTACCCGCTGCTCAGCGTCCCGGTGATCCTCGGGACCGTCGGCGGGGTGATGGTGGTGCTCGGCTGCATCGGCTTCCTGCGGATGCGCCGCGAGGCCCCGGCGGGGCTCGCCGCACCGCAGACCGCCAGTCTCGGCCTGGCGTTCACCTGGTCGTTGCTGGTCGTCGCGGCGACCGGGCTGGCGCTGCTCGCCTTGCGCGAGACCGACCTGATGGGCCCGCTGCTGCTCGTCCACCTCGCCGCCGTCTTCGCCTTCTTCCTGACCGCGCCGTACGGGCACCTCGTCCACGCGGTCTACCGCAGCGTCGCGATCGCCCGCAACGTCCAGGAAAGGGCAAGCAGCGAGCCCGGACCGGAGCCGCGGTCGGAGGTCCAGGAGCGCGACACGGCCCTGGTCTGAGCGGCGCCGCAGTCGAATCGAATTTAGGTTGCATCTCGCAAACTTGCGTATACTGTGAAGCACAACGGGATACTGCCGGATATAACGGCAAGGAGGAGAAGATGAGGGTCAATCGCCCAAGCGTCGGCAAGCGGCGGCAAGGCGCGCCGAGGAAGATCGGCACCGCAGTCGCGGCGCTGCTCGTTCTCTGCGTCGCGGTGAGCGCCTGCGGGAGCAGTGGTATCAGCGGCGGGGAAACGGCCGAATCGTCCACCGCCAAGGCCACGGGCAAGGCCAGCGGCAGCCTGACGATCTCGAACTGGCCCTACTACATCTCCCCGAAGACCATCCCCGGCTTCGAAAAAGCGACCGGGATCAAGACCACTTACCTCGAAGATTACAACTCGAACGAAGAATTTTACGGAAAACTCCAGCCCCTGCTGGCGAACGGTGAATCGGGCGGACGCTCGTTGTTCGCCGGACCGAGCCCCTATATCGTCGAACGGATGATCCGTCAGGGCTACGCCCAGAAGCTCGAAAAGAACGCGATCAAGACCGTCGTCGAAAACGCCTCACCAGATATCACCAATCCTGCCTATGACCCGGGAAACAAGTACTCCTACCCGTGGATGAGCGGCCTGATGGGCATCGCCGTGCGCACCGACCTCGCCCCGGACATCAAATCGGCTTGTGACCTTTTCAACCCCAAGTACAAGGGCAAAGTCGAGCTCTTCACCGAGATGCGCCAGACGCTCGGCGTGATCATGAAGTGCATGGGCGTCGACTTCAGCAAGCCGATCACCGAAGAAGACTGGATGGCTGCCGTCAACAAAGTCAAGCAGGCAAAGGAAGACGGCCAGCTGAGGAAGTTCGCCGGCAACGACTGGACCAACGAATTGCTCCGCGGGGACGTCGTCGCCTCGACCGGCGCCGCCGGTGACACCTATCAGCTGGAACAGGAAAACCCGAACGTGAAATGGGTGATGCCGGAACAGGGATGCATCATCTTCACCAACGCGATGACGATCCCGGTCGGCGCTCCGAACGCGACCGCCGCCTACGCGTTCATGAACTACGTCTACGAACCGAAGCACGCGGCGCAGATCGTCGAATACACCCACTACCTGTCCCCGGTGGCGGGCGTCCAGCAGGTGATCGCCAAGACCGATCCCGAACTGGCCGAAAACGAACTCGTGTTCCCGAGTAAGAAGTCGATCGCGAAGTGCAGTCCTGAGCCGCAGCTGTCCGGTGAAATGGAACAGAAGGTGACCGCCGCCTGGAACGCGGTGATCAACGGCTGAGGCCGGTGCGGCGGGTCACGAGAGAAATAGCTGCCTGAGCTGATCATCGTGATCCGCCGCCGTCTCACCGGATACGCCCTCGTCCTTCCCGGGGCCGCCTGGCTCGTCGTCCTCTTCCTCATCCCGATGTATCTGATGTGGCGCCTGTCGCTCAACTCGGGAGCGGTGGAAAGCGGGTTTCACTTCAACTGGGAATGGGCCAACTACAAGGAAGCGTTCACCCTCTACCAGGAACAGTTCTTCCGCTCCTTCTACTACGCGGGGATCGCCACGGTGGTGGCGCTGGTGATCGCCTATCCGCTGGCCTACGGCATCATCTTCTACGGCGGGCGCTACAAGACGATCCTCCTCCTGCTCGTCCTCGCACCCTTCCTCACCACCTATCTGATCCGGACCCTGGCCTGGGAGACCATCCTCAGCGATCAGAGCCCGGCGGTTCACCTGCTGAGCGCGGTCGGCCTTGCCCCCGGGGGCCACGTGCTCGGCACCGCGGGGGCCGTGATCGCCGGCATCACCTACAACTTCCTGCCGTTCATGGTGCTGCCGCTGTTCGCCAGCCTGGAGACGATCGACAAGCGGTACCTGGAGGCGGCGAGGGATCTCTACGCCTCGCCCCGCAGTGCGTTCTGGCGCGTCACCGTGCCGCTTTCGACCCCGGGCATCGTCGCCGGGGCGTTGCTCACCTTCATCCCGGCCGTCGGTGACTACATCAACGCCAACTTCCTCGGTGGGCCCAACAACCGGATGATCGGCAACGTCGTCCAGGGCCTCTACCTGACCGAGCGCAACTATCCGATGGCTGCGGCGCTCTCTTTCATCCTGATGGTGGTGATCACCGTTGCCGTCGCGATCTACATCCGCGTCGCCGGCTCGCGGGCGCTGATGGGCGACGACCTCTCGGAGCTCGGGTGAGCGTGAACGGCGAAACGGCACTCACCGTCAACCGGATGCCGCGCGCCGGCGCCCGCAGCCCCGCCAAGGCGATCGCCTGGCTGCGCCGCAACGCGATCAGGATCTACGTCGGCGTGGCGATCGCCTACCTGCTGCTGCCGATCGCGGTCATCGTCCTCTTCTCGTTCAACGAACCGACCGGCCGCTACAACCTGGTCTGGAGCGGGTTCAGCTTCGACGCCTGGATCCACGCGTTCAGCGTCCAGGTGCTGACCGAAGCGCTGGTGAACAGCGTCAAGCTCGCCGCCCTGAGCGCCGTGGTGGCGACCGCGCTGGGCACGGCGATGGCGATGGCGCTCGTCCGCCACCGCTTTCTCGGCCGCCGGCTCGCCAACCTGCTCGTCATCCTGCCGATGACCTCGCCGGAGATCGTCGTCGGCTCGGCGCTCCTCTCCTTCTTCCTGATCGTCGGCATCCCGCTCGGGTTCGAGACGCTGATCCTGGCCCACATCATGTTCTCGATCGGCTTCTCGACCGTCGTCGTGCGGTCCCGGCTGGTGAACTTCGACCGCAGCCTCGAGGACGCCGCGGCGGACCTCGGCGCCGGTCCGATCGCCACCTTCAGGTTGGTGACGTTGCCCCTGATCGCGCCGGCGATCGGCGGTTCGCTCTTTCTCTGCTTCGTGCTCTCGCTCGACGACTTCGTCGTCTCGAACTTCAACGCCGGCACCACCCTCACCTTCCCCCTCTACGTCTTCGGCGCCTCGCAGCGGGGCATCCCGGTCCAGGTCAACGTGATCGCCACGATGCTGTTCGCGGGCACGCTCCTGATCGGCCTGGTCGCCGCCCTGATCGCCCGCCGTCGCGGTCGCACCCGGTTCGTCGCCGAGGATCCGGAGGCGTGAGCGAGCTGGTCGACGCGCTCGGCTCCGGTCCACCACGGTTCGGCCCGGACGACGCCGCCGGCGTGGCAAGGGCCTTCTTCGGGATCGAAGGCGTCGCCCGCGAGACCTCGGGCGAGCGCGACCAGACGTTCCAGATCGAGGACGGCGCCACCCGCCACGTCCTCAAAGTGTCCAACCTCGCCGAGCGCGAGGCGAGCCTCGATTTCGAGGCCTGCCTGCTCGGCCACCTGGCGCGGCATCGGCGCGACCTTCGCGTTCCCCGGGTGATCTCCGAGGACGGCGCCAACGGCGTCGTCCGCGTCCCCGCGCCCGACGCGGGGAGCGAGCACTACGCCCGCATGTTCGAGTTCGTCGCGGGCACCCCCGGGGTGGCCGGGGCGAGCCTCGATCGCGGGGCCGTCGTGGGGATCGGCGAGACGGTCGCCGACCTGGGCCTTGGGCTGCGCGGGTTCTTCCACCCCGGGGCGGGCCGTGAGCTGCTCTGGGACCTGGCCCGGATCGGCGAGCTGCGCCCGCTGGTCGACCGCATGCGGCGCGACGAGCGCGGGCTGGTCGCCGGCACCATCGAGCGATTTCGCGCCGCGGCGCTGCCCCTCTGGCCGACCCTCCCGGCGCAGGTGGTGCACGGCGACCTGACGCTTGAAAACCTCCTCTTCGACGAGCGGGGAGCGGTCTGCGGGGTGATCGACTTCGGCGATGCCCACCACGCCCCGCGCCTGGTGGACCTGGCTTCGGCGCTGGCCTCGATGCTGCGCCAGTGCGAGGGGGAGGAGGCGCTGCGGAGGATCCGGCTCTTCCTCGACGGCTATTGCCGGCGCAGCCCGCTGGAGCCGGCCGAGCGCGCGGCGCTCGGGCCGACGATCAGCGCCCGCCTCGCCTCGATCGTCGCGATCGGCGAATGGCAGGTCGAGCAGTTCCCCCACAAAGGGGCCTACCTGGGCGAATGCGTCGAGGACTCGATCCGCCTGCTGGAGGAGCTCGACCGCCTCGGCGAGGAGCAGCTCGCCCGCGCCTCTGGGGCGCCCGGCCGCTCGCTCCCGGTCGGGGAGCTGGCGGCGAAGCGGCGGCGGCTGCTCGGCCCCGCGCTTTCTGACCTCTTCTACGACGAACCGGTCCACGTCGTGCGCGGCGAAGGGGCCTGGCTGGTCGACGCCGACGGGCATCGCCTCTTGGACGGCTACAACAACGTGGCCGTCGTCGGCCACTGCCACCCGCGCGTGGTCGAGGCGGTAGTCGACCAGACGCGCCGCGTCAACACCCACACCCGCTACCTCTACGAGCCGCTCTTCGAGCTGGCGGAATCGCTCACCGGCGGGCTGGGTCCGAGGCACGGCCTCGACACGGCGATGATCCTCAACTCGGGGAGCGAGGCCAACGACCTGATGTGGCGCCTCGCGACCACCTTCACCGGCGCGCGCGGAGCGATCGTCAGCGTCGACGCCTACCACGGCATGACCACGGCGGTCGCCGACCTCTCGCCCCAGCAGTGGCCGGCGGGCTACCGTGCCGGCCACGTCGAGACCTTCCCGGTGGTGGCGGGCGAGGGCTCTTCGAGCCCTTCGGTGGCGGCCGGGGTGCGGGCGGCGATCGAGCGCCTCGCGGAGCGCCGGATCGAGCCCGCGGCGCTGGTGCTCGAGGGCGCCTTCACCGCCGACGGGGTGATCGTCCCCGAGCGCGCCGACCTGGTCGAGGCGGTGCGGCTGGCCCGCGCCGCCGGGGCGCTGATCGTCGCCGACGAAGTCCAGGCCGGGCACGGTCGCACCGGAAGCCACCTGTGGTGCTTCGAACGCGACGGTTACTCCCCCGACTTCGTCACGATGGGGAAGCCGATGGGGGACGGCTATCCGGTCGCGGCGATGATCACGCGGGCGGAGATCGTCGAGCGCTTCGGCAGGGGCACCTATTACTTCAGTACGTTCGGCGGCAATCCGGTGGCGGCCCGGGCCGCCCTTGCGGTCCTGCAGACGATCGAGGACGAGGGCCTGGTCGATCACGTCGGCCGGGTCGGGGCCAAGCTGACCGGCCTGCTCGGGGAGCTGCGCGGCCGGCACCCGACGATCCGCGACGTGCGCGCGCACGGGACCCTGGTCGGCGTCCAGCTCGGCGCCACCGACTCGGTCGGAGCGGCGACGGTCGCCTCCCTGGTCGTCGAGGAGCTGCGCCGGCGCGGCGTCCTGGTCGGCCGCACCGGGCCCGACTACGACGTCCTCAAGATCCGCCCGCCGCTGGTCTTCGACGAGTCGAACGCCGAGCTGCTCGCCGACCGCCTCGATCAGACGCTGGCGGCGCTGCCCCTCGGCTGAGCCCACGATCGGATCGGGAGGGGGGTCGCGTCCGACCGCCCGCCTGACCTTTTTCACATCATAAGTGTGTAAAAATGGCGGTAGATGATCCCACTCGAGCCGACCGCCAGCCTCGCCGAGCTTGCCGCCGAGCGCCCCGCCCGCGCCCGGATCTTCGAGCGGCTGCGGCTCGACTACTGCTGCGGCGGCGCCCAGACGCTGGCGGCCGCCTGCGCGGACCGTGGCCTCGACGCCGCCACCGTCGCCGAGCTGCTGGAGGCGATCGAGCGGGACGGCCCGCCGGCCGATCCGGTCGAGGAGCGTGACTGGGCCCGGGCCCCGATCGACGAGCTCTGCGAGCACATCGTCTCGGTCCACCACCAGCGGCTGCGCGAGGAAATGCCGCGGATCGGGGAGCTGACGGCGACGGTCGCCCGCGTCCACGGCGAGGGCCGGCCCGAGCTGGAGATGGTCGAGCGCGCCTTCGCCGCCCTGCGGGAGGAGCTCGAGCCCCACCTGGCCGAGGAGGAGCGCGACCTCTTCCCCGCCTGCCGGGCGCTGGAGCGCCAGGGCGCCGCCGCCGACCTCGACCTCGCCACGGTCGACCGCCACCAGGCCGAGCACGAAGCGGTGGGGCGGAAGCTGGCGGCGCTGCGCGAGCTGGCGGGCGGCTACCAGGAGGCGGAGGCGCTCTGCTCCACCCACCTCGCCCTGCTGACGGCGCTGAGCGAGTTCGAGGCCGACCTCCACCGCCACGTCCACGAGGAGAACAACATCCTCTTCCCCCGCCTCCGGGGGCTGATCGCCGGCGGCGGTTGAGGTGCCCGCCGCGAGCCCCCGGGAGGGCGATCCCGAGGCGGTGGCGGAGCTGGTCGACGTCCTGCTCGGCGCCCTCGCGGCGCTCGGCGAGGCCGGCCGCCCGACCACCGCCAACCGACTTGCCGGTGCCGCCTACGCGAGCCTGCGGCGGCGCGATCCCGAGCAGGCGCAGCGCCTCAACGCGCTGATGCACAGGCTCGTGAAGAGAGAAAAGAACGAACGAGAGGAGCCTCCATGCCGACCACCGATCCGGACCTCGACGTCCGCAACGAGCCACCCGCCCGCCGCCACGAGCTGATCTTCGAGACCTACGAGAAGCTCGGCGCGGGCGAGGGCTTCGTGCTGGTCAACGACCACGACCCCAAACCGCTCGAATACCAGTTCGCCGCCGAGCACGCCGGGCAGTTCACCTGGGAGTACCTCGAGCAGGGCCCGACCGTGTGGCGGGTGCGGATCGGCCGACCGGCCGCCGCGGCCGCGTAGTGTCCGCCGCCGGCGTCCCCGGGCTCGCCGCGCTCAGCGACGATCCCACGCCCGAGCTCGTGCGCGATCTCCTGCACGGGGTGATCGACCCCGAGCTGGGGGTCGACATCGTCGAGCTGGGGCTGCTGCGCGAGGTGACGGTGCGGGCCGGGGTGGCCCGCATCCGCTTCACGGTGACGACGCCGGCCTGCCCCCTGACCGGCTACATCGAGGATGAAATCCACGCCTGCCTGCAGCAGGCGCCCGCCCTGCGCCAGGTCCTGGTCGAGAGCGAGCTGGAGCCGCCGTGGAAGCCGGAGGACATGAGCGAGGTGGCGCGGGCGGCGCTGGGATGGGACTGAGCGCCTCCTCGGCGGCTCCCGCGGCGGGCGCGATCGGGCGGCCGAGCGCCTCCCCCGCACCGTCCTCGCGCCTCTTGCGGCGGGCGCCGCTCCTGGCGGCGGCGCTGGTCGCCCTCCTGGCCGGCCTCTGGGCCGGGCTGCTGCGCCTCGGCCTCGACCTGCCACCGCTGCGCCCGGCCCTCGCCGCCGACCACGGCCCGTTGCTGGTGCTGGGCTTCCTCGGCACCCAGATCGGCCTCGAGCGGGCAGTCGCCCTCGGCCGCCACGGCCGCGGCCGCTGGCCCTACGTCGCGCCGAGCGCCGCCGCCGCCGGGGCGCTGTGGCTGCTCGCCGGCCTGCCGGCGCGCGGCGGGCAGCTGCTGCTGGCGCTGGGCGGCTTCGCCCTGGTCGCCGTCTTCGTCGCCGTCCACCGCCTCGAGCCGAGCTGGCACAACTTCGTCATGGGCCTCGGCGCGGCGGGCTGGGCGGCCGGCGCCTGCGTCTGGCTGAGCGGCGAGCCGCTCGCCCGCGTCGTCCCCTTCCTGGTCGCCTTCCTGGTGTTGACGATCGTCGGCGAGCGGCTCGAGCTCTCGCGCATGCGCCACCCGCCGGCGGCGGCGCGATGGGCGCTCCTGGCGGCGATCGCCCTCTTCGGCCTCGGCGTCGTCCTCACCCTGCCCTGGCCCTCGCTCGGCATCCGCCTGGCCGGCGCCGGCCTGCTCGCCCAGGCCGCCTGGCTCGCCCGCTTCGACGTCGCCCGGCGGACGATCCGGATGGGCGGCCTGACCCGCTACATGGCGGTCGCCCTGCTGGCGGGCTACTTCTGGCTCGCGGTCGCCGGCGTCGTCTGGCTCGGCGAAGGACAGCTGACCGGCTACGGCTTCGGCTACGACGCGATGCTGCACACGATCTTCCTCGGCTTCGTCTTCTCGATGATCTTCGCCCACGCCGCGGTGATCGTGCCCGCGGTCCTCGGCGTCGCGCTTCCCTACCGCCGCTCCTTCTACGCGCCGCTGGCGCTCCTGCACGTGAGCCTGGCGCTGCGCCTGTTCGGCGACCTCGAGGCCAACCTCGTCGCCTGGCGCTGGGGCGGCGTCCTCGGTGAGCTGGCGATCCTCTCCTTCATCGCGCTCGCCGCCGCCTCGGCGCTGTCGGGGCGGCGGGGGGCGCGCGGCGCGGTCGGCCTCGCCGTCGGCGCGGACGGCCGCCACGAATGATCGGCGGGCGGCTCGCCGACTGAGCCGGCCCGGAGGCTCCCTCGTGCGGAGCTCCTCCGTCGCTGCAAGGATGGCGCGATGGGATCCGAGGGGATCGACCCGGTCGGCTTTCGCGCCGCGCAGCGCGATCGCTGGGGCGCGGCCGCGGTGGGGTGGAACGAGTGGCGGGAGTTCAACGACCGGGCTGACCGGCACGTCAGCGAGCGGCTGGTCGAGCTGGCCGGCGTGCGGACGGGAAGCCGGGTGCTGGACGTCGCCGCCGGCTACGGTGAGCCGGCGCTGACCGCGGCGCGCAAGGTCGGCCCGCATGGCCGCGTCGTGGCCACCGACATCGCCGCCGAGATGCTCGCCTTCGGGCGCGCGCGGGTGGCCGCGGCGGGCCTTGACAACGTCGAGTTCGTCGAGTCCGACGCCGCCGGCCTCGACTTCGCGCCCGCGAGCTTCGACGCCGCCGTCTCGCGCTGGGGGCTCATCTTCGAGCCCGACGCGGAGGCCGCCGCGAGGCGTATCCGCGGCTTCCTCGAGCCCGGGGCGCGGATCGCGATCAGCTCCTGGGGCCCGCCCGACCAGGTCCCCTTCCTCTCGATCCCGATGCGGACGACGATGGAGCGGCTGCACCTGCCCACTCCCCCGGCCGGCACGCCCGGGCCCCTGTCCCGACCGACCCCAGCTGCCATCGCCGGGCTCCTGGAAGGAGGCGGCTTCTCGAAGGTCGCCGTCGAGCAGGCCGAGGTCACCTTCGAGTTCGACTCGCCCCAGCACTTCACCGCCTACGTCAAGGCGATCGCCGCCCCGATCCGGGCGATGATCGAGCAGCACGCGGGCGCGGCCCAGGAAGAGGCCTGGAACGCGATCACCCAGGCGGCGGAAGACGAGGGCTGCGGCCCGGGCCCGCTGAGGCTCTCCAACCTGGTGCTGCTCGCCTCGGGAATCGCCTAGATCGGTGATCGGCGGCGCCGGCTGGCGCCCTGGGCGAGGGTCCGGTCTGAAGTGGTTCGGACCTGGGGAATCGGAGCCCAGGCCTCCCGGGCGTCCCGGAGGCGACCCGGGCAGGCTGTGGCCGCCTCCGGGACGCCCGGGACGGGAGGTTTCGGGAGGAAGCTGGCGCAGGGACGGGCCGGCGCGGGGGGAGGACCCGGCGCAGGGACGGGTGCGTGGCGGGGAGATCGGCCACTCGCTGCCGTATGCGGATAGCGCATACGGCAGCAGGGCGCCTCCGTGAC
>JAFDWF010000009.1 GCA_018268575.1 Actinomycetota bacterium
ACACTGCGCGGTGCGGCGTCCTCGGCCGGCCGAATAGCGCTGCTATTCGGCCGGCCTGCGTCCTTGCCCCGCTTGGTCCGGCGCTCGCCATCCGCGCACGCGGCATTCTGAAAGGGGCTCTAAGTGGAAGCGGCCCTTCTATGGGCTGCCGGACCTTGGCTGGCTCATCGAACTGGCCGCCTATGACGTCTCGGTGAACGTCGTCTTCTTCGGCGGGGCGGACTTCGCCTCGCCACCGCCGCTCGGAGACACCGACCGCAGTCGCTACGTCAAGGTCAGGACCTTGGAGGAGGCGCAAGCGGCAGAGATGACCGGGTGGATCGAGCAGGCGGCGCGCGTTCCAGGCTGGAGGTGATCGGGGCAGCGGCCGCACCCCTGCGCGAGGCGCCGGCCGCCGGCCCGCGCCCCCTTCAGCGCCGCGCCTCGCGCCCGGTCAGCGCTTTGTAGAGGTCGTTGGCGCGGGTGCCGGTGAGGGCGGCGACCACCGAGGCGGCGGCGCGGGGACGGGCGCCGCTCTGGACCAGGTGGCGGAGGGCGTCGACGGCGAAGCCGACGTCCTGGCCATGCTCGGCGCTCGCGGCCGGGCCGATCACGAGGACGATCTCGCCGCGCACGTCGCCGCGGAAGCTGCGCGCCAGCTCGCCCAGGGTCGCCCGCGCGACTTCCTCGTGGACCTTGGTCAGCTCGCGGCAGACCGCCGCCTCGCGGTCGGGGGCGATCGCCGCCAGCGCCGCGAGGCTCTCCCCCACCCGCCGCGGCGACTCGAAGCAGACGACGGTCTCGGTCGAGCGCAGCACCCGCTCCATCTCCCCCGCCCGCCGCGGCAGGAATCCCTCGAAGCGCCAGCGGTCGGTCGGCAGACCCGACGCGACCAGCGCCACCGGCACCACCGAGGGCCCGGGCAGCACCGTCACCTCGAGGTCACGGTCGATGCAGCGGCGGATCAGCTTGAAGCCCGGGTCGGAGATCCCCGGCATCCCCGCGTCGGAGACCAGCGCCACCAGGTAGCCGCGCTCGATCTGCTGGGTCAGCTCGACCGCCCGCGCCGATTCGTTGCCCTCGTGGTTGGAGACGAGGCGCGGCGCCGGGCGGATCGCCAGCAGGTCGAGCAGCTTGCCGGTGCGGCGAGTGTCCTCGCAGGCGATGAAGTCGGCGGAGACGAGCGCCTCGCGGACCCGCGGGCTGACGTCGTCCATGTTGCCGATCGGCGTCGGGCAGACGACCAGCGCGCCCGGCATCAGTGACTGTCCCCGACAGCCACCTAGCCCTGCCTCTCGAGCTCGTTGCGGGCCAGCGCCGCGGCGCCGATCATGCCGGCGTCGTTGCCGAGCGTCGCCGCGAGGATCGGGGTCTCGTTCATCGGTCGCAGCGCCCGCGCGCGCACTTCCTTGCGGGCCGGATCGAGCAGAAGGTCGCCCGCCTCGATCACGCCGCCGCCGACCACGATCGCGTCCGGCTCGAAGATGTTGGCGAAGCCTGCGCAGGCGACCCCGAGCCGGCTGCCGATCAGGTCGAAGACGCCGATCGCGGTCGCATCGCCCGCCAGCGCCGCTTCGGTGACCGCGAGCCCGTGGATCTCGGCCCCTTCGGCGTGCAGCTTGCCGAGCGCCGAGTCGGGGGCCGATTCGGCGGCGGCCCGGCCCTCGCGGCCGAGCGCCGTGCCCGAGGCGAGCGCCTCGACGCAGCCGTGGTTCGGGCAGTTGCCCTGGCAGGGCGGCCCGTCGGCCTGGATCACGACGTGGCCGAGCTCGGCCCCCGCCCCGGTCGCGCCGCGGAAGATCTCGCCGCCGATGATCAGCCCACCGCCGATCCCGGTGCCGATCGTCACCATCACCATCGTCGGCTTGTCGCGGGCGGCACCGTAGAGGAACTCGGCGTAGGCGGCGACGTTGCCGTCGTTGTCGAGGAAGACCGGCAGGCCGACCCGTTCGGCAACGACGTCGCGGACGGGCAGGTCGAGCAGCGGCAGGTTGACCGCCGAGACCGCTTCGCCGCGCTCCTGGTTGATCGTCGCCGGGATGCCGAGGCCGACCGCGACCGCCTCGGGGCGCGCCGCCCGCGCCGCGTTCACCTCGCGCACCAGCAACTCGACCAGTTCGTCCTGGTCCTGCCCGCGAGAGGTCTCGCGGGACTCCCACAGGGTCTCGACCCCCGCCAGGACGCCGACCTGGATCTTCGTCCCGCCGAGGTCGACTCCGATCGTCTCGGCCTCGCTCATCGGGGCCTAGGCTAGTGCTCTGACCGTCGCGGCGGCGCGGCGGTCGGCGGCGGCGCAACGCGCTTCCCGGGCGATTTGCAGGCGGATCGAGTCATCTGGCGAAGTCCGTTGTTCCTTAGAAACCTCGACTACGGTTTCGGACCCCTTTTCCCTGATCAGATGCCTGACGACCTGCCGAACGACGGCGAAAAGCGGCCCCAGGAGCCGCCCGAGCAGCCGCCCCAGCGGCCCTCCGGCGCGCCCGAATACCGGGTCTACCGGTCCCGGCGGGGGATCTTCTCGCGCCTGCGGGGCAACGACGTCCCGCGCTCCGACACGCCTGGGGCGGGTGCCGGGGCGGGCGGGGGCGGGCGCGGCGCCGGGGCGGGCGGTCCCGGGGGGCCGGGGGCCCCGCCCGACGAACCGGGGCGCACCAACTACGGCCGCGGCCGTCACGGGGGTCCCTCCCTGCCGCCGATCAAGCTGCCCTGGAAGCGGCGCGAAGAGCGCGGCGGCAGCCTCGGCAGGCGCAAGCCACCGGCGCGGCGGATCGCCTTCTGGCTGGGGATCGCGATCGTCGGCTGGATCGTCATCAGCCTGCTCGCCTTCGCGGTCTCAGCCCAGCTCCAATCGTTCAAGCTGGCGGGCGAAGCGAAGGACGCCCTGCACGGCAACCCGTTCATCCTGCCGAGCGCGCAGAACATCCTCGTGATGGGCACCGACGCGCGACCGCCGAACACCAAGGAACCGGGGGCTCCGCACAACAAGAAGTGCTACGAACAGCAGGAAAAGGGCGAGGCGCCGCACCCCCCCTGCTCCGACGGCGAATACCGCGCCGACACCCTGATGGTGATCCGGGCGGGCGGCGGCACCTTCAACAAACTCTCGATCCCGCGCGACTCGTTCGCCGAAATCCCCGGCGAGCCGCCGCAGAAAATCAACGCCGCCTTCGCGTTCGGCGGCGCCGCGCTACAGATCAAGACGGTGGAAAAGTTCCTCAACATCAAGATCGACCACGTAGCGATCATCAACTTCACCGGGCTCGAAAACCTGGTCGACGCAGTCGGCGGGGTCGAAGTGAACCTGCCGCGCAAGCTCTGCGCCGAAATCGCCGGCGGTGCCGGCCACGGCCAGGGCGGCATCACCCTGCACCTGAAGAAGGGCGCGAACACCTTGGACGGCGAAAAGGCGCTCGCCTACTCGCGGATCCGCGAGCTGAGCCCCTGCCCGGGCAAGGGCAAGAGCGCCTACGCGTTCGAATACTCCGACCTGCAGCGAGAGCAGGCCCAGCAGGCGGTGATCAACGGGATCAAGGACCGCCTCACCAGCATCACCCGCATCCCCTACAACTTCATCCACGGCCCTTGGATCGGCTGGGACGCGCCGAAAGCGTTCGTCTCCGACATGGGCTTCTTCACGATGCCGCAGCTGGTGCTGGCGGCCGCGATCGGCGGCACCGGCGGCACCGACGTCCTCTGCGGTACCTCCAAGAAGGAAGCGGAAAAGTGCGGGATCGGGACCGGCCCCGAAGGCTCGATCGAAGTCCCCCAGTCGGTCCGCCGCGCCGCCGTGCACCGACTGATGAGCTGACGCGCCGGCCGGCGCGACGGGCGGGCAGGGCTGTCGCCCGCGCAAGGGTCCGGCCGGACCGATCGGAGCCCGCGTCCCGGGCGTCCCGACGACGCCCCGTCCCTCGGCGTCCCCGGAACACCGGCGTGGAATCGACCTCTAATCGCTGGACGACGAGCTCGACGAGCTCGCGGCGGCCTTCGACTCCGACTTCGAACCCGAGTCCGAGGAGCCGGACGACGAATCGGATGATTTCGACTCCGAGGAGGAGCCCTCGCCGCTCCCCGAGCCGTTGTTGGCGCCCTTGCGCTTGCCGTAGTCGGTGTTGTAGAAGCCCGAGCCCTTGAAGTGGACCGCGGGGGCGGTCAGGACGCGCTGCGCGGGGGCGCCGCACTCGACGCACTCGGTCAGCGGCTCCTCCGACATCTTCTGCATCACGTCGAAGACGTGGCCGTTGTCGCATTTGTACTCATAGATCGGCACGGACCCGCGATTATCGCAGCCGCTACGGTTCGGGCATGGCGACGACCCCGCAGGACCGACCGGAGACCGAGGTGACGATGGAGGAGATCGTCGCGCTCTGCAAACGGCGCGGCTTCGTCTTCCCCTCCTCGGAGATCTACGGCGGCCTCGGCTCTACCTACGACTACGGCCACTACGGGGTGCTGCTGAAGACCAACGTGAAGAACGAGTGGTGGCGGGCCATGCTGGCAGAACGCGACGACATCGTCGCGCTCGACTCGGCGATCCTGCAGAGCCCTAAGGTCTGGGAGGCGTCCGGCCATCTGGCGGGCTTCACCGACCCGCTGGTCCAGTGCCTCGGCAAGTGCAAGCGGCGCTGGCGGGAGGACCACCTGCGCGAGGCCGTCGCCGCCGAAGGAGGCGATCCAAACGGCGATATCCGCTGCCCGGAGTGCGGCGGTGAGCTGTCGGAGCCGCGCAACTTCAACCTCATGTTCGAGACCCACGTCGGGCCGGTGGCGGGCGCGGGCTCCGAGGTCTACCTGCGCCCGGAGACCGCCCAGGGGATCTTCATCAACTTCAAGAACGTGCTCGGCTTCGCCCGCAAGAAGCCGCCGTTCGGGATCGCCCAGGTGGGCAAGTCCTTCCGCAACGAGATCACCCCCGGCAACTTCATCTTCCGCACCCGCGAGTTCGAGCAGATGGAGATGGAGTTCTTCGTCCCCCCCGCCGACGCCGAGCACTGGTACCGCGAGTGGATCGATATCCGCGAGCGCTGGTACACCGAGCTCGGCATCCGCCCCGACCACCTGCGGATCCGCGCCCACGACGCCGACGAGCTCTCCCACTACTCCTCCGGCACCAGCGACGTCGAGTACCTCTTCCCGATCGGCTGGTCGGAGCTGGAGGGGATCGCCAACCGTGGCAACTTCGACCTCACCCAGCACGCGAAGCACTCCGGCGAGAAGCTCGAGTACTTCGACCAGGCGACCAAAGAGCGCTACGTGCCGCACGTGATCGAGCCGGCCGCGGGGGCCGACCGGGCGACGCTCGCCTTCCTCGTCGACTCCTACGAGGTCGAGGAGGTGGAGGGCCGCCAGCGCACCGTGCTGCGCCTGCATCCGCGCCTCGCCCCGGTCAAGGTCGCCGTCTTGCCGCTGGTCTCCAAGGAGGGGCTGCCGGAGAAGGCGCGCGAGCTCTTCGCCGACCTGCGCAAGCGCCTCCCCGCCGAGTTCGACGAGGGCGGCTCGATCGGCAAGCGCTACCGCCGCCAGGACGAGATCGGCACCCCCTGGGGGATCACGGTCGACTTCCAGACGATGGAGGACGACACCGTCACCCTGCGCGACCGCGACTCGCTGGAGCAGGTCCGCGTCCCGATCGAGGGCCTCGGCGACGAGCTGGTGGGGCGTCTCGAAACGCCCTGGACGAGCCCGAAGCTCGCCTAGACAGCGAAATTTCTCGCGCAGGAGGTCAAGTTCGGCTCCAGAATGGTCGAGAAGGTCTCGATTCCGATAACCCTGCTCGTCTGATTGGAGCCCACCGTGGCCTATGAAATGGACATTCCGAACAGTGACCAGAAGGTCAAGGTTCGCAACCCGTGGTTGGTCGTGCTGTGGTCGATCATCACCATCGGCATCTACCACATCGTCTGGTGGTACAAGATCAACAAGGAGCTGAAGGAGTTCGGCGAGTCGCGCGGCTATGACCTCGGCCGCAACCCGACCAACTCGCTGCTGGCACTGGTCCCGGGCTTCATCATCATCGTCCCGCCGCTGGTCTCCTACTGGCGCGGCACCAAGCGCGTGCAGGGCGCCGCGGCGCTGGCGGGCCGCGAGCCGATCAACGGCTGGATCGCGCTGGTCCTCTACCTGTTCATCGGGATCGCCTTCCCGGCCTACCTGCAGGTCGGCCTGAACGGCGTCTGGCGCCAGGAGTTGCAGCCGTCCCCAGGGCAGGACGTCCCGCCGCACAGCGACGACCCGCTGCCGCCGAAGCTGGACAACGCCTGAGCCGAGCATTAGCTCGACAGGTAGCTCTCGACCTCACGCGCGTCGGCCTCGAGCCGGCGCGCGGTCGTCTTGGGGACCCGCTCGAGGTGCTCGATCGCGACCTTGCCCTTGGGGTAGCCCCAGGTGGCGACGGCCCGGCCCTCGACCAAGGCGAAGGGGCGGAAGATGCCGTTGGTCGTCACCAGGCCCTTGTGCCTGCCGATGACGGCCTCGCGCGAGGCCCAGCCGAGCAGCAGCGGGTCGAAGGCGCCGAGCAGGCGCGGCGGCGGGAGCGGCGCGGGCTCTTCGCGTCTCCGCAGGTCGAAGAGGCCGTCGCCGCGATCGACGATGCGGCGGGAGATCGCGGCGAGTCCGGCGCGCGCGTCGCGCAGCGACAGGCCCGCCCAGCGGGCGAGGTCGGCCTCGGTCGCCGGGCCGTGGCCCGCGAGGTAGCGGCGGGCGAGCTCCCCCAATGCGGCATCGCGGGAGGGGGACGGGTGGACCCCTTCGCTCACGAACTGCGGGGAGGTTCGCTCAGGGGTCCACCCGTCCCCCACTATCGCGCTCAGCCAGTCCCTCACAAGCACGAAAGCTTGTTCCTTCCCCAGCATCGGGCCTCGCACGCAGATGCCGTGGAGGGAGGCGTAGAAGAGGACGTGGATCAGGGCCTGGCCGACGGTCGGGACGTCGGCGGAGTCGAGGCGGTCGCGCAGCTGGGCGCGGGTCAGCGGTCCCTCGTCGGCGAGCGCCTTGGCGATGATCGCGAGCCCACGCTCCGCCGCCGCCTCGCCCACCCCGGTCTGGCGCAGGCGCGTCCGGCACGAAGTCCAGAGCGGCGGCGTGGTCAGCGACTGGAGCAACGGATAGTCCTCGGCGCGGATCAGGTGGAGCGTGCCGCGGTTGACCCAGGTGACGATCAGCCGCCGCTGGTCGAGCGCCCCATCGACATCGGAGGCGACCAGTCCCTCGCTGCGCGCCCGCACCGCGAGCCGCGCCCCGCGCGGGTCCTGCCCCTGGATCGCGAGCAACCGCTCAGCTACCTCGACGGGGTCGCGCGCGGGCCGCGTCGCCAGCCCTTGCGCCGTCAGCCGCGAAGCGTGGATGTCGTGCGTGCCGCTCAGCCCTTGCCGGAGAACAGGTTCCAGGTCCGTCGCCAGAACCCCGGCCCGGGCTCGCCCGCGACGTCGTCCGGCGAGATCTCGATCGAGCCCGGGTTCTTCCCCGGCTTCGCCAGCTTCGCCGCCGTCGCCGCGTCGATGGTCAGCATCACGCCGCGTTCGTAGATCCCCTCGACCTCGGGCGCGTCGACGAATTTGTGGCCGCCGGGGCGGTTCGCCGTGGTGTCGAAGATGATCCCGTCGAAGAGGTCGGCCTCGGGCGCGTCGAGCACCTCGACCACCGTCCCCAGCTTCACCTCATCGCTGGAGTAGACGGGGATGCCGCGCTTGGCCACCAGGTAGGAGACCTTGGAACCGAGATCGTCCACGCCGCGAGCCTAGCGGAGCGGTCTCCGGACCGGGTGAAACGTTGCCGGCGCGGCACTACACTCGCGGTGGGAACACCGACGGGAAGGGACGGCATGGGAACGAACTTGGCCTCGATCCTGATCGAGAGCGCCGCGCGCGACGCCGCCGCGCCGGCCGTGCGGTTGGGCGAGCGCACGCTCAGCTTCGGCGAGCTCGACGACCTCAGTGCCCGGGTGGCGACGCTGCTGGGAGAGCGCGGCCTCAGGCTCGGCGACCGGGTCGGGGTGATGCTGCCGAACGTGCTCGAATTCCCGATCGCCTACTACGGCGTGCTGCGGGCGGGCGGCATCGTCGTGCCGATGAACGTGCTGCTGAAACGGCGCGAGATCGCCTTCTTCCTCTCCGACTCGGGGGCGAAGCTGGTGCTCGCCTGGCACGGGTTCGCCGCGGAGGCAAGGGCGGGAGCGGCCGACGCGGGTGCCGAGCTGATCGAGGTCGAGCCGGCGGCGTTCGCGGCGACCCTCGACCGGCTCGATCCCACCTTCGAGCCGGCCGAGACCGACTGGGAGGACACCGCGGTGATCCTCTACACCTCGGGCACCACCGGCAAGCCGAAGGGCGCGACGCTCTCGCACCGCAACCTCGACCAGAACTCGGAGATCGCCGCGCGGACGACTCTGCTGGTGGACGAGGGCGACGTCGTCCTCGGCGCGTTGCCGCTGTTTCACAGTTTTGGCCAGACGGTCGCGATGAACGCCTCGATGCGCGTCGGCGCCTGCCTCACCCTGGTGCCGAAATTCGACCCCGGCGAGGCGCTGGCGACGATGGAGCGCGACGGCGTCACGCACTTCTATGGAGTGCCGACGATGTACGGGGCGCTGCTCCACCACCCCGATCGCGAGAAGTTCGACGTCGCGGCGCTGCGGGTCTGCATGACCGGTGGGGCGTCGATGCCGATCGAGGTCCTGCACGGCTTCGAAGAGGCCTTCGGGGCGGAGCTGATGGAGGGCTACGGGCTCTCGGAGACCTCGCCGGTCGCCTGCTCCGGCCATCCGGGCCAGGTGCGCAAGCCAGGCTCGATCGGGACCCCGATCGAAGGGGTGGAGATGCGGATCGTCGACGAGGCGGACGAGGGGGTGCCGCAGGGCGAGGTCGGCGAGATCGTGATCCGCGGCCACAACATCATGAAGGGCTACTGGGAGCGGCCCGAGGCGACCGCCGAGGCGATCCGCGACGGCTGGTTCCACAGCGGCGACATGGGCCGCGAAGACGAGGACGGCTACTTCTACGTCGTCGATCGCAAGAAAGACATGATCATCCGCGGCGGCTACAACGTCTACCCACGCGAGGTCGAGGAGCTGCTCTACGAGCACCCGGCGATCCGCGAAGCCGCGGTGCTCGCCGTGCCCCACCCCGAGTGGGGCGAGGAGGTCGGCGCCGCAGTGGTGCTCGAGCCAGGTGCGGAGCTGAGCGGCGAGGAGATCAGCGCCTGGGTCCGCGAGCGGATCGCCGCCTACAAATATCCGCGCCTGGTCTGGTTCCTCGACGAGCTGCCGAAAGGCCCGACCGGGAAGATCGTCAAGCGTGAGATCGAGGTCCCGGCTGCGGCGGAGGCTGACGCCCGGGGCGGTTAGGCGGGGAGGGACCGGGGCGTCGCCGGCCGGCGCCCGGATGCTGAAAGGGACCCGGCCTTTTCGGAGGCGACCCGGGCAGGCTGTGGCCGCCTCCGAAAAGGCCGGGTCACGGGGGGACGGCTGAGGGTCCGGCGGGTGGCGGGGATCGTCACGGGGTCCCCGGCGGGAGGAGCGCCGGGGACGGAGGACGTCACGGACCTTCCCGGATCCCGAACGGTCGGGAGACTCCGTGGTTCGAGATGGGCGTTATCCGCCCATAAGGAACCACGGAGTCTCCCGACCGTCGAGGGACGTGGCATCTCCGTGACGACGCCCCGTCCCCCACGTCGGAGCCCCCACAGACTGCCGTCCCTGTGACGGGTCCCCGCAAACTCCCTGTCCCGGGCGTCCCGGAGGCGGCCACAGCCTGCCCGGGTCGCCTCCGGGACGCCCGGGACGACTGAGCCCCGATCGGTCCGGCCCGGGCCCTTACGCGGGCCCTCGCTCAGGCGCCGGCTTCCCTAAAGATCTGACCACGGCCGAGCCTGCCGCGGTACTCTTCAGTACCAGTACTTCCCCGAGCGAAACGAGGATCCGATGAGCGTCGCCTCTCAGCGTCTGATGGAGAACGTCACCTACGAGGACCTCTACAAGCGGTGGGAGCAGGGGAACTGGTCCGCTTACGAGATCGACTTCTCCGCCGACGTGGCGGGCTGGGCGGGCCTCTCCGACATCCAGCGCCGCTCGGCGATGTGGATCTACTCGATGTTCTTCTACGGCGAGGACCGGGTCGCCGACACGCTGGCGCCCTACGTGACCGCGGCGCCGACCGAGGAGCAGTCCTACTTCCTCGCCACCCAGCAGGTCGACGAGGTGCGCCACTCGCTCTTCTTCCACCGCTTCTTCAAGGAGGTGATCGGGGTCGGCGGCACGAGCATCGAGGACACCCTCGCCTCTACCCTGCCGCAGTTGAACTGGGGATACCGCGGCGTCTTCGACCGCCTCGACCGGATGGCGGTGGAGCTGACCAAGGACACCTCGCTGCCCAAGTACGCGCAGGCGATCACGCTCTACCACCTGATCGTCGAGGGCAGCCTCGCCCAGCCGGGTCAGCACTTCATTGAGGACTTCTTCGCCTCGCAGGACACGATGCCGGGGTTCAGCGCCGGGATGGGGAACGTCTCCCGCGACGAGCAGCGCCACATCGGCTTCGGCGTCAAAGTGCTCTCCGAGCTGCTGGCGCCCGAGCACCCCGCCGGGGAGGAATGCCGGGCGGCGGTGGTCGAGCTGCTGAAAGAAGTGCTCGCCTACACGCCTGCGGTGTTCCGGCCGCCGAACCTCGACCGCGCCTACACCGAGTGCTACGGCTTCACGATGGAGGACATCTACGCCTTCGGCCTGAGGCTGGTGCGGCAGCGCTGGCGCACGATCGGCTTCCCGGTCGAGGAGATGCCGCCCGGCGTCTTCCCCTTCGACCCCGCCAAGTCGGAGGAGCAGCTCGCCGCCGAGCAGGTGCGGATGATGCTCGGCGGCATCCTCGGCCCCGCCGACGGCAGCGTCACGCCTAGCACCGACCCGGAGCTGATGCGCCTCTACTTCGAGATGACCGCGCGCGTCGCCGATCCCGCGGCGGCGAACGGCAAGCCGCTGGTCTACCAGTGGAACTTCAGCGACGCCGAGCCCTGGCACCTGGTGGTCGAGAACGGCTCCGCCCGGGCCGAGCCGGGCGTCGCGACGAACCCGGCGGTGAGGATCGAGGCGACCTGGGCCGACTGGCTCGCCTCGACCAAGCCCGACGCCAAACCGCTGAAGATGGTGCTGAACCGCAAGATCCGCCCCCGCGGCAGCATCCGCGAGCTCGCCCGCCTACGCAAGGTCTTCGCCTCCTGACCTGAGGCGGCGTGGGCCAGCCTCGCAAGGACGCAGGAAGCGAGGCGAGGGGAGCGCACTAAAAGTGCGTGACCCGAGCGGAGCGACCGAGGACGTCGCGAGGCGCCCCCACGCCGCCTCAGGAGATCGGTGGGCGGAGGTCCGCCCAGGGGCGCTCGGCCTCGATCTGGGCGGCGAGCGAGAGCAGTTGCAGCTCGCTCTCCTTGCGGCCGACGATCTGGATCGCCAGCGGCATGCCGTCGGCGCCGAGCCCGAAGGGGATCGACATCGCCGGGTTGCCGAGGTGGTTCCAGGGCACGCAGTAGGGATAGAAGCGGCTCATGCCGAGCACCGTGTGGAGGGCGCCGCGGCCCTGCCAGCGGCGGACCGGCAGCGCCGTGCCGCCCATCACCGGCATCACCAGCACGTCGACCTGGTCGAAGATCGCGTTGATGCGGGCGATCTCGGCGGGGCGGTTGGCCATCGCCTTCTCGTAGAGCGACTCGGGCAGCAGGCTGCCGAGCCGGCCGAAGCCGCGGGTGCGCCGTTCGAGCCGCTCCGGCAACGGCACTTCCGCGACCGTCTCGGCGACGCCCTTGAGGTAGCGGGCGGTGATCGTGTCACCGATCCGGCCCCAGTCGGGGTCCCGCGGCGATACCTCGTGGCCGAGCGTGGCGAGGAAGTCGGCGGCTTCGATCGTGGTCTGCTTCACCTCCTCGGAGACGTTCGGCGGGGCGATCGCTCGCGGCGCCAGGGTCGAGTAGCCGACCTTCAGCTTGCCCGGCGATCTCTTCACCGCCTCGGCGAAGGGGTACTCCGGCGGCGCCGGCGCTTCCGCCTCCTTCGAGCCGCCGCTGACGACGTCGAGCCAGAGCGCCGAGTCGAGCACCGAGCGGCTGAGGCAGCCTTCGACCGTCATCCCGCGCCAGCCTTCGAGCTGCGGCGCCAGCGAGACGCGGCCACGGGTCGCCTTGAGGCCGAAGAGGCCGCAGCAGGCGGCGGGGATGCGGATCGAACCGGCGCCGTCGCCGGCGGAGGCGATCGGCACCATCCCGGCGGCGACCGCCGAGGCCGAGCCGCCGCTCGAGCCGCCCGGGGTGCGCTGCGGGTTCCACGGGTTGCGCGTCACCCCGTAGGTGGCCGACTCGGTGAAGCCGCAGATCGCCAGCTCCGGCAGCAGCGTCAGGCCGACGATGATCGCGCCCGCCTCACGCAGCCTGCGAACCACCTCGGAATCGACCTTGGCGGGCTCCTCGAAGGCGTCGGTGCCGTGCATGTTGACCTCGCCGGCGACGTCGATTTCGTCCTTGATCGCGATCGGCACGCCGAGCAGCGGGCGGGTGTCCCCGGCGCTCCGCCGCGCCTCCGCGCGCTCGGCTTCCAGCATTGCCTTCTCGGCGAAGACCTTGCGAAAGGCGTTCAGCTCCGGGTCGAGTCGGTCGATCCGTTCCAGCGACTGGCCGACCAGCTCGGTCGGCGAGATCTCCCCGGCACGGACCATCTCCGCCTGCCGAGCCAGCCCCGCAAATGCGATGTCATCTCCCCCCCGTGACAAGACGCGGATCCTACCGCGCCAAAGGGAAAATTATGTGTAACAAAAGTGGAAATCTTCGAGATGGGGAGCCGAATGCGCGCTACCGTCGGAGGCATGAACTCAGACAACGCGTTGCAGCAGCTGGAAGAACTCGAGCCGGTCCCGGAGCCACCACCGGGCCCCACTTACGACCACATCGTCGGCAATCAGATTCGGTGGTCCGCGAAGGTGATCCGCTACATGCGGTACAAGCGGCGTCGCCGCAAGCTCGAAAAGCTGGTAGCGATCCAGCAGTCAGGGGACTCGAATGCCGAAGATCCACGGGGTTGACGCCGAGTTCGTGATGCGGGTCTGCGTCTCGGCGGTCTTTGTAGTCGTCGGATTCGCGGTCCTGTTGTTCGGCATCGGCCAGGATTCGAGCGCCAGGATGGCCGCCGGGTGGCTGGGCGCGGTGCTCGGGTTCTGGCTGCGCTGAGTCCGGGGGCTCAGTCGGAGACGAGCAGGTAGCGGGCCGAGGCGGCGCCCGCGGTCAGGGCCGGAGTGATGTCGCGGCTCGGATCGCTCAAGGCCTGCAGGGCGAAGCCGTCGGCGACGGCGAGGAGGTAGGCGACCACGGCCTCGGCGTCGAAGCGGAGGCTGAGGATCTTCTCGTCTTCCTTGGCGCGGAAGACGTCGGCGACGTGGGAGCGGGTCGCCTCGAAGAGCTGGCCCACCTCGCGCTGGATGTCGGGGTTGCGACGGCCGGCGCTGAAGAGCTCGTAGAGGAGCAGGAAGTAGCCGGGGTCGTTGTCGATCATGTCGGTGAGGCTCGACACGAGGACGTCGAGGACAGCGTCAGCGGTCTTCGCCTTCGCCAGCATCTCGTCGAGGCGGGCGATCCGTAGTTCGGTGTCGCGCCGGACGACCTCGACCAGGAGGCGCTCCTTGGTGCCGAAGTAATAGTGGAGGAGGCCGCGGCTCACCCCGGCCTCGCGCGCGACGTGCTCGAAGGTCGAGCCCGCCGCGCCGCGCCTGGCGACGCTCTCGCGCATCGCGTCGACGATGCGCTGGGCCTTCTCGCCGCTGAGCTGACGCTCTTTGGTCGCCGCCTCCACTGGCCTCGTCTGCGCTAGGAGCCGTTGATGCTGGTGGAGCTCGTGTACTCGAACTCCTCTTCGGCGCCGAAGAGGGCGTCGAGGACCGCCTTGCGCGCGCCCTCGCTCACGATCAAGGCGACGACGGCGCCGACGATCGCCAGCAGGATCAGCTTGCCGAGGCGATGCTTCTTCTTCGGCTTCTGCAGCCGCTCGCGCGCCTCTTGCAGCGCTTCCGCGGCCTGGCGCATCTCCTTCTGCACCTTCTTGTCGGAAGTGACAGCCTTGACGGTGCCCTTGCCGTTGCCGGTCGCGCGGCCGTAGGCCTTCTTCGCCGAGTTGAAGGCGTCCTTGAGGTTGTCGCGGAGGTCTTCGTCCTCGATCAGGCGCTGCACGTACGCGTTTTCACGCGCAGCTTCGTACAGGTCGCCGGCGCGGTCCGCCGTATGGGTCGTCTTGCTCTTGGCCATCCCTTCTCCCTCGCTGTGATCGCGGTTTCGGGTCAGGATATACCCGCGATTAAGAACCTGTCTCGAAACCCGCGTGTGCGACCGGCGAGTGCCGGACCGAGCGGGGGTTGGAACTCGGGCTGGCGCCCTCGCACCCCGCCTGCGGCGGGGGTCGGCCGAATGGCAGAGCCATTTGGCCGACCGAGGACGACGCCCCGCGAAGTGTGTCCGGCGCCGTCCAGGCGTGCGCGGAGGTTTCGAGACAGGTTCTCGCAGCAGCGGGACACTGCGGACCTGGACGCAAGCGGACGTTCGGGCGGGGCCGCGGGTCCGCCGGCGGTGGCCGACCGGCCGCTTCGGGCCCGGCGAAACGCCACCTACTGCGGTCCGACGCCGTCCAGTAGCACCCCGTTGGAGCGGAAATCGAGCCCCGCGTCGCGCAGCCGACGCAGGCGCAGCGGGGCCAGCCCGGGCGGCTGGAAGCGGTAACGGCGGATGAAGAGCCGCCCGGTGTCTTCCCTCGCCACCTGCTCGAAGCCGGGCCCGAGCATTCTGCGCGGCGGCGCCGGCTGGACTCCATCGGAGACGAAGTCGACTTCCTTCACCAGCCAGTCGTAGCTTTCCGACGCCCGCACCTGGACCGCCCCGGTCGAGAGGTAGTAGCGCAGCGGCGCCTCGCCCAGGGTCCAGGTGACGGTGGCACGCGGCCCGTGCGGGTCGCCGATGCGTTCGGCCACGGCGCTCCAGTTCGGCCGCTGGAGCTGTTCGTCGGTCGAGGCGAGGATGCAGAAGCCGAGCGAGTAGGCGAAGAGGAGCGCGCCGATCGCGGCGCCGAGCTTGCGCGAGGCAGGCGAGGCGACGGCGATCCCGATCGCCGCCAGCAGCGGAACCAGCGCCGGGATCAGGTTGCGAGCGAGGACGAAGTTCTTGCTCGCGTCGACCAAGGCGATCGCGACCGGGATCCCGATCGCCGCCACAACCAGGAGCAGCGGTCGCGCGGCGGCGCGGCGCTCGCGACCCTCGCGGCGGCGCAGCAGCAACGCCAGCGCGGCGAGGCTCAACGCCAGCGGCACGAACGCCAGCCACGGCCGCTCCGGCCGCGCGATGATGTCGCCGGTCTCCCCGGTGACGAAGGTCGCCGCCGTTTCCGCCAGCCGGTGGCCGAGGGAGAAGTTGCCGATCCACTCGGCGTGGCCGAGCGACATCTGGTGGATCGCCACAGGCGCGACGGCGAGCGCCGCGGCGCCGAGGATCGCCATCCCGGCGAAGCTCGCCCGCGGGCCGCGCCGACGCAGCAGCATCAAGGCCTCGGCGAGGATCGGGAAGGCGGCGAAGTAGTGGGTGGCGATCGCAAGTCCCGACCAGATCCCCCACCAGACGAAGTCGCGCCGCGCTCCGCTGCGTTCGGCGCGCAGCCAGTAGAGGGCCGAGAGCGCGCCGAAGCAGGCGACCAGCGCGTAGGCGCGCGCCTCCTGCGAGTACCAGAGCATCATCGGGTTGACCGCGACCAGCGCCGCCGCCCAGAGGCCGGCGCGGCGGCCGCGCAGCTCGACCCCGATCAGGTAGGCGACCGGCACCGTCGCCACGCCGGCGGCGGCGGAGAGCGAGCGCAGGCCGAATTCGCCGGTGCCGACCAGCTGCGTCCAGACCCAGGCGAGCGCGTAGTAGACCGGCGGGGTCGACTCGCTGGACCAGACCGCGTTCATCGCGTGGCCGAAGCCGTCGCGGAGGACGCGGCTGGCGGTGACGATCTCGTCGTGGTGGTAGCTCTGCACGCCGAGCGTGGCGAAGCGCAGCAGGGCGGCGAGCGCGGTCAGCCCGGCGACGATCCAGAAGGCGCGCGAGTGGGAGCGGACCCACTCAGACGGGGACCGCCGAGTTCGAGCTTTGGGACGACCCAGTCGGGAGAGGCTCGCGACCTCCATCAAGAGAGCGCGATGTCGAGCGCTTTCGAGACCTCGTCGACGAAGACGAACTCGAGGCCGCCGAGCTCCGCCGCCGGGATCTCGGCCGCGTCGCCCTCGTTGCGCTCGGGCACGATCACCCGCTTGATCCCCGCCCGCTGTGCCGCCAACGACTTCTCCTTCAGCCCGCCGATCGGCAGGACCTTGCCGGTCAGCGTCACCTCCCCCGTCATCGCCACATCGTTGCGGACCGCTCGGCCGCTGAGCAGCGACGACAGCGCCACCGTCATCGCCACCCCCGCCGAGGGCCCATCCTTGGGCACCGCCCCGGCGGGCACGTGGATGTGGACGTCGTGCTCGGCGAACCAGTCGCCCTCCAGCTTCGGCGCGATCTCCCGCTGGTGCCCGCGCACGTAGGAGAGCGCCGCCTGCGCTGACTCCTTCATCACCTCGCCGAGCTGGCCGGTGATCGTCAGGTGCCCGGAGCCGGGCATCCCGGTCGCCTCGATGAAGAGGACGTCACCGCCCGCAGGCGTCCAGGCGAGGCCGGTCGCCACGCCGGGGTCCTTGGTCCGCCGCCGCGCTTCGGCGAAGACGCGCCGCCGTCCCAGCATCTCGCGCGCCTTTTTGGCCGACACCCGCACCTTGCCTTTGGCCTTCTTTTCGGCAACTTGGCGGGCCACTTTGCGGCAGACGGTGCCGATCAGCCGCTCCAGGTTCCGCACCCCGGCCTCGCGCGTGTACTCCTCGACGATCGCGGTCAGCGCCGCGTCGGAGAACTCGATCTGGCTGGGCTTCAGCCCGTTGGCGGCGATCTGGCGGCCGACCAGGTAGTTGCGAGCGATGTGGCGCTTCTCCTCCAGGGTGTAGCCCGCCAGTTCGATCGTCTCCATCCGGTCGAGCAGCGGCGCCGGGATCGTGTCGAGCACGTTCGCGGTGGCGATGAAGACGACGTCGGAGAGGTCGAACGAGAGGTCCAGGTAGTGGTCGCGGAAGGTGTCGTTCTGGGCCGGGTCGAGCACCTCGAGCATCGCGCTCGCCGGATCGCCGCGGAAGTCGGCGCCCATCTTGTCGATCTCGTCGATCATGAAGACGGGGTTGCGCGAGCCGGCGTCCCTGAGCGCCCTGATGATCGTCCCGGGCAGTGCCCCGATGTAGGTGCGGCGGTGGCCGCGGATCTCCGCCTCGTCGCGCACGCCGCCGACCGAGATCCGCTCGAACTCGCGCCCCAGGGCCTTCGCGATCGAGCGCCCGAGGCTCGTCTTCCCCACCCCCGGCGGCCCGACGAAGCAGAGGATCGCCCCCGGGCTCTGCGGGTTCAGCTGCCGCACCGCCAGGTACTCGAGGATCCGTTCCTTGACGTCCTCGAGGTCGTAGTGGTCGGCGTTCAGGACTTTGCGCGCGTGGCGCAGGTTGAGGTTGTCCTCGGTCTCCTTGTCCCAGGGCAGCTCGGTCAGCCACTCGAGGTAGGTGCGGATCACCCCGTGCTCGGCCGCCGCGGACGGCAGTTTGGCCAGCCGTCCGAGCTCCCGGTCGGCCGCTTTGCGCGCTTCCTCGGGCAAGTTCGCCGCCTCGATCCGCTCCTGCAGTTCCTTGACTTCGGCTGCCCCCTCGTCTTCTTCGCCGAGCTCGTCCTGGATCGCTTTCAGCTGCTGGCGGAGGAAGAACTCGCGCTGGCCTTTGTCGACTTCGGACTGCACCTGGGACTGGATCTGGGTGCCGAGCTGGACCACTTCCAGCTCGCGGGCGAGGATCTGGGAGAGGTGGCGCAGCCGTTTCGCCACGTCGACTTCTTCCAGCAGCTCCTGCTTCTCCGCCGTCTCGATCCGCAAGGCGCCGCCGATCAGGTGGGCGAGGGCGCTCGGGTCGTCGATGTTGGCGACCGCCAGCTGCAGCTCCTCCGGCAGGTAGGGGATCTGCTCGACGATCTCCGAGAAGGTGCGCTGGACGTTCCGCGCCAGGGCCTCCAGCTCGGCGTTGCGCTTGATCTCGTCGGGGGCCTCGGCGATTCGGGCGATCAGGTAGGGACGGTCGGTGACGAAATCCTCGAGCCGCACCCGCTGGGTCGCCTGGACGAGGATCCGCAGGGTGCCGTCGGGGACTTTCACCATCCGCTCGACCACCCCGACGACGCCGACCTGGTAGAGGTCGGCGGGGGTCGGCTCGTCTTTCTCGGGGTCGCGCGAGGCGACCATCACCAGCATCCGGTTGCCGCCGAGGACGTCGTCGATCAGCTTGATAGAGCGCGGCTGGCCGACCGCGAGCGGGGTGATCGTGTCGGGGAAGGCGACCGAGTCGCGCAGCGGCAGGACCGGCAGCGCCTCCGGCAGGGGCAGCTCGGCGCGCGGCGCCTCGTCGTCTTCCCCGAAGGGCGCCTCGACGATCTCGAGGCCCGGCGAGCCCTCCATCAGGGGCGCCCGATCGGGACCCGGTGAGTGGTCTCTTCGGGATCGCGCAGCGGCAGTTCGATCACCAGCACGCCGTCTTCGTAGTTGGCGGCGGCGCGGGTGTGGTCGACCTCCACCTGCAGCTCGACCACCCGCCGGAAGGGCCCGGAGGGGATCTCGATCTGCTGGTAGACGCGGCCCTCGGTCTCCTGCAGGGCGCGCCGGCCGACGATCGCCAGTTGGCGGCCGGAGACCTCGATGCCGACCTCGGAGAGGTCGACGCCGGCGAGGTCGACTTTGACCACGGCGCGCTGCGGGTCGTCGACGTAGTAGACGTCGACGTTGGGCGAGAAGCCCGAGGCGCGCCGGCTGACGTAGCGGGTGCGGCTCCAGGGGTCGCCCATCAACTGGTCCATCTCCCGGCGCATCCGCGCAAAGTCGGCGAAGAGGTCGCGCTGCGGCATCGCCCGAAGGTTACCCACGAGAGGCGGGGGTGAAGATATGGCGGCGCGATGGCGGACCGACGTCGCTTCAGGCGGCGACGCGGCCGGTCGAGGCCCAGCGGGGCGCCCGCATCAGCAGCACCGGCTGGCGGGGCGGGACGAGACCCTCGGGACGGTTGGGCCGGAAGGTCGCGCAGGGCTCGCCGAGCTCCAACGCGCACAAGAGATTCTTGTGGAAATAACAGTCCTCGCAGGTGGGGGCTTTGGGCTTGCGCGGCATCGGCCCGGGGCATGAAAGCAACCGGGCGCCGGGCACGTCGGGCGCGAACCCGCAAATCGCAATCTTCTCGTCACAGGCCTTTCACAGAGTTCCTGCGTCTTGCGGGACGGCCCCGGCCGAACCGGGCCACAGCGCCGCGTCGGTGGCGTGTGCCCGGTTCTGGCGCAGCAATCGCCGCGTCGGGCAAGGACGCAGACCCGAAGGCGTGGCAGCGCCACGTCGAGCGGTCGAGGACGCCGCCGGGCGCGGAGAGGGCCAACCAGAGAGGGTGGACGCCACCGACGCGGCGCTAGCTAATATTTCCGTTGATGGAGGCTCACGAACGGACTGAACGGCTGGCCGCCTCGCCACCGCTCTTCAAGAGCGAATTCCTCAACTTCTTCTCCCGCGTCCACCCGGTTATCCCGGCGATCATCTTCATCCCGGTGATCATCGCGGCGGAGTGGATCGGGGCGACGAAGGGCTGGTCGGCCTGGCAGCTGATCCTGATCTCGCTCGGCGGCCTCGCCTTCTGGACCCTCACCGAGTACTGGCTCCATCGCCTCGTCTTCCACTGGGAGCCCGACAACGCCTTCGGCCGGCGGATGCACTTCATCATCCACGGCATCCACCACGATCATCCCAACGACAAGCTGCGCCTGGTGATGCCGCCCTCGGTCTCGATCCCCCTCGCGGCACTCTTCTTCCTCGGCTTCTTCGCGGTGCTCGGCAACGCCGCCTACCCGGCCTTCGGCGGCTTCATGCTGGGCTACCTCATCTACGACTACATGCACTACTACGTGCACCACTTCGTGCCCAAATCGAAAGCCGGCAAAAAGCTCCGTGAGGCGCACATGCGCCATCACTTCCAGGACCACCGCTACGGCTACGGCGTCTCCTCACCGCTCTGGGACGTGGTGTTCCGGACGCTGCCGAAGAAGCGCAGTTAGTAGGAGCGGTTTACGGGGGCCACGCTGAAGGGGCGGGCCGTCGCCGGCTGGCGCCCGGATGACGCGAGGGACGCGGCCTTCTCGGAGGCGACCCTGGCAGGCTGTGGCCGCCTCCGAGAAGGCCGGGATTCGAGGAGACGGCCAAGGGTTCGGGCGGGCACATCAGGCCCGGAGGGGCGGGAGGTCACGAAGACGCCGGGAAGTGCGCGGGAGACGTGAGGGAGACGTCACCGGTCCCACGCCTCCTCCACGGTCACGAAGACGCTGCGTAGTTTGACCCTGCCATGGAGGCTGTCGCATGAACCCCTCGGCATCGGAGCGCATCGAGCCCGATCCGGGGTCGACCGCCCCGCCTCACCCTGCGGCGAGGGCGAGGTGATGGCGGTGGAGCTTCA